>NZ_LVYZ01000002.1:0-332336 GCF_001909095.1 Paenibacillus sp. P46E
TTGCCTACGTGTTACTCACCCGTCCGCCGCTAAGCTTACCCCGAAGGATAAGCTCCGCTCGACTTGCATGTATTAGGCACGCCGCCAGCGTTCGTCCTGAGCCAGGATCAAACTCTCCAAATTGGTATTTAGAAAGAGCGATTGCTCATTTTGAAACATCTGACGAGAATAAAATATTCTCTATTTTTGGATCTCACTTGCGTGAAATCCCACTCACTCGTTGTTCAGTTTTCAAAGATCAAGCTCGTCGTCGGCGCCGATTATCTCGTCACCAGCAACTCTTATAATATATCACGTTTGGCCGAGTAATGCAAGCTTTTTTTTGAATTACTTATTTAGTCATTCGCATTTGCTTAGCAGTGCTCCAACAACGCTTACTTATAATACCCTATTGTCATATGAAAAAGCAACCCTTTTAAAAAAGAAAGATAACCCACTTAATTTTTAAGTGAGTTATCTTCAAGTCGAGCTTATATTCATGTCACTTCTACTTATATTAGTAGAACTTAGCTGCTGAGTATTTGCTTGCTACTTTAATCAATCCTGTAGCCTGGTTACTCTTGCCCAGTCCAGCATCGACTGTAGTATCAATAGTTACCCACTTGCCGTTAATCAAAACTTCATTCCAAGCGTGGTAGGAAGTCACATAGCTCGTGTTCCCCATTACCAGCTTAGCAGGTATACCTTGACTGCGAAGCATGGTTGCGAACAATGAGGCATAATCGTAGCAAATACCTTTTTTGGTGATGAGTGTATTATCATTGTTCGGAATATAATCTGTCGTAACCGTAGAGGCCAGAGTATAGTCATATTTCACATTGGAAACGATGAAGTCGTAGATTGCTTTCACCTTTTGTTCGTCGGTGGTCAAGCCCTCTGTCAACTGGGCGGCTTTGAGAACTGATTTATCGGAAGAACTCCACTTCACATTCTGTACAGAGCTCAAATATACGGCGTTAGCATTGTCCAGGCTCAGATCTACTGTTTCTGAAGAAACAACTTTGTATTTGTTGCCGGTAGTGTTCTCCAAAACCGAAACCTTGTAAGAGCCATTACCTTGCTGCAATGGAAAAGTTTCAGTTGGCTTCGATGCATATAGATTGTAAGTGTAGCTGTTATTGTCCTTGGTGATCATCAGCTTAATACGTTTGTCCTTCGGTACGTCATAAGATACTGCGATTACACCTTGGTTCAGCTGTGATGTATTTAACCAGCCTGTTTCCGTGCTGGCAGCTTCTGCCGAGCCTACTTGGACGGAAGTGACGACTACAAACAGTGTCAATAACATAAGATAGATCTTTTTCATGGATAAAACCCCTTTCGGTAGCTGGCTGCCATCCATTGAGGGAAGGCCCTTTAGCTTTGCGTCCCTACCTTTCGATAGGTTTGCCGTTATCGTATAAGCTTTATCTGTTCTCACTTCTAAAAGTGATCTACTAGATTCATATTAAGACTAAACAAAAAAAGCCTCTTCATTCGGTAGCTGGCTGCCATCCATTGAGGGAAGGCCCTTTAGCTTTGCGTCCCTACCTTTCGATAGGTTTGCCGTTATCGTGCTTAGCTTTTATAGTTATATACTACCATATTCATCTCTATATACAAGATCTAAATCACTAGATTCCCATTATTTATTGATAAAATTTTTACAATACCGGATTTTCGAGCCCCTGCTTGTCGAAATTAGGACAACTTAGCGTGGATAATCAGCCGATGGGTTGGATTAACCAATGGATCACAAGTAATTAGTGTGAGTATTTTGTCATCACCCCGGCCATTCAAGACGGAAACATCCGTAGGTTCAACAATCGAGATATCGTATACTACATAGCGGTAATCATGCCCACTTGTCTGTACGGATATGCTATCGCCGATCGCAACTTCATTCAATCTGTTAAAAAGCCGGCCGGCCGTTCTTGATCTGTGTGCTGCAATCGCAGCATTACCAACCTGCCCAATTGCAGCAGTCTCTTGCATATGAGCGGCAGCATGTTTCATATTGGCTTTGGTGGCGCCCTCCAGGATAGGGAGCTTCAGATTGATTTTATCGATCTGGATGATGCCTGTGATCTTCCCACCCAACCGGATTTCAGGGGATGGGGGTTCCGTCGCCTCCGCCTGATCCCCAGAGGATTCCTCTGCAAGAAGCTGGGTGACTTCGGCGTACTGCTTGCTCAGATCGGACGGCGGAGACGTTGAAGGCGCACTTTCACTAAATGCCTGTTCAGCTTCTTCCAGCAGCTTCTGCTGCTGCCAATCGTTGTACCACTCGTTAGCTTTGGGGTACAGCATAATCAGAATCCCGGCAAGAATAATAAGATAAGAGAACTTGCGCATGAACATCACCTCCGTAAGTTAGTTTGTGCAGCCCCTGGCAGAAAGGACTGTCCCCACATTTGAAGTAGACTTTTCAAAATACCCATTTCCGGCTTCCGAAAAAATTGATAATCACGGTTACACCGGTAACCAGCACTTTGGCAATCAGCACCTGAAGACCGAAGCGGTCTGTCAGCAAATGCATAAGCAGCACCGAAATGCCCAGCACCACGAGGTTAAGTACAATAAACCTAACCAGTTGCATCCGGTCAAAGCCGTTCTGACTCCCGCGGTTGTGGTCCTTAAAAGTCACTTTTTTATTCCATATAAAACTGTTGGCTGTACCGGTGCTGTATGAAATAATCTGTGCCGGTGTATTTACCATACCAAGCGAATGCAACAGGGTAAATACAGCGAAATCAATCAATGTATTCAGCAGGCCTACGGCATTGAATTTCAAAAACTGGACAAAGCCTGCATTCATTTTTTTATTTAACATAATCGCTTTCCTTCCGCATGTCCGCGCGCTCTACATCCCTATCTATGTCACCATAGCCCTTAGTCTCGCGCACGATATACAGCGGTCTATCCTTGGACTCATCATAAATCCGCCCGATATATTCGCCAATTACACCAAGCAGCATGAGCACAATACCGTTAAACAGCAGGTTGACGCCAACGATAGAAGCCCAGCCCGGGACGGTCCAAGAAGTGAAAACCCTTTGGAATAAAACAAAGAATAAATAAAGGAAGCTGGAGAAGGAAAGAAAAAAGCCAACATATGAGGCGATTTTCAGCGGTTTATGGGAAAAGGAGGTGATGCCGTCGAGCGCAAACCGGATCATTTTCTTCAGGGGGTATTTGGTTTCGCCGGCAAAACGCTCTTCACGGACGTATTCCACCATGGTCTGCCGGAAGCCCACCCAGCTTACCAGCCCTCGCACATAACGGTTCTTCTCCTTCAGACCGCGCAGCACATCGCATACTTTACGGTCAATCAAACGAAAATCCCCTGTATCTGTAGGAATATCCACACTTGTCATGCTGCTCAGCAAACGATAGAAGATCTTCGCAGTTGCTTTTTTGAAAAAAGTCTCTCCGTGGCGTTTGAGCCGCTTGGCATAAACAACATCATAGCCCTCTTTCCACTTCGCGATCATCTGCAAAATAACCTCTGGCGGATCCTGGAGGTCCGCATCAATAACCACGACCGCCTCGCCTTCAGCATAATCCATCCCCGCCGTGATCGCTACCTGATGGCCAAAGTTGCGTGAGAAATCGATCAGCTTGACATGCTCATCTTGACGGCTGACTCCGCGCATAATCTCGGCTGTACGGTCCCGGCTTCCGTCGTTGACGAAGACCAGCTCGTAGGAATCGCCGCAACCGTCCATTACCTTTTTGAGACGCTCATACGTATGCTGAATGACTTCCTCCTCATTGAACATGGGGACAATTACACTATATCTGGCTTTCACCTTTGTTCCTCCTAAAAGTTTTGTGAGCCCATGCATCCATCCGAATCGCTTCGTTCAAAACTTGCTTCGGAAGCATAAACCTAGGTTTTGTCAGCATATGCTTCCAGATCGGCTCCATACAACACCGCCCATAGAAGCATATGCCTAGTTATTTACTATATTAATCAAAAGATATAAAGCTGCTTCACACACATTGCTAGACCACTAGAATACCCAGGAAGGGAACCAGCGCAGCATAACGTCCACATACTCTTTACTGACCTGCATACCAGACAGTACGGGATAAAACAATACAAAGAGCAATGCGGCACCGGCCACATAGGCATAACGCATGTAGCGGGCTTCGGGGTATTTGCTGTCGAACAGCTTCATGATATATACAATGGCAAGAATCATGAACGGAACCATCGCAAAATAGTGGTAAAGGAATGTCTCACGCGGCACCAGCATCCACGGTACATACTGCGAGAAGAACCCGATCCAGATCATGTACAGGTTCTTGTCCTTGCGCTTCACTGTAAACCAGACCGCAGCCAGCATAGCAAAGACTCCGGTCCACCAGATCAGCGGATTCCCCATCGTGACAATACTGCTGACCTGGCCTTCGGGCAGGCCTTCTCCCCCACTGAAGAACCATACCGGCCGCTTCATGAATGGCCACTCCCACCAGGAAGAAGCGAACGGATGGGTGGCAACAAGCTGGCTGTGGTAATCATACATATTCTTCTGAGCTTGGATCAGGCCTTTGAAGGTGTAGCCATCCGCCGAGACGGACAGTACAGGGATAAAGGACAGGCTATAGATGATGCCAGGAATAATTACAAAGAACAACAGACAGCTAAGCAGGGTAATGATAGTATTCTTCCAGAATGACCCAACAGCAGTGTGGCAGGCGGCTTTCAACTCCTGGTCCCCTACTCTACCCTCAGACAGCAAGCGCCCCGCCGCTTTATATTCTCTATAGCGTTCAAACAAGCCAAGCGCCAGCATAATAGCGAGTCCGGCTCCTCCATAGATTACGATCCATTTGGAGGCAACGCCGATTCCGAAGAACAGACCCGACCAGAATAGCGGGACCAGCGTCTGGCGCAGCGGTACACGATAGAAGTTCATTGTGAAATACCGCTGCATGAAATAGAACATCAACATAATGAAGAATACGCCGTAGACATCGATCGTTGAGATGCGCGTCTGGGTGAAGTGCATGAAATCGAGTGCGAACAGTCCGGCGGCAAGTGCGGCGTAGAGACTCTTTTTGAAGAGCCTCAGGGCCATTATATAGATCAGCGGCAGCATTGCGATCCCAAAAAGGGTACCGATGATCCGCCAGCCAAACGGATTGACGCCGAACAGTTCCATCCCGACCGAGATCAGCAGCTTGCCAAGTGGCGGGTGGGTATTCTCATAAGGAACAATACCATGGGCATACTCATAGGCCGTACGGGCATGATAGATTTCATCAAAGTAGGTGCTGTTCATGAATCCGGAGTTTTCCGGAATAATCGATTGTTCGTCAAACAGGTTGGACGGCTGGCCTCTCTTGGCAGCAGCACCATCAGGTGTAACGCTTGCTACCGGAAGCGGTGTTTTGCCTCCTCCTTGTTCATAAAAGGCCATCTCATTCAAAGTGAAGCCTGGCGATGTGACGGTCAGTTTCACATATCTTGCCGCTACGTTCAAAGGCTGGCTTTTCCAAATGAATACATTACCGACATCTTCGTTGACATCCAGCGGGCTGTTCCAGACATCCGGCGATTCGCTGAACTCCAGCTTGAATTTGCCGGTTCCGACACCGCCGAATATATTCACACGTTCCAGCTGCCTGCTCTGGCCAAGGTCTACATAAAAGCTCTCGCCGCTGGCTGCCGGTTCCCACAGGGTTTCCGGGGCTTTGGTAGAGCCCAGATGAAACAAGGCCAGCGCCGCATATACAGCGGTAATGCCCAGCATCCAGATCCAGTCTTTACGCTGCAGCTTAAACCTGCCGGCTCTAACGCTCTTCGCCAGCGGACGGATTCCCTCAGCAAGTTCGATATCGGCATCATACTTCTCTGATGGAGTGGCGGGTGATGCGAGCTCCTTGATATTTTTACGGACATATACGGAATAACCTACGTACAGCATATATAACGCTAAAGCGATATTGGCAATTGCTGTCACCAGCACAATTCCGTCTGAAGGCGGGTTATTGCCGGCATTCAGATGGGCCAATGTATACCCTACATTAAGATACTGTGTCAAAGTAAAGCCGAGGAACAGGGTCAGGAACCGCCGGTCCCGGCTCTCGATATAGGTGAATAAACAAAGGATTAAAGCCGGGTACATGTAACGTTCATGCATTTTGGTACCGAACACGAACACGACTATGATCAGAACCATACCGATGAAGAAGGACTTCGACAGGTCTTTGCGGTCTTTTAGGAAAGAGTAATACGCTGCAAGGGCAACGGCCACCAGGATGAAAATGAACCCCCAGGCACGGTAGGTAATCCCAAGCCACATGGAATCAATCGAAGCCCACATGGGATCGGTCAGCGCATATAGATTAAAGGCGTTCACCGTGGAATAAGGATAGGAGGATAAGGTTCCCTTATAAAGGTCGATAAGTCCTCCGAGTCCGCCATTATTCCAGAAGAATGGAGCGGCCAGTACGGCAAAGATGCCAAGACCGTAAAGGGCACCGACCGCCAGCTGCTTCCACGCACGGTGATGATAGAAAGCAAATAGCAGAACAGGCGTGAATATTAGTGCCTGTGGTTTAATCAGCGTGGCCAGAGCAAAAAAGATAGCCGAACGCACAAATCCTTGTTCCGAGGCACACAGAATACTGAGCAGCAGGAACACTAAAAAGAATGAGTCCGCTTGCCCCCACGCAGCAGAATCCATCAGTACAGCCGGATTGAACAGGAACAGCAGCATCAGACCGATAGACACACCAGAACCAAGCTTCTTGCGGCCTGCGCGATAGATCAGCCAGCCCAGTATCAAGTCGGAAACGATTGCCGGCAGCTTAAAGAGCAGATTTTCTCCTCCGGAGCCATGTGCAAATCCGAACAGCCCGCGAATGAGGCTAAGCACATACAATATGTACAGATATCCAGGAGGATAATCGGCGAAATATCCTTTTTCATAGAACTTGCCTGGCCCCAGGTCCACAAGACGCTGACCCCAGGCGATAAAGGTATTCATGTCATTTTGGTATCCTTGTGCGGTTAATCCGATCCAGATCCGCAGGATCAATGCTGCGCCAAAGACAACATAGAGCCATCTGGTATAGATAACATCCGGCTGCTTCAGAAGCCGGTCACTGCGGAATGCCCTGTTATAGAAGAAAGCGAAAAAGACGCTAAATACCGCCGACAGTAAAAGAAGCTTGGCAGGCGATACTTTGTGCGGTGTCTCAGCAGCTTTGCCGCTTCCATTCTGGGCTGCCGCCGCTCCGCTGTCAAGCGAGATGACACTGGCTCCTCCAGGAGCGGCATCTACCTGTTCTACTGACAGATCATCAAAGTAAGCCTTGCCTTGGATCAGACTGGCATAGCCGCCCAGGGCCGCACCGATGCCCAGCTCTTTTTGCCCGGGACCTGTTTGGCCGTAGAACTCAAGATACTGCCAATCTCCAGCCGTATCCTTGGTAGCGGGGTAACCGCCTCCGATGCCTACCGGAAAAATGTTCGCACCAAGGCCCTCGCCTGCGGTGCTGACGATTTTGACATAACCGGAGATCTTATAGTAGCTGTTAGCCGATACAGCAATCGTCTGTACCCATTTGAGGTGATTGGGCTCCAGATTCTCAATAACTGCTGCCTTGTTACCGGAATGGACATCCTCAGACTGCACTGAGAGCAGCCCGGAGTTGTCCCCCGCGATCCACATATCCTTGGTCCAGCCCGAAGGAGCCCCCTCTTCTCCATCCTCGAAGCCCGGATTCTGCAATAAATTGCCTGCTGCATGAATGCTTGTTACAGGGAGAATGAACAATAACAGCATTAAAAGCATCATTGCGGCCGCGCGTGTACTCTTGATCATCGTTCCAACCTCACCTCGTCAATGTTAATCCAGCCGTTCCCGCCGGTTATGTAAATCTCCGCCTGCTCACCTTGCTTAAGGGAAGCATCCGGAAGTACAACAGAGTGATATTCATCCCCTGCAGTCAGTTCTGTTTCCGCACGTACAGCGCCATCCACCCGAATGCCGATCCTTCCACCGGAACCTCCGGCGCTTACCATGGCGGCAAGCTTGTAGATACCTGTCTTGTTGGCAGTAAAGGTCTGCAGGATGTCTTTGTCAGAACCTATATCCAGGTAAGCATGGCTTGCTCCCGAGTAAGGATTATTGTGAGCAACACCTGTCCCCGCTGAAAAGTTCCAGCTTGCGGCCCCCTCTTCAAATCCTCCATTTGGAACCTCTGCCTGCACTCCTTCTACATCAGCAGCATTCATACCTTCCGTATGGTTATAAATAAGCACGCTGTAATTCGTGAAACGGGTAATTGTGTAACCTCCATTCACAGCGGGCACAGGCTCATCTTCCCCATAGACATACGCCTTCTGCCCCGGCTGCGCGTCCGGAGCGCCAAATTTGTACCGGCCAAATGAAGCGACCCTCTGAAACGCATCTCCGGGATTGATGTATTTGACGGAATCCAGAAAATCATGCGGATTGATCTTCTCATAAAAGAGCACAAAGATATAGGGCATATTGACCTTATCCGTGACATAGACATTACCGCTGGTTGCTTCTGAAGCATACTGGATAGCCTCCCCCAATGAGTCATAAAAGGCTGGACCGATGTTCTTGGGGAACTCACGAAAATAAGCGTTTGTAAAAAAGCCGAACATTACAGCAAATGCCAAAACCGCTACTATACCGGCAGGCTTAAGTTTCTGATAGAGCCAGAATGCTGCTGCAGTAACCAGCATAATCAGCGGGTAGAAAATAATATTAATCCGGTTGATGTTCACATCTGTGATCAGGGCCATCAGAACGGCAATGCCCAGCCAGAGCAGCACGACGATATTCCCAAGCCCTTCGCGTCCGCGCTGGTAGAACTCATACATCAGGATGAAAAGCCCAAGCAGAGCAAAGGGCAGCGCAATCGGATAAGCATAACCGTATGGAGATATGGAATTCCAGGGCAGCCCGTCACTCCCGCTGCGCATAAGCCGGAGAAATGAACTAAAGTTACCGGATGCCGTCTGCAGGAGCTGTCCGCTGAATACAGAGGAAATCTGCTCCACCCGGGGCATCGTTAATTTGGGAATCGTGAAGAGCTTCATTCCAATCTCTTGAAGCCCATAATGATTAATTACTATAAATAATAGTATAGGCACAGCAAGGAGCACAAACAGAATACCGTTCCAGCCTAACGTCCGGAATTTCAAAGCTCTACTATACAATAGAAGAAATGCCGCACAGATAGCAAATACCGGTACAAAAAAGTAGGCTGTACCGTATGCATACAACGAGATTGCCAGGATGACGGTGAAGACGTAAGTCCACTTAGGATTCTGAAATGATCTTAGCAGACAATAGACGGCAATCAGGATCAATGTAGGGAACAAATTCGATTCAAGCGCCCATCTGGACATCATAATATGCCAGGGGTTGATGGCGATAAAGAACATGGCGAAAATGCCTGCAGCCCTGGATGGAAAAAGTCTCTTCATACATAAATAGAAAAAAATCATGCCAAAAAGACCCATCACCAAACTAAGCGCCCTTACCGACAGCGGTGTCAGTCCAAAGAGCCAAATGAAAGGCATGGATAAATAAGCATACAGTGCGTTCTGTCCGCTGCCCCAGGCGATGAGGTGAACGGGAAGGTGGACACCGTTGCGGTCAATCCCATAATGAAGGATCGCATAAGCATCATAACCGATGGATGCCTCATCCTGATTAAGTCCTGAAGGAATAGAGCCGAGATAAACTGACCTAACAATGGCACCCAGTAGAAACAGTACGAGCGGCCACGGATTGTCTTTGCAGGACCGGAATGTTTTTTGGAAAAAGCCTGACAATAGGATCACCTCTTCAACAATATAATCGAAATGCCAGCTCAAGAAAAGACCATATCAGAGGTTGTCCTGAAGTTACCCCCCAATAAGAGAAAACGGCCCCTTCTTCAATAGAAGGGACCGCTGAAACAGAAACCTGCATGTTCTGATTTATATAAGCTACATAATAGACTTAGCCCTGGCTGCCGATCAGAAGGTAACGCAGAACGATCAGAACAGCAAGCACCCACATCATCCAGTGGATGTCGTATTTCTTTTTACCGGCCAGGTTGGCTACACAGGCCAGAATAACGTACGTAACAATTCCGAAGGAGATCCCGTTCGCGATATTGTAAGTGAAAGGCATAATTACGAAGGTCAGGAAGGCTGGAATCGCCAGCACCATATCCTGAAAATCGATTTCGCGGATGGATTGAGCCATCAGCACACCGACAATAATCAGTGCAGCCGCAGTAGCGGGGCCAGGGATAAGCGCCACAACTGGAGCCAGGAACAGTGCAAGCAGGAAACAGATACCCGTTGTAACGGCAGTCAGACCTGTACGTCCGCCTTCAGCGACCCCGGCAGCACTTTCAACGTAAGCGGTTGTAGTGGATGTACCCAGCACCGCACCGCCGGCAACAGCGACTGCATCAACGAACATCGCTTTTCCGACACGTTTCTTGCCTTCTTCAGGGTCCTTCATAATTCCAGCACGTTCAGCCGTACCAACAAGCGTACCAAAGGTATCAAACAATTCTACAAAGGTGAATGTGGCAATCGCAGATACGATACCAGTGTGCATAATACCTTCCCAGTCAAATTGCCAGAAGTTGAGCTGTGAGAAATCAGGAACCCAGTGATTGTCAGTGCTCGACAGGCTGCTGAAATCAACAACGCCCATGAGAATAGCGGCTACTGTTGTTCCCAGAATTCCGAACAGGATTGCACCGCGCACATTCAACACCATCAGGATGGAAATCAATAAGAGGCCGATGATGACCAGCTGAACATTGGTGTTCTCCAGGCTGCCCATATGAATAACTGTCTCAAAGGAAAGTACATCTGTAAACTTATTAGCAGCGATGTCTTTGCCGGCTTCAACGCCGATCGTCATCAGTCCGCTGTTTTTCAGGCCGATAATGGTAATGAACATACCGATACCGACGGTAATAGCATGCTTCAAGCTGTCAGGAATGGCGGTAAGCAAGATCTGCCTGATCTGGGTGATCGTAAGCACGATAAAGATAATACCGGAAATAAATACAGCGGTCAGACCCATTTGCCAGGTAAACTCATGGTCAGTGGTTGCCGACGATAAAACGACGGATGCAAAATATGCATTAAGGCCCATACCAGGCGCCAGCGCTACCGGAAAATTAATGAACAGTCCCATGGCGATGGTGAAGATCCCCGCTGCCAGAGCGGTTGCCAGAAATACGGAATACCAGCCCATGTCAATACGGCCAAAGGCGGTAAGTGTGCCTGGATTAACCGACAAAATATACGCCATTGCCATAAATGTGGTCAGACCGGCCATAATCTCTGTGCGTACTGTGGTGCCGTTTTCTTTCAACTTGAAAAAGCGGTTCAAATTGTTCTCCCCCTAAGGTGTATGTTGTCTGAAAGCAACAGAAAAGCCGGCATCTTGGGAGACACCGGCCCGAAAAAAGAACAGCTTCGCGATTGTCAAGCCAAAACAGCTTAGCCATCCCTACAAAGGACGGTACCGTTTCAGCGAGAAATATCGGACTCACATCCGAAGGATCGTGAAGGCTTTGCTCTTCTTAATCGTAGCCAGGTCATTACGGTGACCTCGTAGAGACTTCCAGGCCGATTCCCGGAATTATACGAATATTTATGCTGCTCTAACGCTTTATTATTTTAGGTGTACATGACATCACTTGTCAATGGTAAATACGAACATTATGGGTGCGGTTTTAAAAATTGTTCGTAATTCAGACATTTGTCACGTTACACTTACTTGTGTCATTAACAAGCAGCTTGAGCAGCTTTACGGTGTAATTTTCACTCTCTTCTTCTAGCTTGTCCTTGTCAAGGAGAGGGTATCCCTCCATTCAGCAGAAGTAGAAGGGAGGCGCAAAATGAAATGGATGCTTGGGGCACCTCTTAGTTTTGGTGTAAATAAAAAAAGAAATCGCCCGTTTAGGAAAAGTGGAAGTACCACCAACCATCCCAAAAGGAGCGATTTCTTTGTGCATTCACTAACCATGGACCAGCTTTGCTTACCAATGGATTTTTTTAAGAAAAAGTTATGGCAATTTTACCGACAGCATGGTGGGTCTCGCTTAATGCGTGGGCATCATACAGTCCCTTTTGCGAAAAAGGAAACGTAGCACCGACCACTGATCTGACCTTCCCCTGCTCCAAAAGGCCGGAAATTTCCTGAAGCTGCTGGCCATTGGGCTCGAGCCATATATTTTTCGCAGTTACGTCAAACTCCCTCACCAGCTCTTCATCAAAATTGCTGACGATCGATATAATCCGCCCGGTATGTTTTTTGAGCACTTTGAAGCTGTTCTTCTGAACATCTCCGCCCATCGTATCGAACACAACGTCCACATCTGATAAAACATCTTCAAATTGGGTCGTTCGGTAATCAATAATCTGGTCCGCTCCCAGAGAAGCAAGCAATTCATGATTACGCTCGCTGGCTGTTGTAATTACATAGGCTCCGGCTTGTTTGGCAAACTGAATCGCGAACATACCCACGCCACCTGCACCGGCATGAATTAATACCTTTTCTCCTGCAGTCAGTCCACCATGGGTAAAAAGCGCCTGCCAAGCCGTCAGGCCGGCGAGCGGAACCGATGCGGCTTCTTCCCATGAGATGTTGCCAGGCTTGTGTGCCAGCAGGTGATCATCCACTAAAGTGTATTCAGCATACGTGCCAAAGCGGGTCGTTTCCGGGCGTGCAAACACCTCGTCCCCTACTTTCCAATCCGTTACCCCGCTGCCGATTTCTGAAATCGTCCCGGCGACATCCCACCCCAAAATAATCGGAAACTCCCAATCCATCATTTGTTTCAAGTAACCTTCCCGCAGCTTCCAGTCAATTGGATTGATGGAAGTGGCGGCCACTTTGACTACAACCTGATGTGCTTGCGGAGCAGGATTCTGTACTTCTCTTTCCTGAAGTTCTTCCTTGCCCCCATAACGATCGATGACGATGGCTTTCATTGCTTCTCCTCCTTAAATATACTCTTCAACAGTATTATCCATCTCATTACACAAAAAATGCAAATGACCAAACAATTTCTATAGCATTACAGCCACAAAAAACCTTCAAACCCACGGCAATGGTGGAGTTGAAGGTTTCGGTGTAGTTCAGCTATTTAATTTTATTCCCACTCAATGGTTGCAGGCGGTTTCGAGGTAATATCGTAGACGATACGGTTGACGTTGTCCACTTCGTTGACGATACGGACGGAGATTTTCTCCAGCACATCCCAAGGGATACGTGCCCAGTCGGCAGTCATGCCGTCGATGGAGGTTACTGCGCGAATACCTACAGTGTAGGAGTACGTACGCTCGTCACCCATAACGCCCACACTTTTCATGTTAGGCAATGCGGTGAAATACTGCCAGATTTCGCGGTCTAGACCGGCTTTGGCAATTTCCTCACGCAGGATGTAATCGGAATCTCGCACGATGGTCAGCTTCTCCTCAGTCACTTCGCCAAGCACACGGATAGCAAGTCCCGGGCCCGGGAAAGGCTGACGCCATACAATGGCATGCGGCATTCCCAGCTCTTCGCCCAGCTTGCGCACCTCGTCCTTGAACAACGTATTCAATGGCTCGATCAGACTGAACTTCATATCTTCCGGCAGTCCGCCGACATTGTGATGGGATTTGATGGTCTGTGCCGTTGCTGTTCCACTCTCTACAATGTCGGTGTACAGCGTACCTTGGGCTAGGAAAGAGAAGTCACCCAGCTTGGCCGATTCTTCGTCGAAGCAGTAGATAAATTCGTTGCCGATGATTTTGCGTTTCTGTTCGGGATCGGAGACACCTGCCAGCTTGCCCAGGAAACGATCGCGTGCATCAATCTTCACCACGTGGATGTCGAATTTGCCGACAAAGGTTTCCATTACGCTCTCGGCTTCACCTTTGCGCAGGAGGCCATGGTCGATAAACATACAAGTCAGCTGGTCACCAATTGCCCGGTGAATCAGCATTGCAACAACTGAAGAGTCTACACCGCCGCTGAGGGCACAGAGTACTTTTTTGTCGCCGACTTTATCCTGGATATCCTTGATGGCATCCTCAATAAAAGATTCCATCGTCCATTTGCCTTCACAGCCGCAAACTTCGTACAAGAAGTTCGAGATCATCTCATTCCCGTTCACGGAGTGGCGCACCTCAGGATGGAATTGAACTGCGAAGAATTTGCGGTCTGCATGACTCATTGCCGCAATCGGTGCACTCTCCGTGCCGGCATCCAGCTTGAATCCGGTCGGAAGCTCCACCACATGATCACCATGGCTCATCCAAACGGTCTGACCGCTATCCAGTCCGGTAGCAAGTACAGCGCCCATTTCAAAGTCAACGTTGGCCTTGCCGTATTCCCGCTTGTCCGCACGTTCAACCTTTCCGCCCTGCTGGTGGGCCATAAGCTGCATACCATAGCAGATACCAAAAATCGGCAAGCCCAAATCATAGATAGCCGGATCTACATGAGGTGCATCCTCGGCATAAACACTGCTTGGACCACCGGAGAAGACAATCCCCTTCGGCGATAGTGCCTTAATCTTCTCAATTGGCGTATTGTACGGCAGAAGCTCGCTGTATACCCCCAGGTCCCGAATTCTGCGCGCGATAAGTTGATTGTATTGTCCCCCAAAATCGAGAACGACGATAATTTCATTTGGCTTGTTCATTACGTGCCTCCCTTGATTATTGGATTCATTATACTCATGGTTAATTCTTACCGTCAAGGAAAGGAAGGCACGTTTATTCAATGGTTTTGCCCTTGTGCAGCAAGCAAAATCAACAATTTGGCAGATGTTCACAGTATGGGAGATGAGCCAAAATGTCATTAAGTCAGACGGAAGGTAATAATCAGACAGCTCCCGATAAAGTCGGCGCCCTCGGCGGCGGCTTTTGCGCTGGCGGCCGCGGCCCTGGTGCGGCGTTGGTGCTTAAGGTTAGCAGCTGTGCGGAGCGGCGGGATGGCCGGGAGCGGCGCTGCTGTGCGGAACGGCGGGAGAGCCGGGATGGGTAGCTGCACCTGCGCTGACGCGGCGGGGCAGCTGAACGCCAGGGCTTCCCACTGGCGTATGAACTGCCGAAGCGCGGCGCGCAGCCGCGCATCCTCAATGGCCAGGGAGGCGGCGTACTCCCTGGCCGTTACCCCGGGCGGCGGCGGTCCATACCGCACCGCCAGCCCGCGCCAGGCCAGCGCGGCAGCGCGCAGCTGCCGCTCGCGGCTTACCCTGCCGCCGCGCCGCGCCGCCGGCAGCAGGGCCAGGCTGCGCCGCCAGCGCCAGGCGGCGGCCAGCCCCGCCAGCGCCGCTGCTACCGGCGCTGGCGGGTTCCCGCCCGCCTGCGGCAGGGCGGGCAGGACGTCCGCGCCGTGCGCAGCGGACGCAGGGGTTCCCGGCGGCGCGGATGCAGCCGCCGGGGGGTCTGCCGCGAGGCCTCCGGCAGCGGCGAGAGCGGCAGCGGGGGTGGGGTCGAACGGGACCCAGCCCGTGCCGGGAAAGTAGACCTCCACCCAGGCGTGGGCATCGCCCTGGGTGACGTCATAACGCGGCGGCACGGAGCCCGGTGCCAGCGTACCCGTCCCGTAGCCCTGGACATAGCGGGCCGGTATACCGGAGCTCCGAAGCAATACGGTCATCGCTGTTGCGAAATGCACGCAATAGCCCTGCTTCGTGACGAAGAGGAAATCATCCGCGAAATCAGACCCGGCGGGCGGCACCCGGGTCTTCAGCGTATAAGTGAATCCGCTTTGCAGGTAATCCCGCACTGCGGTGACAGCTTCATACCGGTTACCCGCAGAAGCTGTGAGCTGTGCGGCCAGCTTGCTGACCCGTTCAGGCAGCAGCACGGGAAGCTGCAGATCCTCATTGCGGATGGAGAGAGGATCCATTCCGGAAGAAGCCGCCAGCACAGCGGGGTTACTCTCCGGGAGTACAGAGTCTACAGTGTATTCTGCAACTCTGACCGTGCCCCCCGCCTCCGGGAGCCGAAAGCTGGTTTTCTCCGGATTTGCAAGCACATAGCCAAGCCGGCTTCCGTCTTCAAGGACCACGCCCCGGATATCCGCTACCGTTCCGGCACTGAACAGCGGAAGTCCACCCGCAGAAGGAACCGCGAATTGAACGCGCTGAACAAGTCTGCGGCTCTCCCCGGCATTTCCGGACAGCTCCTGCTTAAATACGGGCAGCCCTGTCAGACTGATCGGCAGAAATGCCGCTCCGTCCCTGATCCAGCGTCTCCCGTCATAATAAGCTATACTCTCCCCGCGCCAGTACGAGGGCTGAGAGGCAAACACACTAAAAACAGCTTGCGTACTGGATGACAGCGGAGCCCCTAGCTCTGCGTCACTTGAACTGTATCCTGTGTTCCCTAACAGGGTCTGTTGCTTACTGGAGGACTCCTCCATTTGCCCTGACGCCCAGTTCTGCATCATAGTCATCACCGGCTGAAAGCTGACCGGCCCTCCCGGACGTGCTCCGTACAACTGCCCCCCTGTCCAGGCAGCCGTTATTATCATTAATGCAGCGGCCAGGGTTGCCACTCCCCAGCGTGTATAAGGAATTGAAGCACTCCCGGTGCGTTCTCTTAGCCGCAGCAGACTGTTCAAAGCCTGCATCCATAGAATCAGCCCCAGGGCAACTATAATATCGCCAGTTGTTCTGACCGTGAACCCCATATCCAGTGCAAGAAGATATACCAAGGTCACGAGAGTAAAAAGTGCCGTACTGCCTCTGTAAAGCGCCAGTTGCTGAACGGAGCAGACCAGCAGACCCCAGCCCAGCACCAGAATCAGTAAGCGGCTATTCCCGCTAAGCGCCGAGAGATGTCCTGAGAAAAGGCAAGCTATATCCTCCGGAAACCCGGCAGCATATGTGCCCAGCCAGCGTTCCCCTTCGTTGGCGGCACAGATATAGAACCAGGTCAGGAACATCATTATGAATTGAACCGCATACAGCAGAAAATTAGGAAGCCGAAGGCTTCCCCACAGCAGCAAAGCTGCCGCGGAGAACATGAGCGTGTACAGCAGCCGCTGCGTATCCGGCTCGATGGCAGACCGGAGTAGGGGGAGCAGCCATTCCATGAACAAGCCCATAATGGCCAAAGAGAACAGCAGCCGATAATGCAGAGGACTGCTGTCCCTGTAATCAGCTTGACTGTTCTCCAAAGGGTCCCGGGCGGTCGGGGCAGTGCTTGTACCGCTCCTCTGCTCCAGGCGTTTCTTCCACATGCCTAACGGCCCTGCAAACGCTCCTACAACATTCGGCTGGATGCTACCAGAGCGTTGACTTCTCCTGGAATCCATGGTTTCCCACCCCCTTGTATCCGTTTGACGGGCAACTGTCTCTGAGGCAGTATACACTGGCTCCGAGTCTGGCCAGGCTGGCGCCGACCGTTGAAGCAGGGCTCCATGAATTCTTCTCAGTACCACCTGCCGCTTCCGGAGCGGGTTGATCCCAGACGTAATACAGTTCAACCTTCACACCCTGCACCAGAAAACGAGCAAGGGAACGGGCGGATTCTTCCTCCAACCGGCCTGTAATGACGGCAACGGTCATCCCGGGAATCCATCCCTTCGAGGCATCCTCCAGCAGAGTGCTTAGAGAACGCCCGCCATCGGGGGCAATTTCGGTGAGCATATCCTGGACTCTGGACGGGATTTGCCCGAGTCCTTCATGTCTTGCCATGCCCTCAGGCCATCCGCCGCTGAAGAGCTGGACATATGAACCAGTCTGCTCAGCGGCCAGCAAAAGACCCATGGCGGCCGAAACCGCCTGCTCAAATGCATCGGGTGCAGCACTTCGCTGCGCCCGCGGGGTCAAAGCCCCGTATGGAATTTGATATTCTCCGGGAGTATTGGCAAGAACGATGCAGGACATGCGTCCTTCCTCCCGCTCCGGTACACGGCTCTGCAGCGTTCCCTTGCGGGCACTGTTCTTCCAGTGGATACGGCTGAGCGGATCTCCTGGTGCATACTCGCGGATTTCACCAGCTTCAGCGCTGTAATTCCGGGTACTCCTGCTAAGTGTCACGTCTCCTGCCTTCATACTGCTATAAAGCACCGCTCCCCCTATATACCAAGGTTTCGGACGGACCTTGAAGCTGTCTCCGCACCCTGACTGGCAGCCGCCAGTGAATAAGCCGAGCATATCTCCCCAGCTTACACTGCACCCGTGAAGCCGGTGTACCCCCCTCTGTACTTCCTCCAGCGGATAACTATAAGTCAGGGAGCGCCGGAATCCCGGGAAAAGCAATTCCTGGTGTTGACCTTGGCTCCAGTGGTCAGCTATTACCATCCACGGCAGTGGAATGCTTGATCTGAAGCTGACCCGTACTTCCACGGTCAGCGTATCCCCGGCTGCCAGGCTGACACGGGACAGGCTTCGCGTAACGGTCACCTGACGCGGGCCCATGAGCTTCAGCAGCAGCCCGCCTATCATAAGACCTCCGCAGGCCGTCAAGAGAAACAACAGCGTCTCGCCTCCCCGCCAGACATACAGGGATAGAGTGACAGCAGCCACCGCCAGCATTCTCAGCCACTCTCCCAAGGGATTTCGGCCATAGTGGGCAGACAGGCTCCTGCTAGGATTTACGCTGTTTTGATCCTTCCGTTCGAGCGGTTTCTGTTCCATTAAGGATGAAGAGGACAATGGACTACCCTTCCTTTGGTCATAGACTAGCCCCTACTGCCATCCCCGTTAGGTGATATGGCGGTTCGAAGCCTGATACTGTCTATTCTTCCCACGAAAAAGAGTGCCTAGACCTCCTGCTCAGCTCCATTTCAAAGCGCTTTTACCCTACGTTCGTCTACGGTCACTGCTGTTGTCAACGGCGCATGACCGGCAGCCTCCAGCAGCCCCCGAAGCGAAACCCACAGGGAAGAGCCGATCATTTGCACATCCGTACTGCGGACCTGCTGTCTGCCATCTGCTCCTGTTATAGTTAATTGGCAGCATCCGCTATGATGGTCCGGCCATTCCAGACAATTTTGCCGCTGCGGCTGGCGGAATCCCAGTTAACCCGGCCGCCAAGCCGCTCCACCACTGCACGCAGAGGAACCCTGTACTGCCCTTCGCTGATACTATATTCCCCTGGCAACAGCTTGGTTTCCAGCAGACCCACCTCCAGTGCCAGCGCTTTGCCTGGGGTGAACAGTTCATGGTTAGGAACTATATTTGCAGCAATCCAGTCCCTGGAGGGCGCGTTACGACTGGCTTTGGCTGCTGCGTCCGATACTCTGAACTGGACAGGCTGCATCTCTGCATCCAGTACACCAAAATCATATCCGGCAGACTTATAGCGCTGGATGATTTCGGGCAAAGCCTTGGCACTCTGTTCATGACCGCCCCCGTCATGCAGCAGGAGGATCACGCGGGAAGCATCCATATCTGCTACCGATTCCTTCAAAATATCCGCAGCGGGCACCCCTCTCCGCCTGGAATCCCCGCTATCTACTGTCCAATCCATGACGGAATAGCCCGCTTGCTTCAGCAGATGGAAATACGTCTGGTCGAAATGCCCAAACGTGCCACCTGGCGCACGAATAAGCTGCGGGCGTACCCCTGTGATATTGCGGACAATCTCCTCGGTTTGCTTGATTTGAGACCAAAACTCCGTAAACCTGCTATATAAATCATGGTAATTATGATTATAGGTATGATTGCCAATCGAATGCCCCTGCTCCCATATAGCATTGATCAGCTCCGGCCGCTGTCTGGCCTGCTCTCCAAGTACGAAAAAGGTTGCCTTTACCCCCTGCTGGCGCAGGATTTCCAGCACCTTCGAAGTGATTTTGCTGGGGCCGTCGTCAAATGTTAAATAGACTGTCTTGTGCTTGTTTGGCGCAGGAGGAGGATTTTGGGCATCAGTCTTTGTCACAGCAGCTTCTGCCTCAACAGCAGCTTTCACCGGGGTGATAACCGTACTTGGAGCCATAACTTTCCCTGCTGCCTGTGAAAGACGGTTTGGCGAATACACCCCTGCATTCCAAGAGGAGCCCTGCTTCGCCTGAAGCTGTCCGGAATTCGCGGCTACCGGGGCCAAATCTTGCTTCACAGGAGCCGGAAGATTATTCTTATAGAGTACAGCCCATCCCCCTACTGCAAATATTAGAACCGCCATAGCAAGCAGCCCGCTTAGAACGACCGGGCGGATATGATTTTTCCGGCTGTCTTTCATCTTCTCTACCTCCAGCATTCTATTGCGCTTTTCGCGCCGTTTGGTAGATTGTATGAAGACAAGCCGGGAAATAGACTTAGGCATGGTGCCCTTGGAGAGTGACGACCTATGGAAATGTTGAATTGGATACAGGAATTGTTCGCGAGTTACGGATATAGTGTGCTATTCTTCGGACTTCTGCTGGAGTTTGTGGCCCTGCCTTTTCCGGGGGAGACTACTATGGCGTTTGCGGGCTTCCTGTCCTACACCGGCAGACTTGACTTTTTTGTGCTGATTGCCGTAGCTTTTGCCGGAACTACAATTGGTATGACTGTGACTTATTTCATCGGACTTAAGGCCGGGCTTCCTTTTATTCGCCGTTATGGAAAATGGTTTCTGTTCTCAGAGAGCAAGCTGGAGAAAACGCAGCATTGGTTCGACCGCTATGGCAGTATACTGGTTTCCATAGGCTACTTCATTCCCGGAGTCCGGCACTTTACCGGCTATTTTTCCGGCATTACCGCCCTGCCGTTCCGGAAGTTTGCCCTTTATGCCTACAGCGGTGCCCTGTTATGGGTAGTGCTTTTTCTGGGAATCGGAAAAGTATTCGGTCCGCAGTGGATGGGTATCTTTCACCTTATCGAACAGAATGCGGTCTGGATTGCCTCCGGTATCGCCGGCCTTGCAGCCCTTATTATCCTCTACCGCTGCCGGCGTAGCATCAGCGCCCGTCTTCTCAGGCGCAAAAGAGCCATGGACCTGGATTCAAAAGTGAACGTCAAGGTCAAAGAGCCTTCCAAGTGAAGATGTGTTCCGAACCGTTACTGAAATGACTGAATTCACCTGTTTTCCCGGCGCAGGCGCAGCAATGAAAAACCTCCAAGCAGCAATGCCACCCCTGCGAAGCCGGCTCCACCTGTAAAGCCCAATGCCCTCGGCCCCATCATATCCAGCAGCCAGCCTGCGCCGAACATAGACACTCCAATCAGAGATCCGCTGATCGCTGCCAATATCCCAAAAACTACTGGCTGCTGGGCCTGAGGTGTTTCCCTCATCACCAGCGTATCGAGACACGCATTACCAATCCCTCCGCAGAGCGACAGCAGAATATACAGGACAAAGGCCGTTCCAAAGTGGCTGCTCCCGCTGATACTCATCAGCAGAATTCCCTCCAGCAGTAACCCGGCAAGCGCGATAGACAACAGCCTCTTCTTCAGTAACCGTCCGGCAAAAAAACTAAGGCTGAGTCCGATGCCCAACGCGCCATAAAAGGCTCCGACTCCGGCATCCCCCGCATGAAAAACCTGCACAGCATACACGCTGATCAGCACATTGTCCCAGCCATTGATAATGGGCACCAGTAATTCGTAGGCCATAATAATCTGCAGCACCTGACTGCCGCCAATCAGAATTTTGAGAGTCTGTAAGCGGCCAGCCCGTCTCCGGAACCCCTGCTGTAACTCTGCTGAATCAGAGTCTGCACTCTGTTCATCCCCACTGACAGCATTCTCTGGAAACCTTATGCCCCGGATCAGGAGTGCCGCCAGCAGGAAAGAGGCTGCATTCAGGACAAAACCCATTTCCGGTCCCCACCACAGGGACACAATTCCACCTGTAAATGCCCCGAGGATGAGTACACATCCCGTCATTAACTGCTCTAGGCTATTAATCTTAAGCAAAGCATCCGGTCCGGCCAGCAGTGGAATCGAAGATTTGCGCACAGGACTGTAAATTGCCTCTCCAACCGCCATAATAAAGCTCCCTGCATACAGCAGCCATAGCCTGTCCTCCCCATCCACCAGCAGAAAGGACAGTGCAATCGGTACCCGCAGGATATCAACGGCCATCATGAGGGTTTTGCGCGGTATTCTCAAGACCAGTATCCCGGCAAGAGGGGCCATGAACAGATAGGGAATGACTCTTACCCCCAGTGCGATCCCTACCGCCATTCCTGAGCCGGTCACCTTCAGAATCAGCGCCAGCATGGCGATACTGCTGAACCGGTCACCGATGCCATTTACAAGACCTGCTGTGAACAGCCGCGAATATCCTCCCTTTTTCCTTGTCAGTACTGCCACGGTGCTGTCCTTCAATCCATTCATGTTCACAATGCGTACCCTCACATTCATAATTAAATAAACATCTAATTAGATGTTATTCTAACATGCATGATTTGGCAAGGTTTTATTTACTTTGATTCCATGTGAGAATATAAGGATAATGAGAATACGAATACTCCCGGAAAGAAGGACGTTTGTGTGAAAATAGACCGTTTGCTCTCCATCGTCATATTACTGATGAACCGGCCCTTGGTTCAGGCCAAGGATTTGGCCGAGATGTTCGAGGTGTCTGTACGCACTATTTACCGTGATATCGATAGCATTAACGGCGCCGGTATCCCTGTCGTCACCTATCAGGGTTCCAATGGCGGCATTGGCCTTATGGAAGGATACCGGCTGGACCGCAATGTCCTCACCGAACGCGAACTGGCGGATATTTTCACGGCTCTGCAGAGCGTCTCCTCCTACGGTGGACGTAGACACAACCTGCTTATGGAAAAAATCAGCAGCGTCATTCCTCCCTCCAAGTCCCAGGCCTTCCGCACCAAAACAACCCAGTTGATTGTCGACTTTTCCCCCTGGGGGCTGCAGGGTCTGCTGGAAGAACGTCTGTCCCTTCTCAAGGAAGCGCTGGAGGAGAGCATTGCCGTAGCTTTTGATTATGTCGATGCAGACGGCGGGGTCAGCCACCGTTCTGTGGAGCCTTATACACTTGTACATAAAGGTGCGGGGTGGTATCTATATGGCTACTGCACTGAGCGTCAGGATTTCAGGCTGTTCAAGCTGCAGCGAATGAAGGCACTGGTCAAGGAAACCCGAAGCTACGAGCGCCTGGATATTCCGCTGAAGGATCTGCCCTGGACAGAAGGCTGGAAAGAAACGCTGCATACGCAAGCTATCGTCTTGCATTTTTCAGCGGAGGGCAGACATTTGGCGGAAGACTACTTCGATTCGGAAGAACTGGAACCGGCTGGAGACGGCGGATACACCGTTAAGGTGGCTTACGCGGAAAATAACTGGCTGTACGGATTTTTGCTGAGCTTCGGAACGGTTGTGGAAGTAATGGAACCAGAACCGATCCGCCGCAAACTGGCCGGACTCGCAGCAGAAATCGCTGCCAAATATAAAGACTGCTTGTAAACCTGAAGGAATGCTGCAGGGCACTGGCCGCGAAGGCAGCAAGACGGATGAATATTGTATATGACTACGAGAGTGGAGAATTCAAGCAACCGGAGAGTACCATGGAAGAGATGGCCGATCTGTGCGCCGGATACATGGTAGAGGAAGGCATGGATGAAGCTGGGGAACGAAGTATTCTGGCTAACAGCCTGCCGCGTTTGAAGCTGTGGAGTACAGGGGCCGGGGTCCAACCCCCCCTGTAAACAAGGGCCAATATACAGCAAAAGGACTACCCATACCGGATAGTCCTTTTGTTCATAGTTATGAGTACGTGTTCTTGCAAGTAAGCAGCTTATGCCTGTTGTGACTTCACTTTCTGTAGCTGCACAGGCTCCGCCTCTTCCGTTTTCAGGAAGTCAGGCTGCGGAGAGGTTTTCTTGATGAACAAGGCCAGCACGAGCGCCACTACGGTCACCCAGGTAGCTACGGTAAACGCATGGGTAATCCCGTTGATCGTGGCGTCTTGTGTAAGTTTGAGCATTGCCGCCTTGTCGGTCTGGGATACAGCCCCGCTCATTACAGCATCCGTAATGTTGCTCTTCGTACGGTTGGTCATCAGGCTGACGAATAGCGCCATCCCCAGTGCTCCGCCGACTGTCCGCAGCGTATTCGACATTGCGGTTCCGTGTGAAGCCAAGCGCTGCGGCAGCTGGTTCAGGCCGGCGGTTACGATTGGCATCATCAGCATGGACATCCCGAACATCCGGGCCGTGTACGTCAGAATCAGGTGGGTGTACGTCGTTGTATGAGTAATCTGGCTAAATTCCCAAGTGGTAACGGTAGTGATAACCAGACCGATAACGGACAGCCATCTGGCACCGATTTTATCAAAAATAATCCCTGTGATCGGAGACATTACGCCCATTAGAATTGCACCCGGCAGCAGCATCAGCCCCGACTCCATGGGTGTAAAGCCACGGATCGTCTGCAGATAGATTGGCAGCAGGATCATACCCGAATATAGTGCCATCGTAACAATAATGTTAATGACTGTAGTCAATGAGTACATATTGTACCGGAATATACGGAACTCGAGCAGCGGCTTGTCGGTGGTAAGCTCCCGCCATACAAACAAAGCCAGAGATACAACGCCAAGAATCAGGCAGGCATACACAGTCGGGCTGTTCCAGCCGTCTGTACCGGCATCACTGAAGCCATACAGCAATCCGCCGAAACCAAGCGTCGACAGGACCACACCCAATTTATCCAATCTGGGCGAAGTCAGCTTTCCAACATTCTGCATCGTCTTCATCCCCAGCAGTGTGGAGAAAATAGCCAGCGGAAGTACAATGTAGAACAACACACGCCAGGAATAGTTCTGAACCACCCAGCCGGACAGCGTAGGTCCTACAGCCGGGGCAAAAATCATAGCAACCGCCATCAGGCCCATCGCTTTACCGCGTTCTTCAATCGGGAAGATCCGCAGGAAGACGATGTTCATCAACGGCATTAGAATACCTGCGCCGACAGCCTGGATCACTCTGCCGACCATAATCATCTCAAATCCGGTCCCTATGGCACAGACCAGCGTTCCTATAGAAAAAAGGATCATTGCCGTAGTAAATAATTGCCGGGTGGTAAACTTCTCTACCAGAAAGGCACTGATTGGAATAAGCACCCCGTTCACCAGCATAAATCCTGTAGTCAGCCATTGCGCCGTATTGGCGGCAATGTTGAGGTCCTCCATCATTTTGGGCAGCGCCACATTCATCAGTGTCTGATTCAGCAGCGCTACGAATGCGCCAATCAGAAGGGCTGCAATAATGGGGCCTCTGCGTATCGTCTTCGACGGCGCGCCAGCGTTAGCAGATATTGTACTCATAGCTTCTTGTTCTCTCTCCCTTGTTCTAAAATTTTAATAATTTCACCATGCAATCGCAGCAGCTCTTTGGCATCTTCAGCGGGTATGTTCGACAATGGCTCCAGATGGCTTCTGAGCGACTGTTTGCTTCGCTCCCTGATCTCCAGGCCTTTCTCAGTCATTGCCAGCCTAAATATGCGTTTGTCGCTCTCCGAGCGTTGTCTGGTTATCAGTCCAGCTTTTACCATCCGGTCCACTACACCGCTCGCAGCGCTGTTCCCCAAATGCAACAGGTCCGCAAGCTCCGTAATTCCTATATCAGGGTGAGCCGCCAATTTGCGCAAGACCATTAACTGGGTAGATGTAATGCCCAGCTCTTCTGCATCCTTCCACATCAGCTGTTGAAAATTATGGATGATGCAACGGAATGAAGAAAAGATTTCATCCAATTGCTGCTCTTTATCCTCCAACACTCATTACCTCCATGAAATTCACATACTCAATAATACTTCGCATGCGAACTATTTTACTATTTACTTATTTATTCGTCAACCATTTACTGAAAATTTCTGAAACTAGCATTTTCGTATTTGGAGTATTTCCGGTTTAATATATACTTTAGAAAAATGACAACATTATAGCGGAAGCGGTGAGCCTCACTGCAAAAATAACAGGACTCCTAAGCTCATTGAATCCGGCATCTAAAATAAAAAGCGTACCCCATCTGCTAAGGGCACGCTCTTTGAATTGATATCAATTAAGTTATAGGTCACTTCTAATGCTGCCTACCACTACAGGCTTAACCTTGCCGCCTTTTTTGACCTTAGTGGTAAAGGGGGGAGCACTATTCTCCAGCCCGCTGGCAATAGACATCATGAGCTTAATCCGGTTCGCCTGGTTCACGACACTGACCCCTGCATCATAATCAATGGCGGCAATGTTGGCCCCGGGATACAGATCCTTCAGCCCCTTAATCATTCCCCGTCCGGTAATATGATTCGGCAGACAGGCGAAAGGCTGGATACAAGCTATATTATTAACCCCGTTATCCAGCAGATCCATCATTTCCGCAGTCAGGAACCATCCCTCGCCCATTTGGTTACCCACAGAGACCAGGCGGCTGGCTTTCTCTGCCAGTCCGTAGATATTCTCCCGTCCTTTGGCCAGTCCTGCTTCTTCCAGCGCCACCTTAACCGGTTTGCGGTAAATTTCCAGATAAGAGATCAGCATTGGATTAATGTAGCCCAGCTTTTTGCTTTTTCCGAACTGCTCAGCTTTGTAAATGGGATTGTAGACGCAATAGAAAATAAAATCCAGGAAATCCGGCATGACCGCTTCTCCGCCCTCGGCTTCAATCATTTCAATGATGTGATTGTTGGCATCCGGATGAAATTTGATCAGGATTTCACCGACGATTCCCACTCGCGGCTTCACGGCCCTAATCACAGGGAGCTGGCTGAATTCTGCCACGATCTCCCGGGTCAGACGTTTGTATTCCCTGAACGAGAAGGTAGACAGGCTGGACTTGCAGCGGTCCATCCCTTTGCGGAACAAGGCCTGAGCGCTTCCCGGAATCACCTCATACGGTCTGAAGCGGTGCAGCAGACGCATCATCAGGTCGCCGTAACACGCGGCCGCAATCAGGCGGTTTGCCAGCTTGAGGCTAATGCGGAAGCCGGGCTGGTTCTCCATTCCGGAGGCATTCAGCGAAATTACCGGAATCTGCCCCAGCCCGGAGTCCTTCAGTGCCTTGCGCAGCAGTGAAATATAATTAGTTGCCCGGCAGCCTCCCCCCGTCTGCGACATAATCACAGCGGTCCGGTCCGGATCATAGTCTCCGCTCTTTAGCGCCGACAGCATTTGTCCGATGGTGACAATCGCCGGATAGCAGGCATCATTATTTACATATCTGAGACCTTCCTCTGTCTCCTTCGGTCCGGTGCTCTCCAGAATTTTGAGCCGGTATCCGGCGTCACGGAAGACCCGTTCGAACAGTTCGAAATGAATCGGTGACATTTGCGGAGCCAGAATAGTGTAGGTTTCCTTCATTTCCTTCGTAAAAGGCACGTTGGCCTGTGTCTTGTACAGAAGCTGAGGCTGAACATCACCCTTCTCCCGTTCGCGCATGGCCGCGAGCAGGGACCGCAGGCGGATGCGCGCGGCACCCAGATTGCTGATCTCATCAATCTTGATCAAGGTATATACCTTGTTATTGCGTTCCATAATGTCCTGAACCGCATCGCATGTGATGGCATCAATACCGCAGCCGAATGAGGTCAACTGCACCAGCTCCAGATCGTTTCTGCTGGCGGCCAGACGAGCTGCGCGGTACATCCGGGCGTGATAGGTCCACTGGTTGACTACTCCCACATCCCCTTCACTGCGGTCCAGATGACAGACGGAATCCTCGGTCAGCACAGCCAGCCCCATCCCCGTAATCATCTCGGCGATGCCATGATTAATCTCGGGGTCTGCATGGTAGGGATGTCCGCAGAGCAGAATCCCCTTGGTATCGCTATGAGTAAGGAATTCAAGCGTTTCTTCGCCTTTGTTGCGCAGATCCGCTTTGGCCCGTTCGGCTTCAGCAAGACCACTCTGCACGGCAGCGGCAATCTCTTCCTTGGGAATATCCATAAAAGTCTTCACTAGAACCCGGGTCAGCGCAGGGATATCATCGAAGGTCAGAAACGGGCTCACCAGCGGTATGCCTTTTTCTTTGAGCCCATCCATGTTGTTGCGGATGACTTCGGGATAGGAGGCCACCACTGGACAGTTGAAATGGTTCTGCGCTGCATCATCTTCTTTCTTCTCGTACACAACAGCCGGGTAAAAAATGAAGTCGACTCCCTTGCCAAGCAGGCTCTGGACATGGCCATGGGCCATCTTCGCCGGATAACAGATGGATTCCGAAGGGATGGTGTCCATTCCACTCTCGTAGAGCTTCTTACTGGACTTTGGCGACAACACCGTCCGGTAGCGCAGTGTAGTGAAAAAAGTGTGCCAGAACGGGTAGTTCTCGAACATATTCATAGTCCGCGGAATGCCGACCGTTCCCCGCTGCGCCTGCTCCTCAGGCAGCCCCTCATAATCAAAAAAACGTTCGTATTTATATTGCATCAGATTCGGAAGGCTATTCTTCTCCTTCTTGCCCCCTGCCCCGCGCTCACATCGGTTACCCGTAACATGGAAGCTCTTGTCAGGGAAGCGGCTGATTGTCAGAGCACAGTTGTTGGCGCAAAGGCCGCAGCGGCCCGGAGAGACTTCATATTTGAAAGCTTCCAGTTCCTCGGGTCCCAGAAGGGTGCTGATTCCGTCAAATCCGGCATGCTCTCTGGCAATCAGCGCACAGCCGTAAGCACCCATCACACCGGCAATATCCGGTCTGACCACGGTTCTCCCGGTAAGCAGTTCAAACGCCCGAAGCACCGCCTCATTATAAAAGGTACCGCCCTGTACAATGATATTGCGTCCCAGATCCTCGGGATTGCGGATTTTGATCACCTTTTGGAGCGCATTCTTGATCACAGAATACGCAAGCCCTGCCGATAAATCGGCAAGAGTAGCGCCTTCTTTCTGAACCTGCTTCACTTTGGAATTCATAAAGACCGTACAGCGCGAGCCCAGGTTGACCGGCTCCGTGGACTCCAATGCGGCTGCGGCAAATTCTCCAATGCCTAGCTCCAGTGCAGATGCAAAGCTCTCCAGGAAGGAGCCGCAGCCCGCGGAGCAGGCTTCATTCAGCATGAGGCTGTCGATGGCGCCGCCGCGGATCTTGATGCACTTCATATCCTGTCCGCCGATATCGAGGATGAAATCAACCTCCGGCATGAACTTGGAAGCTGCCTTATAGTGGGCTACCGTCTCCACTTCGCCTCCGTCTGTTCGAAGCGCTGCCTTGACCAGGCCTTCGCCATAACCGGTTGCATAGGCACCTGCAATATGACAGCCCTCCGGCAGAATCCGGTAAATCTCCTTCAGGGCATCGCTTACTGACTGCAGGGGATTGCCTTTGTTGCTTCCATAAAAGGTATAGAGGATTTCGTCCGCTGAGCCGGTAATCACCAGCTTGGTTGTGGTAGACCCGGCATCAATGCCGAGATAACAGGGACCGCGATATGTATCCAGTTCAGAGCGCGGAGCTGCCGCCTGGCCGTGGCGAAGACGGAACTGCGCCAGATCGTCCGGCGTCGCGAACAGCGGCTGCAGCTCGGCATCCTCAGCACGGTCGGCTGAGAAGTCCACGGCATCCAGCCGGGCCAGCCAGCCGGACAGCGGTAGAACCAGCGGATCGTTCTGTGATAGCGCTGAACCGATTGCGACAAAATACTGTGAACGCTCCGGGAACAGCACATCCCCTTCGTTCAGTCCAAGGGTCTCTGCAAAACGTTGCCGCAGCGCGGGCAGGAAGGTCAGCGGTCCGCCCAGGAAGGCTACCCGCCCGCGGATCGGACGGCCGCAGGCCAGTCCGCTGATCGTCTGGTTGACGATGCTCTGAAAAATAGAAGCCGCCACATCCTCGCGGCGGGCGCCTTCATTAAGCAGCGGCTGCACATCGCTTTTGGCAAATACACCGCAGCGCGATGCGATAGGGTAGATCCGTTCATGCTGTTCGGCCAGGGTATTCAGGCCCGCCGGGTCTGTCTGCAGCAGGGAAGCCATCTGATCAATGAACGCTCCCGTGCCGCCCGCACAGGCCGTGTTCATCCGCTGCTCAATGCCGCCGCTGAGATAGATAATCTTGGCGTCCTCTCCGCCAAGCTCAATCGCTGTATCACACTGCGGAATTAGTTCGCTAATCGCCTTAGTGCAGGCAATGACCTCCTGAACAAAGGGGACCTCGCCAAGCTTCGAAAGAGACAAGCCGGAGGAACCGCTTACAGTAAGTGCTGCCTCCCGATCCGGGAACCTGTCCCGCACATCCGACAGAAGGGAGAGGGCAGCTTTTTTTATATCGCTAAAATGTCTCACATAATCCTGATATACAATCGTATCACGTTCCATAACAACCAATTTGGCCGTAGTTGATCCGACGTCCAGCCCAATACGCAGCATCATCATGCCATCATCACCATGCCTTGCTCCAAATTTGAAGTAATATGAGGCAACTATATCATGAGAGCGCCTTATAGAGGCTGTTAGAAATGTTACAGACATTTACAATTAATTACTAGCATACTTATTTATTCATGATTTCTCCCAATACTGCTTCAACATGTCCTTTGACCCGGACCTTCCTCCATTCTTTGACCAGAAGACCCTGCTCATCAATGAGAAAGGTAGAGCGCACAATACCCATAAATTCTTTGCCGTACAGTTTCTTGAGCTGCCAGACTCCGAATAATTGGCTTACCTTATGCTCCTCATCAGCAAGCAGCGGAAAGGGCAAGCTGTTCTTCGCAGCAAACTTCGCGTGGGAAGCCAGACTGTCCGGACTGATTCCCAGCAGAACAGCATTACCCCGGGCTATCGGGTCCTCAGCGTCACGGAATTCGCAGGCCTCCTGGGTACAGGCAGGTGTCATATTTTTCGGATAAAAATACAGCACTACCTTGCTGCCCCGGTAATCCCGTAAGCTGATGTTCTGTCCAGTTGAAGCGGGAAGGGTGAAATCCGGCACTTCTTGTCCGACCTTAAGTTCGTTCATTTACTGTTTCGCTCCTTCATAATATCGATGTATATTCCGAAATTGCTTGTATACCTAAAAGAAATTATAATGTAGAGAATGTGAATGGGAAAGGAAGAACGAAATGTCACCAAGAAAGAAACGGCACGCAAAAGCCGGTAAGTCAAAAAAGAAACCGCTGCTTTGGACTCTGGCAATCATACTTCTCCTCATTATCGGCGGGGCAATTTATTATTTTGCTGAGATCTATAATCAAATGGACAATCTGCATAAGACGGGTGAAGACTCACCGTTTGCGGCACTCCCCTCTCCTTCGGCCGATGTTATTCAGCCTCCTAAATGGGAAGGTACCGAGCCAGTCAACATCCTGCTTATGGGTGTCGATGCGCGAGGAGTGAAGAAGGGTGAAGTACCACGCTCCGACACGATGCTGGTCGCCTCGCTTGACCCGGTCAAGAAGAAGTTTTATGTGTTCTCTATCCTCCGTGATACTTATGTTCCTATCCCTGAGCACGGCAAAGAACGTATCAATACGGCGATTACTCATGGACCCAACACGGCAATGCAGACAGTCAGCGATCTGCTCGGCATTCCGATTCAATATTATGTCTACACCGACTTTCAGGGCTTCATCAAGCTGGTGGATGCCGTTGGCGGGATCGATTACGATGTCGAGAAGGACATGGTCTACAAGACCAAAGCCGATGGACCGGAATACGATATTGATCTGAAAAAGGGCTTCCAGCACCTCGACGGCAGTATGGCGCTGCAATATGTGCGTTTCCGTCATGATGCTACCTCCGACTTCACCCGGACGGAGCGCCAGCGGGGCTTCCTTAAGGCGGTTGCAGACAAAGTAATAAGCACCACATCCATTATCAAGCTTCCCAATATCCTGTCCCAGGTTACCCCTTTCATTGATACCAACCTGGATGTGAATGATATGTGGAAGCTGGCTACCGTAGGCTATGACAGTTCCATGGGCGGCAGCGTGCAGGTTCCCCCAATGGATCTGCTTACTGAAGAAAAAACCAGCGGCGGTTCTGCAGTCATCGGCATCAGCAGCGAAGATGAGCTGAAGCAGTTCGTTCAAAACACGCTGACTGGTCCTGAGCCGTCTCCATCGCCTTCTGCTTCACCGGGCAGCAGCCCTTCGGCAAGCGCCGGGAGCAAATAGGGCACTCCATTTCAGAGATAATCGTAAATAAACCTATGCTTGGCATTAGGGCGGGCGAACAGCGGATGAATCCGGCGGTTCGCCCTTTCCCTTGTGCCACTACTATTGAAAGGATGATGAACCATGAACCGTACCACATCTGAACATTTGTATGAGGAAGCCCTGCAGCACATTGTCGGAGGCGTCAACAGTCCCTCCCGTTCCTTCAAAGCTGTAGGGGGCGGCGCTCCCGTCTTCATGAAACGCGCCGGCGGCTCCCGCTTCTGGGACGAAGATGGTAATGAATACATAGATTATCTGGCCGCCTACGGACCGATTATTACCGGACATGCCCATCCTCATATTACAGCAGCCATTACAAAGGCTGCTGAAAACGGGCTGCTGTACGGAACTCCCACGCAGCTTGAGATCAAGCTGGCCAAGATGCTGAAGGAAGCCATCCCTTCGATGGACAAAGTCCGCTTCGTCAACTCGGGCACTGAGGCCGTCATGACCACAATCCGCGTGGCCCGCGCGTATACGAAGCGCAGCAAGATTGTCAAATTCGCCGGCTGCTACCACGGCCATTCTGATCTTGTTCTGGTAGCCGCTGGTTCGGGTCCATCCACTCTCGGCATTCCCGACAGTGCCGGAGTACCTGCAAGCATCGCCCAGGAGGTCATTACCGTTCCCTTCAATGACTTGGACGCGCTGCGCGAAGCGCTGGACAAATGGGGCAAGGATGTCGCAGCGGTCATGGTAGAGCCGATTGTCGGTAATTTCGGCATGGTGATGCCGCAGCCGGGCTTCCTCGAAGGGCTCTGCAAGCAGGCTCACGACAATGGCTCACTCGTAATTTACGATGAAGTCATCACCGCTTTCCGTTTCCATTACGGTTCTACCCAAACCTATGCAGGACTGGATCATCATGAGGATATCATCCCTGACCTGACCGCACTGGGCAAAATTATCGGAGGCGGCCTGCCGATCGGCGCTTACGGCGGCCGCAAACATGTCATGGAACAGGTGGCTCCGCTCGGCCCGGCCTACCAGGCCGGAACAATGGCGGGCAATCCGGCCTCCATCTCCGCAGGCATTGCCTGCCTCGAGGTGCTTGCAGCAGAAGGTGTGTATGACGAAATGGAACGGCTGGCGATCCGTCTGACGGAAGGGCTTCAGGCCTCCGCTGACCGCCATGGCATCCCGTTGACCATCAACCGGATCCGCGGCTCATTCTCTACTCATTTCTGCAGCCATCCAGTGACTAATTATGATGAAGCGCAGGATACAGATGGCGAGCTGTTCGCCAGCTTCTTCCGCCATATGCTGAACCGCGGCATCAACCTGGCCCCGTCCAAGTATGAAGCCTGGTTCCTGACCACGGCTCATACCGATGCCGATATTGACCTCACTCTCGAAGCGGCAGACGCTTCGTTCCAGGCCATGGCGGCGGAGAAATAATACAATCCTTGCAGGCAACAGCCTCAGCTTCGCTGAAGCTCCTTAAATACAAACAGACCCACTGCGCAATAAGCGCAGTGGGTTGTTTTTTTGCGTTACCGTACAGCTAGTGAAAGTCAAACGGATTCTCCCGTTTAACCTCTCCTCTCATGGGGTGCTCCTGCTGCGGCCGTAAACAAATACTCCTGCAATGGATAAGGTGATTACCAGCCGAAGGAGAAAAGCCATATTGGATGCTGCCATCGATACAACGATATAGCTGACTACAATAGCCTTCTCCGCCATGAGATGCTTTTTAAATGTCCCGTTTCGAATCCTGTACAGGAACACTCCGATAATGACAAGAGCCAGTACGGTAAAAGTAACCGTCAGTATGTCTATGTTTATATCCATATAAACTCCCTTTTGCCGTCTCCTTCTGAATAACCATTTTCCCTGAGGAAAGCGGTTTAAACAGGCTTATCTGTTGCTCTTCTGATCGTAAAGACTACGGATATTCACGCCTTGGGGAAGCTTGAACGGATTCTCCTCATTGATCCGGTCATAGAACATAATCCCGTCGAGATGGTCGATTTCATGCTGAACGACAATAGCCTGATAGCCCCTGAATCTCATAATGACTTCCTTGCCGCTCATATTATATCCCTTTACCTTCACGGAGTCGTATCTTGGCACAAAGCCATGTACCGGACGGTCAACGGACAGGCAGCCCTCGCTCTCCGGCAGATAGACCATCGCCACCGAGTGGCTGATGATCTTGGGATTCACCCAAGCCTGCTCCACCATGTTGCCCTTCTCATCCCTCAGGTACATCACGAACATCCGCTTCAGCAGTCCGATCTGGTTGGCTGACAACCCGACACCCGAGCGCAGCTTGTATTTGGCGGATACTTCCGGATCCTGGCTGTTCTTCAAGAACTGCATCATGCACTGAAGCGCCTCTTGATCCTCGGTCTGTAAGGGCAGCTGAACAGGTTCAGCTACCGAGCGCAGCACGGGCTCCCCCTCACGCACAATATCATCCATGGTAATCATATACTCTGCATTATATTTCGCACTAGACAACAACATTCATCCACCTTTTATGCCATACGGGCTGAATTTATATTTATCTTATTTTATGTGTATTTATGGATTAATGAAAGCCGTCCGCAGCTTGCTGCTGTAATTCACATCAAAGCCGAGACCTGTGGCGAGTGCGGCAAGCGGCAGATAGGTTTTATCCTCCTTGCCTACCTTTTGCAGAAACGCCGGTGTATCAACAGCTACAGCTGTCCCGTTCACCTTGATTGTTTTGGAGCCAATAGTAATTACAACGGTTCTTCCACCGTACACAATGCTCGCACTCTGGGTTTTGTTGTCCCATTTGCCTTTGGCACCCACGGCATTCAGAATATCCTTAAGCGCCAGGAAGTTCTGGCCGTTCTTCAGAATCGGCTTATTCGGCGTATTTAGCTCCACTCCCTTCACCACAATCGACATAGGTGCCGATGCGGCTGTCCAGACAGGGACGGATGGCGTACGGTACTCTCCCCAATACGACTCGGCAAAAACCCGGGCGATGGTCTCATATCCCAGCTGGGTCGGATGAAAATCCGCTGCTCCCGCGCCAATAATATGGGTCAGCGAAGCTTCCACACCTGCGAACTTCTCCGCCACATGAGCCACTTTTACCGGAGCACCCGGCTGGTTCATGCTGGACGCCACACCTTCTGCTGCCACAGTGAACTGCTGCGCAGCACTCATCAGCTTCAGGTAGGAGCTGCTCACGGCAATCTTAGGCGCCGGCTGATACTGATCAGCCAACAGAATGGTGGCCTGCGGATTAACCGTACGGATATTCTGCAGAGCTGTCTTCACATTGGTGCTGTAGCTTGCCAAAAGCTGATCCAGCTCAGCCTTGAACGCCTCTTCTGTCAGATCTTTAGCCGTAAGCAGCAGGCTGCTCACATCATTTCCGCCGATCGTCAGCGTGATCAGATCCGCCTCACCAAGCTCTGTTTGGATCTGTGGCGTGAGTGCGGCAAATTGTTGAATCCGCGGGTCTGGAAGTCCAGGCTGTATCCCGTCAGCTGTTGTAACCGCTCCATCTTTAATAGCCGCGGTATAATTCAGCAACCCGGAAGTGGTAAGTCCAAGGATACCATAGTTGCTAAGAGCGCTTCTGCCATGATACCAGCCTTGCTCCAGCAGACGTTCCGCATATCCGTAAGGCTTCACATTCGGATCGGTCATTCCCGGCTCATAGCCGGCAGTGATGGAATCTCCCAAAGCTACGATGCGAAAAACATCCGGCTCCGCCCCCTGTGTTACTGTTGCTTCAGCTGCACTAGCAGACCCCGCTCCTGCACTGATCAATAACGTGAACAGCAGCAGGCTGCTTGTGCCAGCCGTGTACACTTTTTTCCATACGTTCAGCATCGTATCCCTCCCAAATTGGTATAATTCCATTCTAACACCCAGTCCGCCTATGCAAAAGAGCGGCTTCCCGATATCGGGAAGCCGCTCTGGCATGAATCGATCTATTATTGCTTCGGATCATCGGTGTCTATTAAGGCATTGTCTTTCTCCGTACGCTTCAGATATTTATCATATCTGTCATCCAGCTCATGGCCGAATTTGCGGTAGCGCAGCGTTTCTTCCACAATCGGATCAAGTGTGGTCTGAATACGAATCTCATACTTGGGTGAGATCTGGCGGATTTCCTTGGCGGTCCGGTCTGTCTCCTCCATCTCACCATCCTCCAGCATTTCACTCAGCTTGCGCTCCAGATCGTCCTTCTCGCTCATGCTTCCCGCCGCCTCCTACTTCTTATATCCCGTTGCCTTAGCTTCTTCCAGCGAACCCACAAGGAAATCATGGATTCGGCCATTGCTTGCCACCACATGACGTGTTCCGATGTCATAGGGATTGCCCTGCGTATCCGTCACCTTGCCGCCGGACTCCAATACCAGAAGCACACCTGCTGCACAGTCCCACGGACTTAAGCCGACTTCCCAATAGCCATCCACCCGGCCCGCTGCCACATAAGCCAGATGCAGAGCGGCAGACCCGCCTGCACGGACGCCGCGGATCTGCGGCAGAATCTGCTGCAGCCCGGCCATGTTGGCGGGCTGGGCAAAGAGACGGTCTGGAGGGAAGCCCATGGCTACCAGGCTGCTTCCCGGGTCTGCTTCAGCAGAAACGGAGGTAGGTATACCGTGCATATACGCGCCTTTGCCCTTCTCGGCGACGAACATTTCATCCCGGATAGGGTCATAGATCACCCCTACTGTCAGCTCTCCCTTGACTACCAGGGCTATGGAGACACAATAAAACGGAAAGCCATGTACGAAGTTAGTCGTGCCGTCTATCGGGTCTACAATCCATAAATACTCATGCTTCCGCCCTTCTTCCAGAGCTGCGGCCAAAGCGTCGGCCCCAGGCTGAACGCTCTCTTCCCCGAGAATGGCATGGTCGGGATAATGGGTCAGGATCAGCCGGCGTATCATCTGCTCCACGCCTTTGTCGACTTCTGTAACCAGATCCTGGGCCGACGTCTTGCTGCCCAGTTCCTTCACATGACCCTGTCTGTTCTTGATCCATTCCCCCGCTTTGGCAGCGGCGTTGATGGCTGCAGCCGTATGCCCCTTACTGGTAACGACGTAGGGCTCGCGGTCATTCCGGTTATCAGGATTTGTAGGATTCATATCTTCACTCCGCTTTCTTGAACATAATTGTTCTCATATGTAAAGACAACGTTCGCTCTCTGGGATCAGACTTGCATCCGTCAATCAGCCAGGCCAGGTGTTCCCGGCGCTGGCCTTCTTCTTGCTTAAGTTTCATTCAACGTACCCTATTTCAAGGGACTTATCAAGTCATACCTTACCCCGTTTCCCGCCCCTAGCCCCGGGTTATGCGGGGTTTATGGTTCAATATTAACGCTGGCTCCATCTAATACCTTTATTCCGCTCCCGGCTTCAGCCAGCTCCTTCAGGGCTTCCATCAGATCAAACAATGCCCCGTCCTTGGCTTTCGCTTCAATCATCGCATCCACGGCCGGAGTATCCGCAGCGATGCGCTTCAGAAAAGCCAGAAGAGGCGCGGGCTCGACACCGTCGGCATGACTTCTCGGGTCCGAAGGGCTGCGCGGGCTGGAGACATGGATCTTCGGGGGCAGCCACTCACCGGGGAGTGTATCTGTCTGTGCCAGTGGGGTCTGCCAGGTCTTCAGGATCTCCGGCCACAGCTCCCATGGAAGCTCGCCTTCGTTATTCACCCACTGATGATGGATATCGAGAACCATCGGCAGACCCAGCCTCCGGCTGACCTCAAGGGTCTCCGGCGCGGTGAATGTCTTGTCATCATTCTCCAGTGTAATCCGCTCCTGCAATGCTTGCGGCAATGCCGCAAATTGCTCTACGAAGCGTGCAGCCGCCGCAGGCTTGTCCCCGTAAGCGCCGCCGATATGGATGTTGTTCTTCGCGGTTGCGGGAAGGCCCATGGCATTCAGCATAGCCACATGATGCTGCAGATCGCGGATGGAGCTGGCCAGCACCTCGGGCCGGGGAGTGCTCAGAACCGTAAAATGATCGGGATGAAAAGAAACCCGTAGTCCGTGTTTTTTCACGTAGCTGCCTACTTCGGCAAAATCAGGAGTGAGTGCGGCAAAAGGATTCCAATCCTGCATGTCGGGATGCGTAGCTAGCGGAATCAGTTTGGAGGTCAGGCGGTATACCTGGATATCCGAGCCGACATTATGTTTCAGCAGACGCAGGGTATTATGAAGATTCCCGCGGGCAATAGTTTCCAGCCGCCGGATTCCGGCCTCCCGGTCACCCAGCTTGTTGAAGCTTGCCATGGTCATGGTTTTGGAGGGCGAGCAGTCCGGAATGACTGTGGACATAGCTACATAGCCAAACCGGACAATCATCCTTCTTCCCCAAAAAACATCTCATACGCCAGCGCCGTCTGTATCCTCGATTCTTCGTCATTCAGCTTGCGTACCAAATCCATCTCTACAGCGGTAACCTCATTGCCCTGAAAATTAATTTCCGCAATAGACGCGGAAATTTTGACAATAGCAACTGCCACATTCTCTGGTGTATAGGCGATAACCTTCTGACCGGTCGGATACACGCGGAAGCCCTGTTTAACCATTTTGGTGCGGCCGTATTCCAGCAGCTCGTACAGCTCCTGCTCATTCTTGAACTTGCACACGGAATTGAATTCGGATTGAAATCCCATCCTGTTCCTCTCCTTCCCGGCCGGAATCACCCCGCCGCTCGCAAAATGTTATTCGTTATCGTACTTCAGGTTCTGCTTGAAATGGTAACGCTCCAGCGCCAGCTCAATCATGCGGTCCAGCAGGGTCTGATAGGATACCCCCGTCTCGCGCCACAGTAGCGGATACATGCTGAACGGTGTGAAGCCGGGCATCGTGTTCACTTCATTTATGAGGATTTTTCCGTCTGATTTGCGGAGGAAGAAATCGGCCCGGGTAATGCCGCTGCCCTCAATGGCCCGGAAGGCCTGAATGGCGGATTCCCGCAGACGGTCTGCAACCTCAGAGTCTACAGGTGCCGGAATCAGCATCTGCGATTTGCCGTCGGTGTATTTTGCCGCGTAATCATAATATTCACCAGAAGAGACGATTTCACCCGGAACCGATGCCTCAGGCTCCTCATTGCCGAGCACACTGACTTCAACCTCGCGCGCATCAACGAATTCTTCAATAATGACTTTGGTATCGTACCGGAACGCAAAATCGACCGCCTTGATCAGGCTTTCCTTGTCCACGGCTTTGGAAATGCCTACACTGGACCCCAGATTGGCCGGCTTGACGAATACCGGATACCCCAGCTTATCTTCCAGGCCGATGATCAGCTCATGACTTTTGCGTTTCCAGGAACTGATATTAAAATAGCAGTATTCGCACTGATCCAGACCGGCTTCCCCGAACAGCTTCTTCATCACGACTTTATCCATACCCGCAGAAGATGCAAGCACGCCTGCGCCGATATACGGGATATTAGCCATTTCGAACAAGCCCTGAATCGTTCCGTCCTCCCCGTTGGTACCATGCAGCAGCGGGAACATCACATCAATCACCTGGCCGCCGCCGGTCAGACCGCTGAATACTGCATTTAACGCCATGCCCATATCCCCGGATTCGCCGCCCAGCTTCAACTGCTCAATAGCGCCAAAAGGTGCGTCCAGCACGGCTCCGACCTTCCAGAGCCCCTGCTTCGAAATATAAAAAGGAATAATCTCATATTTAGCGTAGTCAAAAGCATTCATAACCGCAAACGCCGTCTGCAGCGATACCTCGTGCTCCCCGGATTTGCCGCCGTACACCAGTCCTACGGTTAATTTTGTGTCACCCATGCCCTAACCTCTTTCTGATTTATAAATAGTCATTAATATGAAAAAAACGGTAGGCCGTTCTGTCGGTCCATGCGTAGGAATCACGATAATCCCAAAAGCGGTGCCGGCTGCTGACTGTCCTTGCATTCACCAGCGGCTGTCCCGCTGCGTCAAAAGCGGTAACAATCGTGCTGTGTTGATAATGGCCGTTGCCGTCCCAATCATACTGGATAACATCCCCAAGCATCAGCTGATCTGCCCGTTCCACCGCCTCGGCCCGTAGTCCGCTGCTCCGGCCTGCACTTAAATATCGCTGCAGACTGTCCGACACTGCCCAGCTGAAGCTCCACCATTCCTGCGCGCCGTTATAGCCTTTGTACCACCAGCCCGTTTCTCTTTTACCAGTATAGTTGATAGGCGCTCCCCCTGCAAAGAGACATTGGGACACATAATTAGTGCAGTCCACATCAAATACCTCGAACTCCGGATTGCCGTCCTTCCACCACCGGTCGGCATAAGCGGCTGCCTCTTCCCGGCGGTAGCGCACTTCTTTGCCGCTGGCAATGCTGCGGAGTATACTCTTGTTAAGCAATGGCTGCGACGGCTGCGGAACGGGGAGCACCTCGCCCCATTTGGACAGCCGAAGTAGAGGCTCCGGTCCCAGCACTTTGCGTATCGAATTCCGCTCAGGCACACTGCGCTCCACAGCGGTAATCTCCCAGGTGCCCCCTTCACTCACAAAAGTCAGCCGCTCCGTTTCAATGACATCCTCACGGTGCGTGATGCCGCCCTTCTCGTAATAGAGCGCACTGTGCAGCGCTACATCTGCAACCACCTCGGACGGGTTCTGCCGGACCGTCCGCAATGTGCGGACGCCTGTCTCCGAACGAAGCGGTGTAATGCCCCGCCGCTGGTACCACTGCGCCAGACGCCGGGAGCGCTCGCCCTGCTCCAGCAGGAACCGCGGGTCCCTGACCGCACTGCTGCGCTGCTGGTCAACTCCCGGCGCAACACGGCCTTTATTCACTTGATCTACGTAGACGTAGAGGCTTTTCTTCCACTGCTGTTCCATTCCATTCCCGCCCTTCATCCCTGTTTAGCTGCTGCCCTATGTATATGAAGAAAACCTCGCAGCTATACAGCTAGAAAAAAGAAGAAACGCTTTTGGCTTAGGGAGAGACGGGATAGCGGATTTTTATTAACGCGATGAAGGGGGAAGGGGAGCTCAAATCATAGCAATCCCCTTATTTTCCAGGGGCCAAACCTCACATCCGATTGAATAATCCGGGCCTTTCTGCAGCAAAAAATACTTTACTCGACCTTATGTAACCGTTATACTTATGATATACGAAAAATTGAAATGTAGTTTCATTAGATGAAACGAGGAGGCGCATATATGCCAAGCAAGGACCACTTTTCGCTGGCCCGCACCCTGGAGTCAGGCGGCAAAAGCTATCGCTACTATCATCTTAACTCCCTTGAAGAGCAAGGCGCAGGGGCTATTTCCTCCCTGCCATTCTCCATCAAAGTATTGCTTGAGGCCGCTGTCCGCCAATATGACGGACGGGCGATTACCGAAGAACATGTGAAGCAGTTGGCGGATTGGTCTGGCGGTATCGACCGCAATAAGGAAATCCCCTTCATCCCGGCCCGGATCGTGCTGCAGGATTTCACCGGGGTACCGGTGGTTGTTGATCTGGCCGCTATGCGTGACACTGTAAAGAAAGCCGGCGGTGACCCGAAGAAGATCAATCCGCTCGTACCGGTTGACCTGGTCATTGACCATTCGGTTATGGTCGATGCTTTTGGCACCGCAGACGCGCTTGAATACAATATGAACGTGGAATTCGAACGTAACGAAGAACGCTACCGGTTCCTGCGCTGGGCGCAGACCGCCTTCAACAATTTCCGTGCGGTTCCGCCGGCAACCGGCATTGTGCACCAGGTTAACCTGGAGTATCTGGCCTCCGTGGCAACTACCAAGACTGTTGACGGCGAAACCGTGGTCTATCCGGACTCCCTGGTTGGTACCGATTCCCATACGACGATGATTAACGGTCTCGGCGTTGTAGGCTGGGGTGTAGGCGGCATCGAGGCGGAAGCCGGCATGCTGGGTCAGCCGCTCTATTTTGTAACACCGGATGTGGTGGGCTTCAAGCTTACCGGCAGTCTGGTAGAAGGAGCTACGGCAACCGATCTGGCGCTGACCGTCACCCAGATGCTGCGCAAAAAGGGCGTAGTCGGCAAATTTGTTGAATTCTACGGACCTGGCCTGGCCAACATCAGCCTGGCAGACCGTGCAACCGTAGCCAATATGGCTCCGGAATATGGGGCAACCATTGGTTTCTTCCCTGTGGACGATGAGACGCTTGCCTACCTGCGCAGCACCGGCCGTCCGGATGAGCTTGTGGAGCTGGTTGGAGATTATTACAAGGCACAGGGTATGTTCCGCACCTCCGAAACGCCGGACCCGCTGTTCAGTGATTTCATTGAGCTAGACTTAGCTTCTGTGGTTCCGAGTCTTGCCGGACCGAAACGTCCGCAGGACCGGGTAGAGCTGACGCATATGAAGGAAAACTTCGAAGGCATCATCCGCACTCCAGTTGACAAAGGCGGTTATGGCCTGAGCGACGAGAAAATAAACGAAGTGGTGGAAGTGCAGCATAAGAACGGCACGAGCAGCAAGCTAAGCACAGGAGCGGTTGTGATTGCAGCCATTACGAGCTGCACCAACACCTCCAACCCGAGTGTAATGCTGGGAGCCGGCCTGCTGGCCAAGAAGGCGGTAGAGCGCGGATTGACCAAACCGGGATACGTAAAAAGCAGCCTCACGCCAGGCTCGCTGGTCGTTACCGAGTACCTGGAAAAGGCTAATCTGCTGAAGCCTCTGGAAGCACTGGGCTTTTATCTGGCCGGTTATGGCTGTGCTACCTGTATCGGCAACTCCGGCCCGCTGCCGGATGAAGTCAGCCAGGCGATTACAGACCATGATATGACGGTAGCTGCCGTAATCTCCGGGAACCGGAACTTTGAAGGCCGCGTGCATGCACAGGTCAAAGCCAATTACCTGGCCTCCCCGCCGCTTGTCGTAGCCTATGCCCTGGCAGGTACGGTTAACATTGATCTGAAAACCGAGCCGCTGGGTTATGATCCGCAAGGCGAGCCTGTCTTCCTTGCTGATATCTGGCCAACCACTGCGGAAATCCGCGAAGCCATCGCCCTCTCCCTGAGTCCGGAGATGTTCCGCCGGAAATACGAGAATGTATTCACGGCTAATGAGCGCTGGAACTCGATTCCGGTACCGGAAGGCGAGCTGTATGAATGGGACGACAACTCAACGTATATCCAGAACCCGCCGTTCTTTGAACATCTGGCAGACGGTGTCGGCGATATTGAGAACATCCGTAATGCCCGGGTGCTTGCACTGCTTGCTGATTCCGTAACCACTGACCACATCTCGCCAGCGGGTAATATCTCCAACTCCGGTCCTGCCGGTGAATATCTGCGGAGCCATGGCGTGGACCGCGCCGACTTCAACTCCTACGGCTCGCGCCGCGGGAACCATGAAGTGATGATGCGCGGCACGTTCGCAAACATCCGTATCCGTAATGCGGTTGCTCCGGGAACGGAAGGCGGAGTCACTACCTTCCTGCCCAGCGAAGAAGTGATGTCGATCTATGATGCGTCCATGCTGTACCAATCCGCAGGACAGAATCTGATCGTCATTGCCGGCAAGGAGTACGGTACCGGCAGTTCCCGCGACTGGGCAGCCAAAGGTACACTCCTGCTGGGCGTCAAAGCCGTTATCGCCGAAAGCTTCGAGCGGATTCACCGCAGCAATCTGGTCGGCATGGGCGTGCTGCCGCTGCAATTCCAGGAAGGTCATGGCTGGAGCAGCATGGGGCTGACCGGACGCGAGACCTTCAACATCACTGGACTTGGCAACGATGTAACGCCTGGTCAAGAGCTGACTGTCACCGCTACCCGTGAAGACGGCACCCAGTTTGAATTCCCGGTCATTGCCCGTCTCGATAGCACCGTGGACATTGACTACTACCGCAATGGCGGGATTCTGCAGACCGTGCTCCGCCAGATGCTGGCCGATGCTACCACTTCAGATTCAGCGCTTCCGGTGGAATAAATCTTTCGCAGAAGACCGGCTACCTGCGTTTTGCATGGGATGCCAGTCTTCTCCGATTACAAAACAGCCTCCAACCTCTCCCTGCGGGAGGATTGAAGGCTGTTTTGTTTTGAGAACTATTGCACTTGGCTGGAGGAGACTTCCAAACTCTATATCTCAATCCGCTCCGAATTTAGAATCCTTTTATAGACAAGGGCAATGATCTGCGAGCGGTCGCTAACATTCATTTTATCAAAGATGCGGCTCAAATGATTCTTGACCGTATGTTCGCTAATGAACAACGCCGCAGCTATATCCTTATTCGTCTTGCCGAGAATAATCAACTCAAGCACCTCTTCTTCACGGGGCGAGATCCCCCATTCCTCCTTCGGTGACTTGAGGGATGTATTATTCAGGAGCTTAACAGGCGAGACGGGCTGCATATCACGCTGTTCCCCGGACCGGCTGAGCAGAAAGGACTGAAACGCCACCCGCGGCTCCGCATCAATTACTGCTTTTACATTGATGTCCAATTGAAATCTTGAAGTAACGATCCCTTTCTCCCGGTTGTCTTTCAGCATCTCTGCCTGCTCCTGTTGGCCTGCATGATGCAGCACAAGTGCCAGCAACTGGGCCTCAAAGGACAGCATGGGTTTCTCAATTTCAAAGTAAAAAGCGGACAATTGATCTACCTGGTTCAGCAGCGATACTTCTTGAATGTAAAAATCATATTCCATTAGTACCTCCAGCGGAAAAGGTGCCAGCTTACAAGCAAGTTTCAGCCGCTCGGACTCTTTCTCCGGCAGGCCTGCATAGCGGGCAAAATCATAAGCCATATTCGAAGCTTCCAGCGAAATGTGCTGCAGCTCCGGATGATGATTCTGCAGATTTTGGAGGAGGTTATTCAAGAAGGTCTCCGCTTGTTTAGCATACCTGCTGTCCTTCTCCAGAAGACGGATAGCCGTCGTTGCCAGAGTGGCAAAGCACTCCATAAAGGCCCGCCATTCCTGCGCTTCAATCCGTTTGCGGAATCCGATGGACAATATCCCTTTGTATACATTCTCCGCGATTAACGGGCATTCCAGCAAAAAACGTTCTCCTTGAGTCTCATGGATGACTGAGCTAGAGAGAAAAGCCTGGGGGGAATACCGCTTCTCCAGCTCCTTCGCGTAGAACTGCTCATCTGCCTCCGGCCAGCCTCTGGCGTAATATGTACTCTGATCCGCTTTGGGGTTGTGAAAAAAGACAAGGACAGAGGCAGGGGAAAAGGGCATGCTCATTACAGTGTCCATCAGTTGGCTTCCGAGCTCCTTATGAGAGGCCGCCAGCGGCAGCCGCCGCACAGCTTCTTTAAGAATGAGGGTTCCTTCTTTGCGCAGCTCTTCCCGCTGTATCAGCTTCTGCCCTCTATCGGAAATCCCCAGTAATGAGGCTACACACTGCTCCTGGGGGTCGTAGTTCTGTATATGTTCACTTTTACCGAAGCCAACGGTCAGCAGAAGCGCTCTTCTGCCGCCATAGATCATAGCAGGGTAGCAGGATAAATACTCCGGCTGCGGAAGACCGCGCTGCGTGAAGAACAGAGACCTCGGGTCCATCGCGCTCGTTCTCCAGTGCCGTGGCTCCTTGCCTAGTGCAGCCTGTCCCAGGAATCCGTCGCCTTGCTGGAATACGGCATTCATTAGCTGGTCCGATCCTTTGCCGGCACAATACTTCACCTGGAATTCTCCAGCCTCATTCTCTTTGGCAAAAGCATATAAATCCCCAGCAGAAGGGGTGGCCGCCAATTGCTGCAGTACCTCTTCAACCTTAAGATAACCCTTCTCCAGATTCATTAAGAGCCCGGAGATCATATCTCCGAAGCCTTGCGTGGCAGAGGCACCCCCACAGCCGGACAACAACTTGCTTAGGATGCGGCCAAGCACGGCGATCTTGTCGCGTATTTCTGCAATGCGCTCCCGGCTGAGCTCAGGCACAGCAAGCAGTTCTCTACATAAATGCTCATAGACCGGATGATTCTTCATTTTCGCTTCAAATGCAGGCATCACCAGCGCTTTGGAGCCCTCTTGCATATAGATACCCGACCATAAATAATAGACCTGTCCATAACCGGGGAACAGCGGGATGATGGCATATTTCAATCCGGGAATCCACTCCTCCAGAATTACAGGATGCGACAAAGGACCCAATCTCCGCAGGGTAGGCTTGAAAGGGCTGTCTATACTTTGGAGTGAAGTCAAAATGACCTCATAAAACATTCCTGGAGCTACCGGACGAGTAAAGACGTTCCCCTCCTGATCTGTTAGTACGATAGCCTGCCCAGTAATCCTGCTGAATGATTCCTGGAGCTGCTCCATCTCCTCCATTAATGAATCGGGTACTACAGTTGCCATCCTATCACCCCATGCCCCGGAATTAACCACGATGTCCTATAGATAATGACTGTACAATTACCTTCACTTACTAATTACCCCCTAAATCGACTATATAACGGAACTTGGGTGCTTTAACCCATCATCAGACCCATTTCAGCAGCTTTTTCGGCCAAAATCACGGCATAATCCTCCAGTGTCTCGCGGGAAAGGCGGCTGACGGGTCCCGACAGGGAGAGCGCAGCGACCACATTCCCCGCCCTTCCGGTAATGGGCACCGCTACCGCTGCTGCACCCGGCTCCCGTTCCTCGAAGCTTGTTGCATAACCCCGGCGTGTAATGTCCTGCAATTGCTCCAAATACGTACTTCTGTCCACCGCCTCCGGCCAGTTCGGGTCGGCCAGCAAGCGGGCCTGTACCTCATGCGGAGCGTAGGCTGCAAGCACCTTGCTTGAAGCACCGACCGAGAGCGGAAGTCTCGCACCAATCTGTGCGACCCGGCGGATCGCCTGCCTGCTCTGCACCGCCTGGATGCGTACACGCTCCAGATCGTCGCGCAGATACAGACTGACCGTCTCTCCCAGTGAGTCGCGCAGCTTCTCCATGGCTGGAAGCAGCAGCGCCGCCGGTTCATCCAGTGTCGGCAGATGCGTCGACAACTCCCAGATGCGGATGCCCAGGCGGTACTTCTCCGTGGCTTCAATACGCAGAAGGAATCCCTTATCCTCAAGCGTAGTCAGCAGCCGGTGCACTGTGCTTTTGTGCAGGCTGATTCTGGAGGCAATTTCCGTCAGACTCAGATCACTTTCCTGTGTAAAGCACAGTAATATATCCAACGCACGTTCTACAGCGCGTACAGTCAGTTTTCGGTCTTCCACAGCACTCTCTCCTTCAACTGTTTCACCAAATGAAACCCGGTTACATTATTTAAGATATCCATTCTATCTTAGAGCAAATGCCCCGGGAAAGTCCAGCAGTTTCAGTGAGCGGAAAAGTCTGGGCGGCACTTTACAGTTAGATTACAAAAGCGGCGAATTCATTGACTTTGTAAGGTCATAATCATACGATTAAATATATGAATTATATAGCCTGCAGCAGAGAATGAACAGCACAATTTCTCACGCACACATTCTTTTTTTTCGTTGCAAATTACGGACCACTATAGGAGGGGACCTCATGGACTTAGCAACTACGCATACCGGTACACCGGTCTCCCGTATGCCGGGTGAGCGCACACCAAGTGCTGCACCCAAGCTTTCTTTGCGGATGGTTCGCGTTAAACATATTGTCGTTGCTTTGCTTTTGTCCGTTTTTTTCTTTTTTGTCTTCTGTTTCATCGCCTTGCATGGCTATATCGCCTGGGTGCTGTCCAACCCGACTGTAGCCCCGCTCTACTCCAATCCTTCATTGGCCAAGGGACTGGATTATAAGGATATCACCTTTCCGGCGCTGGATGGCAGCCGCATGATGCAAGGCTGGTACATTCCGTCGAAGGGCTCGACCAAGACCATCGTGTTCAGTCACGGCTATGGTGCCAACCGCGAGGAAACCTGGGTACCGATGTACGATCTGGCACATTATGCGCATAGCCTGAATTTCAACGTTGTCATGTTCGATTACGGCTTCGCTTCCAAGACCAATAAGGATATCGCCACCGGCGGCAAAAAAGAATCCAAGCAGCTCCTCGGAGCCATAAAGTACGCCAAGGAGCATGGGGCCAAAGAGATTGTAGTCTGGGGCTTCTCGATGGGGGCTGGTACCGCGCTTCAGGCAGGTCTTGTCACCAAGGATGTGGATGCCATGATTCTGGACAGCACCTTCCTGCTTGAGCCGGATACGCTGTACCATAACATCAAGCACAATATCGACCTCCCCCGCCAGCCCTCTCTGGAGATTATGGAACTGCTATTTCCGGTGCTGAACGGTACAGGATTGAATCAAATCCCTTACTCCAAGGTCAAGGCGGAGGATTACCCTTTCCCTACACTGTTCCTGCACGGCACCAAAGATGACAAGGCGCCATATCCGATTGCAGAAGAACTTGCGGCGAATCAAAGCAACCCTTACTCGGATTCCTGGATCGTGCAGGACAGTCATCATGAGTTGCTGTTCCGTGAGCACCCCCGTGAATATCTGCGCCGTGTGTCCGCTTTTCTGGGCAATGTGCAGTTGGCCAAGGCCGAGCAGAACAAGCAGACGTTAGCCGCAAGCAAATAATATCACGCCGGCGATTCTTCCCGGTATGCTTCAGACCCCATAGCGTGCAGGATGTTACCACTACATCCTTGCATGCTATTTTTGTGTGAAGCAGACTAAACTGCTGACTCCGTACATAGAATGAACTGATGAAGACCTATGACGGGGGGACTGCATGCAATGTTAGAGTTATACGGGCCACCGCTGCCCGCGCAGATTCTCGAAGAGATTATATTCTGGAAAAAACAAGAGCAGGAGCACACGGTTGTCATCAAGGCGATTGTCCCACAGCTCGAGGAGCCGTATGTGAAGCTGCTCGATGAATGGGCCGTTGTCTTTGAGTCCACCGGGCAAGCGGCTCGCCAGCTGCTTGAGACCTCATCAGGCTGCAGTCCTGCAGAACTAGCTGCCGCAGCAGCACCGCTCATCCAGGTGGCCTGTGCCCAATCCCGGGAGTTCATCCGCCAGCTGTATGCCCTGATGGAGGGGAGCGCCGCTGTAAAAGCCCAGCCGCTGGCTGGAACCGTGCTGCTGCATATAATCCGGGAGTCAGAGTATTTCGTAAATACTCTGGGTGCCCTTACAATGCCCCGCGATGCTCCCGCTACTCTGACTCCCCCGGATTCCGAAAGCCGGGAGCCGGGCCCTGTTCCGATCGGAGGCCACACCCTGCCGCCTCTCCCCTATGCCTATAATGCACTGGAGCCGTATATCGACGAAAAGACCATGCGAATCCATCATGACAAGCACCACCAAAGTTACGTAGACGGACTGAATAAGGCAGAGAAAAAACTGGCCGAAGCCCGAAAAACCAGGGATTTTGATCTAGTGAAGCATTGGGAGCGGGAGCTTGCCTTCAACGGAGCCGGCCATTACCTGCATACGATCTTCTGGAATGTCATGTCTCCGCAAGGCGGCGGGCGTCCGACCGGGGCACTGCTGGATGCCATAGAGCACAGCTTCGGCAGCTACGAGGCCTTCAAGGAACAGTTCACGGAGGCGGCCAATAAAGTGGAGGGCGGAGGCTGGGCAATTTTGGTCTGGAGTCCGCGGAGCCACAGACTGGAAATCCTGACAGCGGAGAAGCATCAAAATCTCTCCCAATGGGATGTCGTTCCTCTGCTGACCCTGGATGTGTGGGAACACGCGTATTATCTTAAGCATCAGAATAACCGCGCCGATTATATCAAGGACTGGTGGAAGGTTGTGAATTGGCCCTATGTCTCTGAAAGATTCACCGCCGCCCGCAAGCTTGTATGGCAGCCTTATTAACGAAGGACAGCACCATACTCCGGCCGGGCGCAGAAAAAGAGCCGTTCCGTCACCTCGCAGTGATGGAAGGGCTCTTAATCTTATGAAGCAACGGGGCATGCCCCAGTATTCTATTCCTTGATCAAGGCCAGAAACTCCGCCCGGGCGGCAGCGTCCTCACGGAAGGTCCCTCGCGTTGACATGGTTACCGTCTTACTGCCGGGCTTTTTCACCCCGCGGCTGCACATGCAGAGATGCTCCCCTTCCACAACGACCATCACACCATGCGGATTCAGAACCTCTGTCATAATATCGGCAATCTGTGCTGTAATGCGTTCTTGCACCTGAAGGCGCCGGCTTACGGCCTCCACGAGACGGGCCAGCTTGCTGAGCCCTGCAATCCGTCCGCTCGGAACATACCCGATATGCACCTTTCCGAAGAACGGGGCCATATGATGTTCGCACTGGCTATAGTAGACGATATCCTTTACGATCACCAGTTCTTCATGAGACTCATCGAAGGTCACACCGAGCGCCTCACGGGGATCAATCGAATAACCGCCGAATATCTCCTCATACATCCGTGTAACTCTGGCCGGTGTTTCCAGCAGCCCTTCGCGGCCGGTGTCTTCACCGATCAGCTCCAGTATTTTCTCTACGTGGTACTCGATTTGCTCACGGTTCGCAGCAACCTTGCCATTCATGTAATCTTTGACGCCCCCCATGAAGCCTCCCCCTTCCGTACCCGTATCTAATTCCAATTTATCCGGGACCGGTTACTTGCCTTTACGGCCTTGTCTTTTGCCCGCGGCTGGTGCGCGTCCCGGCTGATTATTGTTCTTCATCATCTGCTGGGCACGCTGCATCTGCTTTCCGTTCAAGTTATACCCCATCTGTTTGGCAACCTTCTGCAGCATTTCAGGATCATTCTGCATCGTTGTCATTTGTCTGCGCAGATAATACACCCCGATAAAAAATCCGCCGATCAGACCTACGACAAGCGTAATAATAGGCAATGCAATGTTCATCCAAAGTCCACCTCTTACTCTATTGTCTGCAATGCCGCTCTAGGCACGCGAATCTATCATAGCATTTCAACAACTGGACAGCAATTGGCAAATACAATGAAACAGGTCACTGCAAATACTAAAACTATATTAAAAAAGATAGGCTCCCATTCCGTCCGCCATGCCGTGCTCCGCCTCCAGCTGCAGCAGCCGGCTTTTGATCCCCAGCCCTCCCGCATAACCGACAAGAGTACCACCTGAACCGATGATCCTGTGGCACGGCACTATTACCGGCACAGGGTTGCGGTTATTGGCTCCGCCCACAGCCCGGACCGCCTGCGGATTGCCAATCTTGGACGCAATATCCTTATACGAGGCTGATTCGGCGTATGGCACAGCACATAGTGCTTCCCAGACCTGCCGCTGGAACACAGTACCCCGCAAATCCAGCGGCAGCGAGAATTCTCTCAGCTCACCGGCAAAATAGGCTTCGAGCTGCTGAACAGCCTCTAATAATCTGGATGAATCCTTATGCAGCTTGACCTGGCCCATTTGCACTTTGATCCACTGGCTGATACCTGAAGCTGTATCGCGAAGCATACCGAACTTTACAAGACACAGCCCCGCCTCTGTTGCGCAGAGGGTAAGCGGGCCAATTGGAGAATCCATTTCCTCATAAAATACAGGCTTCTCCATGCAAGCCGTATCTGCCACTGTCTCAGTCATCTTCCTGAACCTCCTCCTGCAGCAGGAGCTTGTCCCGCGAGCGCTCAAGCATTTCCCGGACCGTATTGTCCTCTTCCTCTTGCAGCGCCAGCTTCACTGCCGTTAGCGCTTCTTCGCCTCCGATACGTCCGAGCGCCCAGGCAGCACTCCCACGCATCTCCGGGCGGGTTTCCTTCAGCAGAATCTCAGTCAGCTTCGGCACAGCCGCAGTCTCCTTGAAATTCCCGAGCGCGATCACCGCATTGCGCTGAATCGGCTTCTTGCCACGCCAAGCTGCAGAGCTGCTTCCGAACTGCTCCTTGAACTCGCGGTTGCTGAGTTCGAGAATCGGCAGCAGCAGCGGCTTGACGATCTCGGGATCAGGCAGAAGCTCGGGACGGTGATCCCAATTCTTCGCCCGGTTCTTCGGACAGACGATCTGGCAGGTATCGCAGCCGTATAGCCGATTGCCGATCTTGGTCATGTATTCATCGCTTAGAAAGCCCTTCGTCTGCGTCAAATACGAAATACAGGCCTGGGCATTCAACTGCCCGGGACCCACCAGGGCCCCTGTAGGACAAGCGTCGATACACTTTGTGCAATCTCCGCACCCCTCCTCTACCTGTGCATCCGGCGGAAAAGGGATATTCGTCACCATCTCTCCGAGATATATCCATGAGCCCCATTGGGGGGAGATGATACTGCAGTTTTTACCGCTGAATCCGATGCCCGCCCGCTCTGCGACGGCCCGATCGACCAGCACTCCGGTATCCACCATGCTCTCTAGCTCTGCTCCCGGCACACGTTCCCGGATGAAGCCTTCCAGCTTGCCGAGTGCCTCCCGCAGGACATGATGATAATCCCGCCCCCAGGAGGCACGGGCCAGAATACCGCGCCGTGCACCCGGCTCCGACTTGGGCGGATTCTCCATTTTGGAGGGATAAGCTACAGCAATGGCGATAATGGACATCGGCTGCCCCCCGGACTGCAGGGCCGGGATGGTCCGCTTGTCAAGATCCGGCTCCTCGAACCCCGAATCATACCCGTTGTCACGGTGCTCCTGGAGCCTATTTTTCAGATATAAAAACGGCTCCGCAGTCGCAAACCCGATATCATCAATACCGAGTTCCGAAGCGGCAGCCTTAATTTCAGCTTTGAGACCTTCCCATTTCGAAGGCGGTGGGGCATAGGATGTCTGAATGTTATTGTTCATTACCGCCTTCTCCTTCACTTATAGTGCACTTGCCTTGCCAAAGGGCCACCAGATAAACGCAGCTTTGCCGACCAGAAGGTCCTCTGAAACGGCACCAAAATACCGGCTGTCCTTGCTCGCACCCGCATGCCGGTTATCCCCCATCACAAAATAGGTCCCCTTATCAAGGGTAAGCTGGGCAAAATCCGGGTCTTGTATTTCCGTATCCACATAAGGCTCATCTTTAAGCTTGCCGTTCACATACAGCTTATGGTTCCGCACTTCTACCTTGTCACCCGGTATCCCGATGACCCGTTTCACCAGGTATTCCTTGCGGTCTGGTCCGGTGCTTGGATCATGAAGAACAATCACATCTCCACGCCCTGGACTGGCAAAGACCAGTGAGATCTTGTTAATAATCAATTTCTCGCCCTCCAGCAGCGTCGGCTGCATAGATTGGCCGATAACCGTTGAGACGTTGAACACAAATATATTGAGCAGTGACATCAATGCGAAAATAACTGCGGCAGTAAAGAACCAATTCCGCAGATCGCGGACCCAGCCCCGTCCCGGTGCAGAGCCGGGGTTCCCATGGGTAACGGACCGGTATCGTTGCCGGCGGCTCCGCATGAAATCTTCTTTAAGCTCCTGGTTCATAGGCCACCTTCTTGCTTCTCATTGGTCATTCAAGTCCATAACAATAGAAAAGCATATCTCCCGGCCATTTGCAATGGACTGTGGGAAGATATGCTTCAGTATAATAAATCAGACTATGCAAGCACGTACTCCATCCTAAAATAAGCATGTAATCCTATTCATGATCATTGAAGACGTAACCATTGCTATAGTTCTCTACTCTAGAAAATGTTTCCGCTTACGCAGCACCGGAATCAAAGTTCCTTATCCGACAATGCTTAGCTTCCGTACTGACTTGAAGATTTGATCCTCGCCATAACCCATGGCTTCATACAGCGGCAGGGCAAATGAATTATGCTCATCAACCGCTACAAAAATACCACTGACCTTGCGGGCCTGAAACTTGTGTTCCATCGCCGATACAAGACCTCTGCCAATGCCTTTGCGGCGGTAGTCGGGATGAACGGCAATGCGGAAATAGCAGCCGTGATTCTTCTCGATCGTACCAATCAGCGCACCAACAATCTCTCCTTCATCCTCAGCAACAACAATGAGATCGGAATCCCATGAAAGCTGCCTGGAGAAAGGCTCGATAGTGCTCTCGAAACATTCTTCCGACAATGCGGTCTGCAGCAGTTCAGTCACAGGGGTAACGTCGCTTAATTGAAAGGAACGAACGTGCATTCTTTAAATCTCCCTTTTCTATGGCTTAGAATTTAACAAAAAGAAGGAGTTCCCGTAACAGCGTGGAGAGGAAAAAAAGAAAAGCAAAAAATTGCCTTTCGAAGAAGTCGCAATTCTGTCTTAGGCAGTAGCTTTTCATGCGACTAAAGAAGTATTAACTTAATGTTAAACAGTTTATAGCTTCTTTAAACTTCAAAAAACGAGGAATACCTGCTTTTAAGTCTATTAAAGCATACTTTTCTGGCGATATCATCATTTTTCTTTTGAAAGCGCTTGATATAAAGCGTTTACATAGAATAATGTTACAGAAATTCGTTAAATAGGGCGTTAAGGCCATGTAAACGAATGCCGGGGGCGGCCCCTTTCGATTTTAACACAGCGTTAACACATGCGGTTAGCTTTTCATAGTCTCAACTTTACAAACATTAATGTTTGTTTAATGTTGCATTATTGTTCCAGATACGGTTTAATAATAGTATCTTATCAGGTACATAACCTATAAGGTTCGTCGGAAATAAGGGGTTTTGACGTCAAGACCGCCAAAATTCTTTATCTATACAAATTCTAATAACACTCAGGAGGGATTTTTCCATGGCATTTCAATTACCGGCACTTCCTTATCCGAACAACGCTCTCGAACCGCACATCGACGCATTGACGATGGAGATTCACCATGACAGGCACCATAACACATACGTGACGAATCTGAACGCCGCTCTGGAAAAGGCACCCGAACTGCAAAGCAAGAGCACTGATGAGCTTCTTACTGACCTGAACGCTGTACCTGAAGCGATCCGCACTGCTGTCCGCAACAATGGCGGCGGTCATGCCAACCACACTCTGTTCTGGGAAGTTATCGGACCGAATGGCGGCGGCGCACCAGCTGGCGCACTGGCCGCAGCCATCGACAGCGAACTGGGCGGCTTCGATAAATTCAAGGAAGATTTCGCTACTGCAGCAACTACCCGTTTCGGCAGCGGCTGGGCTTGGCTCGTTGTTAAGGACGGCAAACTGGCTGTAACAAGCACACCTAACCAGGACAACCCGATCAGTGAAGGCGCAACCCCTATCCTCGGCCTTGACGTATGGGAACACGCCTACTATCTCAACTACCAAAATAAACGTCCTGATTACATCAAAGCTTTCTGGAATGTAGTCAACTGGGAAGAAGTCGGCAAACGCTACGACAGCGCAAAGTAAGTAAAAGCAGCCCCGGGGCCGCTTAGTACAGTGTAATTGCACCTGAATATACGAAAACGGGTACCCTCCTAGATGGCGGGTACCCGTTTTTTGCTGTATCTCATGTAATAGCGACATTCAACTGGTCACCTGATTGGAATCTTGCTCATCAAAATAGTGATTCAGCAACTTCAAAAATACATTGGGAAAGGCGTAATTGGCCATATCCTCACGGTTGATCCATCGTACCGCCCCGCCGTCCTCAGGACTTCCGCTGCCGTCTGCGAATGGTTCTATTGCTACGCTGTCCTCAGCGAATAGCCCAGGAGAAGCTACCGTGTACATGCCTGCAAGGCTGTTTCCCGGTATAGGGTTCCCAACCGGTACGTCATCACCATCAGCAGGTTGCCCCGCTCTGCCCGCGGCGTCAGGCAGACCGGCGTCCCCGGCACCCGGGGACTGCCCGGCAGCATACGCCGTCCGCCCTTCCGCCGCCAGCGGCAGCGCGCGGACATCCTCTTCCCTGCAGCGGTATACCTGCAGGGTCCACACAATATGGCTGAATGTATGCTCCGCAGCCATCCAGTGCTTAGCAGGCCGGGCGGGAATCCCGGCCTGCCTCAGGGACCGGCGCAGCCGGTCCAGCGCCGCGGCCTCCGGCAGCAGCGCGCCTGATGCGCCGCCCTCTGCAGGCGGCGCAGGCCAGTGCGGCAGCTCCCACATGCGGGCTAAAAGCCCGCTGGATGGCCGCTGCCGGATGAGCACCCGGCCCGCGTGCTCGCCGCGGCCCTCCACCAGGGCCGCCAGCCGCTCCTCGGGGCGCGGCGGCTTGGCCTTGGTCTTGACGGGCAGCGATGTCTCGCAGCCCGCCAGCCGCGCAGCGCAGTGCTCCATCACCGGGCATGGAAGGCAGCGCGGTGACTTCGGCGTGCATACAAGCGCGCCAAGCTCCATCAGCGCCTGGTTGAAATGCGAGGCTTCGCCCTCAGGAATCAGCTCTGCCGCCAGGCGCTCCATGGCAACGCGGGTAGGTCCCTTGGCGATATCATCCTCAATGAGGAAATACCGGGACAATACCCGCATCACATTGCCGTCCACCGCCGGCTCCGGCCGGTTAAAGGCAATACTGAGGATAGCTCCTGCTGTGTAAGGGCCTACGCCTTTGAGGTCGAATACGGCATCACGGTCATTCGGAACCTGCCCGCCATACTGCTCTTTTACCTGCCTTGCGGCATGCTGCAGATTCCGGGCACGCGAATAGTAGCCGAGTCCCTCCCAGCACTTCAGCACTTCTTCTTCAGGGGCATCGGCCAGCGACTCCACCGTTGGAAAACGCTCAATAAAGCGGTTGAAATACGGAATCACCGTATCCACCCGGGTCTGCTGCAGCATAATCTCCGAAATCCAGATATAATAAGGATTCCGGTGGCGCCGCCAGGGCAAATCCCGTTTTTGACCCTGATACCATTCCAGCAGAAACCGGCTGAAGAATAACTTGGCTTCCTGCTGTGCTTTACCTTGTTGTTCATGTGTCGTCATGGTTATTCTCCTTGCCGTTCATTTATTAGACTATTTTAATGGGCCGGCAACCGCTCCACCACAACGAATGCCGAGGCCAAATCGCGGCTGTGCGTAATGGTAAGGTGGATGGCATAATCCGGTTCCGGCAGCATCAGCCGGTCCCATGCCGCAGCGGAGAGTGAGGCTACCGGCTTGCCCTGGGTATCCGGCAGAATTTCAATATCCTGAAAGCCTAAGGTATGCCCAATTCCGCATCCGAACGCCTTAACTACCGCTTCCTTGGCCGAGAATCGCCCGGCTATGAACTCCGCTGCATTCCCGCCCCTGCTTCTGGCCAGTACCAGCTCCTGCCCGGTAAGAATCCGGCGGATAAACCGGTGGCCTAAATTACCGTCTGCTATCCTTACAATCCGCCCGATTTCCAGCACATCATGTCCAATTCCGTATATCAAAACTTCACGCCCCCCGTACTCCCGCAGTCATAGACTGCCTCATATTGCCTTCTATCCTTAATAGCGTGCAAATGGTATGATCTTCCTACAGAAGGACTACAATCTCATACTGGACAAAGGTCTTTGAACCTTTGAATGGAGTAGTATAAATTATAGTCTTGGTTCAAGCTTTCTGCTATCTTAAAAGAAAAAGCCGCTGAAGTCTATTTTCGCAAGGAAAGGGAGATTGCCCTATGCCCCGTAATTTCGAATTGCCCGCAGGCGAGGATGCTGTCCTGCGTTGTTCCCATTTCCCGTCCCGAGTCAAAGCTAGAAGCCTGATTGTCATTGCTCATGGCTACAAGGGCTTCAAGGATTGGGGGATGTTCCCTTATACTGCAGAGGCGCTTAGTGATGAGCATGAGGTCGTCACCTTCAACTTCTCGCATGCCGGAATTGGCGAGGATCTGCAAAACTTCACCGAGCTGGAGAAGTTCGCCCGCAACACGGGTCAACGTGAGATCAGAGATTTGGAAATTCTGCTCTCCTACCTCAGCCAGCATCACAAATTTGGAGGTCTGCCCGTATTTCTGCTCGGTCACAGCCTAGGCGGCGGGATATGTCTGCTCTACGCTCTCGATCATCCCGAGGCAATTACCGGCGTGATCTCCTGGAACGGTGTCACTAGTATCGATTTGCTCACAGAAGACCAAAAGCGTGAAATGAGAGCGAAGGGCCGGACCTATGTGCTTAATGGACGTACAGGTCAGCAAATGCCGCTGGATGTTATAATTCTAGAAGATCTGGAACAGCAAGCCGAACGCTACAACATCCTGGAGCGGATGAAGCAGGCCACCTTCCCGGTCGTCCTGATCCAGGGAAGCGAGGATGGAGAGCGGCTCCGCCGCGGTTCAGAACAATTGACCCTCTTACGCCCGGATATTGAATGGTCGCAGATTCCCGGAGGCAATCATACCTTTGGTACCGTTCATCCTTTTGCCGGGACTACTCCCGGGCTGGAGCAGGCGATTAATGCTTCCAAGGCGTTCATTGGCCGTACTCTGGCGGAATAGCGAATCACATGAAGAACCGCCGGAGCGGCTGCGATTGAAGGCAGCGGCCCGGCGGTTTTTGATATAATCCCTTTTTCAGATCCCCGGAATCACATTACGCTTATGCGCGGTTCTCCGGTAAAAGCTTTCCAGCTTCCTGGCGGCTTCAGAACTGACCGTTTTCCCTTCCAGGTAATCGCTATTCTCCTCATAGGTGATACCCAGCTCCGTCTCATCCGTCTGTCCCGGCCATAGGCCCGCTGTCGGCGGTTTGGTAACAATGTCCGCAGGTACACCCAGGAATGCAGCCAGCTGACGCACCTGACGTTTGTTCAGCGAAGACAGCGGCGTAATATCCACGGCACCATCGCCCCATTTGGTATAGAAGCCGGTTATGGCCTCAGAAGCATGGTCTGTTCCTACTACCAGCAGATTGTTCTCAAAGGCCAGTGCATACTGCATCACCATACGCGTTCTGGCCTTCACATTGCCTTTGCCCTGATGAGTGATGTGACGGTGCTGCCCAAGCGATTTCAGGCTGTGCTCCACCTCAAGTGCAATCTCATTGACCGCTTCCTCGATATTGGTCTCTACCTTATGCGTCAATGCAAAGGCCTCTGCTACCGCATAGCTGTGGGCGATATCCTCCTGTTCGCCATAAGGCTGGAACACGCCAAGCGTGATATATTCCTTGCCTTCTCCAGCTGTAAGCTCATCGGTTGCCCTTTTGCACAGACCTGCAGCTACCGCACTGTCTACCCCGCCGCTAATCGCGATCAACAGCCCTGTTGCCCCTGCTTCCAGAATATACGCTTTCAAAAAATCCACCCGTTTCCGGACTTCCGCCTCCACATCAATAGATGGCTTAACACCGAGGGCGGCAATAATCTCTTCCTGCATACTCAAGTACGTACACCCCGATTCGCAGCATAGCTGCGGTTATTCTTGCGTAAATATAAATTATTTTCAAAAAAGTCCCGCAGACAACCGGACTTCCGGCAGCCTGCGAGACCGAGTAATGCTGGCATTATTTTATTGACACAAGCGGTTGAATACATCCTTCAGCTCAGCAGCAATTTCAGCAGCCGAACGGTCTTCAACACCGTGACGTTCGATGAAGTGAACAAGCTCCCCATCCTTCATCAGCGCAATGGAAGGCGAAGAAGGCGGATACGGTGCAAAATACTCGCGTGCTTTGGCTGTTGCTTCTTTCTCTTGGCCGGCGAATACGGTGAACAGGTGATCCGGCAGGATCTCGTTCTGCAGCGCCTGAGCTACACCCGGACGGCATTGACCGGCGGCACAGCCGCAGACCGAATTAACAACAACTAGTGAGGTACCTTTGGAGGCAGGAAGAGCTGCTTCCACCTCTTCCGGAGTCAAAAGCTCCTGAAACCCGATGCTTGTCAGATCATCGCGCATGGGCTGGATGGAATCCTTCATATATTGATTAAATGACATGGACATTCAATGCACTCTCCTTTATCCTTAAAATATTTGTCAAAACCGCGTTGCAGCAGGATTTACTAACTTTATTATACATACATACTCTGTGAAAGCAAGCAGAACCAGCCTCACTGTTCTTGGCCGGGAGGGATATCGCTGGAGGGAAAATAAGAGGTTTCCTTTGCGGCGGCAGCTTCCTGGCTGGCCTCCTGCCCGTAAGGAAAAGAAATGATAAAAGCCGTACCTTTGCCTTCTTGGGAATCTACCGTAATACTGCCATGATGCCGCTCGGCAATGCTTAGGCATAGTGGAAGACCGAGGCCGGTCCCCTGGCTTTTTGTTGTGTAAAAAGGCACAAATAATTTCTCCAGCTGACTCTGCGGAATCCCGCTTCCCGTATCCTGTATGACCAGCTCCACCCTGTCCTCATGGATACGCGTCTCCAGATACAACACCCCCTTAGGCTCCATCGCTTCCATTCCATTGCGGGCCAGATTAAGGATAAGCTGCTTGATTTCCCTGGAGTTGAGTTGAAGCAGCGGGAGGGACGGACATAATCTCAGCTCTACGCTTTGACCACGGAGATTGGCATCAGCCCAGAGAAGCGGGGATAGTTCTTCTATTATATGATGCAGCTGAACAGTCTCCTTGTTCGATATCCGGCTCTGGGCAAGGGAGAGAAAGTCATTGATAATGCTGTTGGCCCGGTCCAGCTCTTCCATAATAATCTGATAATACGAGTCCATCTCTCCGGGGCTTTTTTCCCGCATAAGCTGCAGAAATCCGCGCACCACCGCCATCGGATTGCGGATTTCATGGGTGATTCCCGCCGCCATCTGCCCAACCAGGGTCAGCCGCTCCACATGATCCAGTTCGCTGCGGAATTTCTCTTCCTCGGTCAGGTCCTGGACAACCACAACCCTCCCCCCAGATATGCCGCCCAATCCTTGCTGCAGAGGTGCAGAGAATACATCATAAGTCCTGGAATCATAGTGAAGTTTCTCGTTGTACCGTTGTTTGTGCAATACGTTATCCGCCATACGCTTTAAGACCTGGCTATCCAGCTCTTTACAGAACAGCCGCTCTACCCGCTGTCCTAGAATAGCCTCTTTTGTAATCAGGGGATCATGCTGGCGGAAAAGGTTCAGCATATATTCATTAAGTTCGGTTACACAGCCCATATCATCCAGAGACATAATACTGACCGGCACGACATCGGTAATCTGCTGCAGCCTCTCCGATTCCCTTTCCAGCTTCTCAGAGATTCCCTTCATCTGTTTCTGGATCTCCAGCCGGTCCCAAGCGGTTTCGATAAAGTAAATAAAGCTGCCGCCCAGGACCACCGAGACAAACAGGTAGAGCACGGCCACACCCATTTCTTTGGATGGGGTATCATACAGGTTGTGCCCATGCATTTTGGGCGCAAGGACAATAAACAGCATGCTCGGAAACAGTACACCCCAGAGGATGGCAATTTTGCTTAGCGTCCTGCCGTTCTTGAACGGCTTCGCCATGCCGAACAGCAGCGGATACAGCAGTACCCCTGTGTTCAGCACCAGATTGCTTATACCGGAAGGCTCCGAGAATAATATAGTGCATAGAACAAAAAATATGGCCAGGCTGACCCCCGAACGGAAGCCAGCGTATAGAACACCGATATAAGCCGGTATAATAGCTAAATTCAGATAGATCACACCAAACAGCGTCGTGGACAGAATCATGCAGAACACAACGCTTAATGCACAACTGATAATCAAAAAGGACTGGTCATCCGGGAATTTCCCGTTCCTGCGGACTATGTGGCTCTGATCAAGCCACCACTGGAACAAGAACAGAAAGGAGCAGGCAGATGTTATTTGCAATAAAATATCCTTTACCGCGTAAATAATTGCAATCACTCCCCAAATTGGACAAATCACCCTATGCCATTTGATTAAATCATAACCTTGCAGTCCTGACAATGTAATTCACTGTCTCGCCCACAGGCCCTCTGGCCCCGCCGTAGCCATAATGGTATGATGCCGTTAAGGGTGCACAATTGGCATCTTGTCTTCATATGTAAAGGAGCAGATTTATGAGCAGTAACTATGATGTAATTATCATCGGAGGCGGACCTTCGGGGCTTATGGCCAGTGTGGCTGCTGCCGGGTATGGAGCGGCAGTTCTGCTGATTGATAAAGGGGCCAAGCTTGGACGGAAGCTGGGGATCTCCGGGGGGGGACGCTGCAATGTGACCAATATCAAAGAGACCTCCGAGCTGATCTCCCATATCCCCGGCAACGGCCGTTTCCTGTACAGCGCATTTGACCATTTCAACAATCAGGATATTATCGAATTTTTTGAGAATCTGGGGATTGCCCTAAAAGAAGAAGACAACGGGCGGATGTTTCCCGTATCCGATAAAGCCTCCAGCGTCGTCTCTGCGCTCATCAGCAAAGTGCGAAGCCTTGGTGTAGAGATTATAACCGACAGTCCGGTGGCAGAGGTTCTCTATACAAATGGTGTGGTGGAGGGCGTCCGGCTGACATCGGGCAAAAAACTGGGCGCCCGTTCCGTGGTCATCGCCACAGGCGGCAAATCTGTACCGCAGACTGGCTCCACCGGAGACGGATATCCGTGGGCTGAGGCCGCCGGACACACCATTACGGAGCTGTTCCCTACGGAGGTGCCTATCCTGTCACAGGAGGAATGGATCAAATCCGGGGAACTGCAGGGCTTGTCCCTGCGGGATGTAACACTAACGGTCTGGAATCCGAAGGGCAAGCGGGTCATTGCCCACCGGGGCGATATGATCTTCACCCATTTTGGCCTCTCCGGGCCGATTGCGCTGCGTTGCAGCCAGTTCCTGCGGCAGGTTCAGCGCAAATCGGGAACCAACGCCGTAGAACTGTCCATCGATCTTTTCCCTGACCTGAACCCGCAGGAGATGGAGGAGCAGCTGCAGAACAAACTGGAGCTGGAGCCGAAAAAGGCTATACGCAACTCACTGAAGGGCCTGCTGCCGGAGCGGATGATTCCTCTGCTGCTGGCTAAGACTGGACTCGACGGTGATACTACCGGACATCATCTGCCCAAAACCGGGCTGCAGTCGCTCGCAGCGCTTCTGAAGCGGATGCCGGTTCAGGTTCATGGCACCCGTTCTCTGGCGGAAGCCTTTGTTACTGGCGGCGGCGTTAACCTGAAAGAAATTGATCCCCGGACCATGGAATCGAAACTGATGCCGGGACTGTTCTTCTGCGGTGAAATACTGGATATCCACGGATATACCGGCGGGTACAATATTACCGCCGCGTTCTCCACGGGATATACGGCGGGCATGCATGCGGCAAGGCCGCACGGGGAATAACCCTCCGCACCTCACTTCCGGCAGATTTGTCTTGAATGTAAAAAGCCAGCCTCCGTTTGCTTAGGAGGCTGGCTTTTGGGGTTTGATAACTTACCAGTAGAGCATCTTGCTCTAGCTGGTTGTAACGGACTGAGGGGCACTTATGGGCCTGTAAAAGCCTGATGGAGAGACGATAAGCCCATCACGGTCCGTTAGCCGGTTAAGCGGCTACCCTTCAATCTTGGCGATGAGTATTGGCCGCCCTCTGGGCTGCTCCCCCTGCCCATCCGGTTCAAGTGTAATCGCCACGGTATCATAGCCCTGGGGATCAAAGGTATAGTACATCGCACCTGTCCCTGCGGAAGACAGGAAGGTCCCGGCGCTTTTCTTAACATCGCCCTTGATCAGCCAGACCTGGAATGCCTCGCTTCCACTAAGTTCAGGCAGCTTCTCCGCCTGCACCAGCAGATGGGTGCCTTTGGCATCAATAACGATTGTCGCGAGGCCCTTGGCCACAATGTCCTGTGCCGCAGGACCAAGCTGGACCACCTCATTTACTTTTAGCTCAGTGGAAGGGGCTCCGGTCAGTGCAAGCTGCTTCTTCAACCCGCTGACATCCCGCTGCAGGGAAGCAGAATAGATGGCAAGCGCTGCTGCAGCTACAGCCAATATAGCGCATGCACCGCGCAAAAGGCTGTTGCGGCTCAACGGAGTTGTCTTCACTTTGCCAGCTGACGGAGAGAAAGGAGTTTCCGGTGCGGGAGCCGGTGGCACTATGGTTTCATGAGCACCGCGTACGGTGCTCCGTTCCAGAGCATCTGCAAGGGATGTCTTCTTGCTCTCTCCCACAGCCAGCACCCGGCCCAGCACACGCTCCTTCATTCCCTCCGGCGGTGACATTTCCTCCGAAGCGAGAGGCAGCACATCCACAATCTCTCTCAGCTCTTCCACTACCTTCCGGCAATCCGCACAGCCCGTCAAGTGCGTCTCAAACTCCAGACGTTGCTCTTCGTCCAGCCCGCCCAGCGCATACAGCTCTGCCCATTCACAGATTTGATTGTCCGCTTCATCCATGGTAGCCTTCCCTCCTTTCCTGAGCCTTAAAATGCTTCTTCAGCTGCTTCAGGGCCAGCCGCACGCGGCTTTTGACCGTCCCCAGCGGAAGGTTGTACCTCGCTGCAACCTCTTGCTGTGTCATGCCTCCATAAAAAATGGAGTCAATGACCTGCAATTGATCGCGGCTAAGCGCGGACAGTACTTCACGCATGCGCTGGCCTTCCGTTCTCATTTCAACCACAGCCGCAGGTTCCAAGGACTCGTCAGCCACGGCATGCAGCGCAGCATTTTCCACAGGTACTCCCCGGTCCCTGACCGACTTGCGACGCAGCATATCTACCGCTATATTGCGCGTGAGCGCAAACATCCAGGTTGTTAGCTTGCCCTGGGATTCATCATACCGCTCACTATGCGTCCATACACGCAGAAACAGCTCCTGTACAACCTCCTCGGCTGCCATGGCGTCCTGTACCATCCTGTAGGCAAAGGAGTATATCACCTTTTCATAACGGTCATAGAGGTTTTCCAGCGCCGCAGGTTCCTTGTCTCCAATGCGTTTCATCAACTCTCTGTCATCCAGAGCTTCTGTCATAAGGGAACCCCTCTCATTAATCTCCCTCTATATTAACCTTCGCGGGAAACTTTGAAGAGGATTACTTTTATTCGGAAAAAATCCGTTTTACAGCTGTTATTATTTAGCAAAACGGAATGCACTGAACATATTGGCAATCAGATATCCGGCCCCGCCGCCAATAGGAATAAACAGCAGCAGCCCTAGCCAGCCATACAGAGGCAGACAGATAGCTGCCGAGCACAACAGGGCAAACGGCATCAGCATGAGCGGTAGCGCTTTTGCTCCCGCCTCTGCTTTTTGTTCTTTGGTAAATGGTAAAATCCCAATGTAGTCATCCCCTGAAAACAGCAGCCAGTAGGAGGACAGCCAGTAGGACATTAATGCGATCAGCAGTGCGAAGATCAGCCATTTCAACATAGAAGGAACAATTAACACCGCTATTAATCCCACTCCGGTAAATGACAGATACAGCTTCAAATGGGACGGGTTCCGCACCAATGCCTTGATAGCAGCGGCCGTGAACCGGCTCTCAGGCAGCGTAGACTTCAGCAGCGGCTGCGATTTCCGGAAGATCCAAGGCTTGTACCGCGTAGGCCGCGGTTTATCGAGCACCCCGCGCAGCATTAGCGCAGCGATTCTCATCCGCTGCTTGTAGTCCTCGCGCACATCATTTATGAAAGTGCCGCGCAAACGCAAGCGATAGCGGATAGCCCAGGCCGTCACTACCGCAAATAAGGCAGTGACCAGCAGCAGAAGCAGAGGGCTGTCCTTGAAGTACAGCCCAGCCCGGATATAGACGGCACAGGGAACGGTAACTGCAGGAATCAGCCATAGCCAGCGGCGGAAGCCCTGCCGCTGGACCTTGACGATATGCCCGAGCAGCTTGACACACCAGCTGCAGGCAATCGTCATGGCAAGCAGTGCCCAGGCCGCAGCCGGACTGATGCTATAGCCATGGACGATGAAGGGGAGCAGAATGACATACAGCACAGCCATCTTCAGAGCTGTGACTACGAGACTGTAGAGTGTTCCCCGCAGCACAATCGTCCGGATCCAGTCCTCCCGTTGCCTGAGGAATAACAGATCCCCTTCCTGCAGCAGCAGAACCAGGCCTCCGGTGGCCACCAGGATTGCCAGCAGGGCGAGAATGATTACAAAGGGTAAATCTGCTGCCCATGCAGGCAGCTCTTGATTCCAGAAGCCATAATAAAACCGTCCGCCCAGCAAACCGCCTGGAATGATAATATACAGCAGCACCGTCCAGTCCGCAGCAGTACGGATGATAGCAGATTGCTCGCGAAAATGGGAAAACAGCCGACGCCGGAATAGCTTCCGTGCTGTGGGAAAAGCAAAGGCACTTTTGCTCATGTCAGTTCGTCGAAGCAATCAAACAACGACGCCTCCGGCAATCCCGCCTGGGCGCGGATATCTTCCAGTGTCCCCGTTGCTGTCATTCTCCCTCCGGAGACCAGCACGAAGCTGTCACAGATTTTTTCGGCCGTGTCCAGCACATGCGTTGACATCAGCACTCCGGCTCCGCGCTTGCGCTCAGCTTCCAGGAGACGAAGGAAATCCTTGGTCGCACGCGGATCAAGCCCGATGAACGGCTCATCCACAATATAGACATCAGGCTGAACCAGAAAGCCCAGCATCAGCATCATTTTTTGTTTCATACCCTTGGAGAAGCCTGCCGGAAGATCGTTGCGCACCTGATCCATACCGAACTGGGACAGAAGCTTATCGGCCGTGGCCTCAAAGGTTTCGTAGGACAAGCCATAAGCGGCTGCAGCCAGATCCAGATGCTCCCACAACGTCAGATCCTCATAAAATACGGGCTGCTCCGGCACGTAAGCATAAGATTTGTTCTCTCCGCCAAGCTTCACCCGGGCTTTGGCATGCTTCAGCAGACCCAGGAGGGTCTTGATTGTGGTGCTCTTTCCCGCTCCGTTAGGGCCAATCAAACCCAGCAGCTGGCCTTGCTGTACCTGAAAAGAGATATTGGATATTCTCTTATCGCCTGCCTCATAGCCCGCTTCTTCAATATAGACATCCAGCACAATGTCCCGTTCCGTATTCCCCTGTTCATAATCTCCAATTGATCCAAGCCCTTGTACCTGCGGTGCTTCCGTCTCTTCCATACTGCTCTCCATCTCCTAAACCATAATAGCTGGCGTATATCACCGCCTGCCGGATACACTCCGGTAATCCGATCATATCACCCTCAGCCACCCTGTACCAGCTTAGTTCGGCGGACAGTCCATTTAGGCTACTGATTGTTCAAGGGCGTGTGACGCCTTGTCTCTTTTTTCGATTCCCGGCCGCAGGAAGAGCAGCGACGCTCCAAGCAGGGCTGCCAGCATACCTGAGACAATGAAAGCCGTGACCGGACCGGAAACGGTCACTAATGCCCCACCGGCTACCGGCCCCAGAATAACCGCTGCACTGGTCAGACTGCCCACAATTCCAAATACCCGGCCCGTATAGGCTTCCGGTGTCCTGCACTGCAGCATCGAGTTGAATGGAATAAGTACAAAGCCTGCGCCGGCACCGGCGAGAATAAACGAACCGAACAACATTATATTCATCCAAAGGCCAGCCTGTCCGTACGCTGTCACAAGAGCAGCACTCGTAAATACAGAGCCCATGAGAATCGTTCCTGTCGCCATGAACACAAGCGGGCGCTTGCTACTGCCCATCCGTCCCACTACGAGGGCCGAGAGCAGAGTACCGAAGCCGCTGGCAGCTACGCACCAGCCCAGCAAATCGGCATTCACTCCGGGAATTCCCCGGAACAGAGTAACGGTCTGGGAATCAGCAATCTGAAGCACCAGCAGGGCTGCTACAATCATCACGACGCCACTGAGCACCACTGGCATACCGGCAATCAATCGTAAACCCGCACCAGCTTCCTTGCGGAAAGAATGGCGAAGCTTTGGCATATCAGCATCCTCATGCACTCTGTCTGTCTTGAACATCCCCGAGCGCGGCAGCCCCAGCAGAATGACCGCCGATACGATGTAGCTCACCGAGTCAATGATGTAGCAGGCGGAAATTCCGACGGCCGCAACAAGCAGACCTCCAATCGCGGGACCGATAATTTTGGTAATCTGCTCTATGGAAGAGCTGAGCGCTACCGCTTGATCCATTTGTTCAGGCGGCACCAGCTCTTTGAGCTTGCCGCTTTTGGCCGGAGAGAACATTACATCCAGAACCCCCTTCGCCAACAGCAGGACATAGACTTGCCAAAGAGAGCCCGCAAATACCAGACAAGCCACAATCCCGGCACGCACCAGATCAGACCCGATCATGATTGCTTTGCGGTCCATCCTATCACTTAAATATCCTGCGAATGGCCCCCCTAGAAGCATCGGTACTGCCATGCATAAGGAGACGGCGGTTATCTCCCAAGGTGAAGCCTGCCACTTCAGCCCTACCATAGTGAGCAGGGCCAGAATATGCAGCCAGTCCCCTATATTGGATACCAGCTGTGCTGTGATTAGCACTACAAATGGCTTGTTGGCCGTGAGTTTCACTGCCTGCGCCGCATTTCCCTGATTTTCTTTCATCCTTTATCCGCTCCCCGTACAATTGGTTATCTACTGTAACCATAATAAGGAATTGCACAGGAAGGTTCATCGAACCCTGGTTGTAATTACCTGCTGATCCTGAGGCTGATTTCCCGCTCCTTCCAGAGACGGATTACGGCAATCTCCAAAAAATTCACAACTTTTGTGCACCCGTAAAAAATTGTTTGATTTTTAATAATTAAAAGTGTGCTCATTGTGACAAATCACATGTTCAACATCCATTCTTTGACGTATTGTAAAGCTAGATCAACGAAATAAGGATTCCAAACCGTGTGGGCAAGCCCTCACGATTAACAATAGAGGTGGAGAAGCATGATACAATCCTATGAACGCGATACTCAACTGACACTGCATTTGTACCGGGTTTTTGCCAAGTCTTTCAAGAGCATTAATGAGCATGCCGTAACCGGCAGCAAGATTGAAGGCTTCAATCCTACGGCTTTCGCTGTCATGGAAGTCCTATACTACAAGGGACCACAGCCTATTCAACAGATCGGCGCCAAGCTGCTGCTGCAGAGCGGCAACGTTACCTACGTAATCGACAAGCTGGAAGAACGCGGCTACCTGCAGCGCAAACCCTGCCCAAGCGACCGCCGGGTGATCTTTGCCGAGTTGACTGCAGAAGGCGAACGTCTCATGAACGAAATGTATCCGAAATATTCGGAGCGGCTGCATCTTGCATTTAGCGGACTGAGTGATGAAGAGAAGGAACAGATGATTACCCTGCTTAAGAAGATGGGCCTGCAGGCTGAGAAACTCTCTCCGCTTCCCCGCAAGTAGGATTTAGGCCTCAGAGGTTGTGAATCAATTCACGTTCAGGCTAATCTAAATAGAAAACGGCCGCGCCCCCTGTACAGGAGAGCGCGGCCATTTTTTGTACTTTGGAGCTTCGGGATGACCAGGTTCAGCCTTTGCTTCCTCACGCTGTGCTCCTTCATTCCTGAAGTTAGTCCTTTTGTGAGCCCTCAAGCAGTGCATACAGGACTACATCCTGGAATCCCGCTTCCGTATGCCGGTATTCATGCAGCAGACCCTCCCGCCCAAACCCGAGTGACTGGAACAGCCGCTGCGCCCGGATATTATCCGGATGGCATAACGCTTCGATCCGGTTAAGGCCCATCACGGTGAAGCCATAGTCCAGCATCAGCTCCAGCGCCTCCCGCATGTAGCCTTTCCCCCAATAATCAGGCAGCAGCTCACAGCCGATTTCTCCTCTGTACGCTCCTTGCAGCTGCCAGCTGTTATAACCGCAGCTGCCGATAATATTCCCGTCATGCCCGAGGATGCTCCAGCGCAGACTTTCTTCCTCACGGGACATTTGTAGGAGAATCGCTATCAGCTCTTCCGCCTCCTGCGGAGTAGACAGCGGCGGTGCAGCCAGCCAGCAGGCAACCTGCGGATGCGACCAGATGGCGAACAGGTCTGCCGCATGCTTCGCCTCCATCGCGTGCAGCTTTACTTTTTTTCCGTGCAGGACAGGGACTTCTCCGCCACATACATACAAGACGATCGTCTCCTTTCAGCTCTATTTAGTATACATCAGATGCAAGGCTTCCGAAGCAGCGATACTATGTATGGCTATCAAGTATCCGTTTGAAGGGAGAAATAGCAGGATAATTTGTAGCGTAAACAGTAGCTTATATTTTAAAATAGCGCCTGTCATGGGTGCTTGTCACCCGCAACAGACGCTGTCGTTATTCTAATGTAACCGCCGGGAGCTATCCGGACGCCCCTGCCGCTCTGACTGGCTTAAGAACTTCGGTGTACAGCACCTGAAGCTTCTGCTGGATCGCCTTGAATTCCTCAATTCCCGTTCCGGTAAGACTGTAAGCCTCCCCATGGGCAGTCAGGAAATTCTCCTGGGAGAGCCGCTCCAGCTCCTGCTTCACTTCACGTTCCGCCACCCGGTACCCCAGATTCTCCAGCTCCGGCAGCATCTCTGCCATTGTCAGATCCTTCTCATGTGCATAATACAACATATGGATTCCTATGAACAAGTTCTGTACATCGGCGCGCATATCCCACTCCTTCCGGCCAGAAGCCTTCGGTATTTATAACTGCATTACCCTGGGGAGGGAGTTCGGAAACATCAACCAGATATGGTAACCGGACGTTCTTTCCCCTAAGCCGCTGATGTAAAATTCAAACAATCCGTGAAAATCCCAGGAAGGCTTGACGTATCCCGCCGGGCTGTACTATGTTGGTAGTTACAGTTATGGATTTATGCTGATTTATCGTACAGGAAGGTGATGCTTCATGTTTCAAGCCATGCCCTATGATGGCACACGCAGCGAGCGGTTTGAATCGGTTCTCAGCCAGCTCGGCGCACTGATGGACGGCGAGCCGAATGCCATTGCCAATCTGGCCAACGCCTCCGCACTGCTTAAGTACTCTCTGCCGGATACCAATTGGGCCGGCTTCTATTTATTCGACGGCAAGGAGCTGGTCCTCGGACCCTTCCAGGGATTGCCGGCCTGCCTCCGCATTCCGCTGGGCAAAGGGGTATGCGGTACGGCCGCTAGTGAGCGCCGTACACTGGTCGTTGGTGATGTACATGCCTTCCCTGGGCATATCGCCTGTGACGAGGCTTCAAACAGCGAGATCGTCGTCCCGCTGGTCCAAGGCGAACGCTTGCTGGGGGTGCTTGATATTGACAGCCCTATTAAGCACCGTTTTGATGATGAGGAACGCCGTTTCCTGGAACGCTTCGCCGCACTGGTTGCCGACGTCATCTGATACGCTCCGTAATCAGACAAAAAGACCTTCACCGCCGCAGAACAGTCTGCGATGGTGAAGGTCTTTTTGCTGCCGGGGTGCTGGAGAGAACCCTCTCTTCCCGCACCCCAGTTTATTCAGTGGGGCTCTGCCTACAGGCGCACCGGACTGATATTCCAGATCTCGGATGCATAGCGGGCAATGGTATTGTCACTGGAGAATTTACCGGAGTGTCCAATATTGATAATGGACTTCTTCAGCCATTCCTTCTGGTTGCGGTAAGCCAAGTCAATATTGACATGGGTCTCCACATAGGAAGCGAAATCCTTAAGCACAAAAAACTCATCGTTATTGTCCAGAAGCGACTGATACAGTGTATCGAATTCCTGGGTATTGCAGCAAATAGGCCCAGGGGTCACGAGCTGATCCAGCACTTCCTTCACCCGGCTGTCGCCGTTGTAAATATCACGTGCATGGTAACCGCCGTATTGATAGTAATCCATAACCTGCTCCGCACGAAGACCAAACAGGAACATGTTGTTATCCCCGACCATTTCATGCATCTCCACGTTCGCCCCATCCATCGTTCCGACGGTTAGCGCACCGTTCATCATGAACTTCATGTTCCCGGTACCTGAGGCTTCCTTGCTGGCGGTAGAGATCTGTTCACTGACATCAGCAGCCGGGATAATCTTCTCCGCCAGGGATACCGAATAATTTTCGAGGAAGAAAATACGGATCTTGCCCTTGATCTGCGGGTCCTTATTGACGACATCGGCTACCGTGTTGATCAGCTTGATGATGCGCTTCGCCAGGTGATAGCTTGGCGCTGCTTTGGCACCGAAGATAAAGGTGCGCGGCACTATATCCATAGAAGGGTTATCCTTGAGCTGATTGTACAAGTGCATGATATGAAGCACATTCAGCAGTTGGCGCTTATATGCATGCAGACGCTTAACCTGCACATCGAAGATCGAGTCCGGATCTACCTTAACGCCATGCTTACTGAAAATATACTCAGAGAGGCGCAGCTTGTTGCGGCGCTTAATGCCGGCTACCTGCTCCTGGAAGGAAGCATCCTCACTGTACTTGATCAGGCCGATCATTTCCTGCGGATGATGAACCCAACGCGAACCGATCGATTCAGTAATCAGTCCGGCCAGCTCCGGGTTCGCATGAAGCAGCCACCGCCGGTGGGTGATGCCGTTAGTCTTATTATTGAAACGGTGCGGATACATCTCATTGAACAGGCGCATTTCGCGCTTCTGTAGAATCTCTGTATGCAGAGCCGCCACCCCATTAACGCTATGGCTGGCTACGATCGCCAGATGGGCCATGCGTACCTGATCATCATGAATGATTGCCATTTGATTAATCCGGTCCTGATCTCCCGGATATTTAGTCATCAGCTCCCCGCAGAAGCGGGCGTTAATCTCCTCGATAATGAGGAAGATACGCGGCAGAAGCTCCCGTACCATGCTGATCGGCCATTTTTCCAGCGCTTCGCTGAGAATGGTATGGTTCGTATAGGAGACCATGCGAGTAGTGATACTCCAGGACTGATCCCAGCCGAGTCCGTGCACATCCATCAGAATCCGCATCAGCTCCGGGATAACCAGTGTAGGATGCGTATCATTGATATGCAGGGCTACTTTGTCCGGCAGTGATTCAATGCCAAGCCCGTTCTTGCTGTAGGTCCGCAGAATACTCTGCAGCCCCGCGCTGCACAGGAAGTACTGCTGCTTCAGCCGGAGCAGCTTGCCTTCATACTGCGAATCATCGGGATACAGAAACTCGGAGATCGACTCTACCGAACGCTTGTATTCCAGATACTTGTGGTAATCACTTCCGGCCAGAGAACCGAACATCCGTGAAGGCTGGGTGATGGACTCTGCGCTCCAGTTGCGCAGTGTGTTCACATGCCTGCGGTCTGCACCGATGACCGGTACATCATAAGGAACCGCGCGCACCGCTTCATAGTCCTTATGCTCGAAGGCCAGCTCACCGTTCTCCTCACGGGTCTCGATATGGCCCCAGAACCGCACCTCTACCTGCTTGTCTTCCCGACGCACTTCCCATACGTTATCATTCTGCAGCCAGTAATCGGGCAGTTCCACCTGATACCCGTCAACGATTTTTTGCTCGAACAGGCCGTATTTATAACGGATGCCACAGCCGTGCCCTGCATATTGCAGGGAAGCCAGTGAATCCAGGAAGCATGCCGCCAGACGGCCCAGACCGCCATTGCCGAGGCCCGCGTCCGCTTCCTCCTCTTCCACATCCCGAAGGCAGAACCCCAAATCCGTAAGTCCTTCACGTACAATCTCAAGCACGCCCATATTAAGGAGGTTATTGCCGAGAAGTCTGCCGATTAGAAACTCCATGGAAAAATAGTATACCTGCTTATCCTTATCGGCTTTGAACTTCTGGTTAGTATCCGCCCAATTCTTACCCGCATTTTCACGGATCATATTGCCGAGAATGTTGTAGATGTCGGCGTTCGATGCTTCCTCCAGCGGCTTGCCCAGTTTCCCGATGAGTGTCTCGCGGAACACTTGTTTAAAAGTCTCTTTATCGTTGAACAACAGCAGGTTCCTCCTGACAAATGCTTTTTTTAAAAGAATGGCCTCACGGTTAAATCTTGCTGCTCTTGACAATCACAAATGGTCGTTTGCTGTCCCCGACAAGTATCCGGTCCTTACTTAGTTGCACATCTTTATCCATAATGACATTCTCAATCACGGCATTCTCTTCGATCACACATTTCTGCATAATCACCGAATTAATGATGCGCGCGCCCTTGCGGACCTGTACTCCCCGGAAAATCACGCTGTTCTCCACGGTCCCCGCGATAATGCAGCCGTTGGCTACCAGCGAATTGCTGACCTCCGCGCTGTCCAGGTAGCGGGTAGGAGCTTCATATTTTATTTTCGTCTGAACCGGGTTCTCTTTGAAGAGCCCGAAATAATTATCCTGCTGCAGCAGTTCCAGACTGTTCTTGTAATAACTCTCCAGAGAGTTGATTACGGCATGATAGCCTGTATATTCATAAGCGGAAATCTTGAACTTGTGGCGGTTCTTCTGAATGGCGTCACGGAAAAAGTAACTCTCCCCATGCGCAATGCAATATTCCACCTGCTCCAGAAACAGCTTTTTTTCCATAATAAAAATATCCAGATAGACGCTATGATGATCCTTCTCCTGATGAATCTCCGTCACATTATTGTCCTCGTCTACATCAACCCGCAGACAGGGATCGTGCTCCGGCTTAAGGACGTCAATCTTCTTGTAAACCAGCGTAACATCTGCACCCTTCTCCATGTGATATTGAAATACATCCTGGAAATCGACGGTGTTGATGTGCTGGCTGCCGGAGAACACAATATATTTGGCTGAAGCCCGTTTGAAGAAATCGAGATTGTTGTGATAGTGCTGCAAATCTCCCAGGGAGGTATCTGTCGGATCATTCCAGTCAGGCGGCAGAATGAACAACCCCCCGTGCTTGCGGTTCATATCCCACGATTTGCCGTCACCGAGATGGTCCATCAGCGAACGGTATTTACGGCGGACAAACAGCCCTACGCTCTCCAGCTCCGCACGCATCATATTGGAGAGAACAAAGTCAATCAGCCGGTAGCGGCTGGCAAAAGGCACCGCCGCGCCGCAGCGGAAATAGGTCAGCTCGTTTAATTGGTCCAGTTCATGGTCAAGATTGATGACACCCATGAGTTCTTTCATCGAAATCCCCCCGTCCTCTGCTGATTATATGGTTTTGGCTGCAACGGATTTGCGCTTTTTGCTTCGATTGTCAATCAGCAGAATTTCTTCCTCATCCTCCCGCTCAATCCCGATCTCCATGTAATCTTCAATGACCGTATTCTCACTGATAATGGCTTTGTGAATCCTTACATTCTTTCCGATCTTGACCTTGGGCATGATGACAGAGTCCGTAATCACACTGCCTTCACCCACTTCCACACCGTAAAAGAGTACAGAATGCTTCACTTCTCCGTGGACGATGCAGCCTTCATTAATGATGCAGCCCGATACCTTCGCTCCTGGAGCCACATATTGTGCCGGCTGGTTCGGGTTGCGGGTGAAGATACGCCAGTTCGGATCGTTCAGATTCAGAGGCGGAGTATCGCTCAGCAGATCCATGTTCGCTTCCCACAGGCTGGTTACAGTACCTACATCTCTCCAGTACCCTTCAAAAGGATACGCAAAGAGGGATTGGCCATCCGCCAGCATCAGCGGAATAATATCCTTGCCAAAGTCATGGGACGAGCCGGCGTTCTCTCCGTCCTCCAGGAGATGCTTACGGAGCACCTCCCATTTGAATATATAGACACCCATGGAAGCCAGTGTACTCTTCGGATTGGCCGGCTTCTCGTCAAATTCATAAATTTTAAGATCTTCATCCGTATTCAGTATGCCAAACCGGCTGGCTTCCACCAGCGGAACATCGATAACCGATATGGTGCAGTCGGCATTTCTGGCCTTGTGGTACTGCAGCATCGCATGATAGTCCATCTTGTAGATATGGTCTCCCGACAGAATCAGTACATGCTCCGGATCGAATTGATCCACAAACTTCAAATTGCGGTATATGGCATCTGCTGTGCCACGATACCAGCTGCTCCCGTTCTCCCGTTCATGCGGCGGCAAGACAAATACCCCGCCGTCCTTGCGGTTCAAGTCCCAATCGCTGCCTACTCCGATGTATGAATGAAGCACAAGCGGTTCATACTGCGTCAGCACACCGACAGTATCAATTCCCGAATTGGAGCAGTTGCTCAAAGGGAAATCAATAATCCGGTAGGTCCCCCCAAAATAAACAGCGGGCTTTGCAAGCGACTTGGTCAATCCCTTCAACCTTTTCCCTTGGCCTCCCGCCAATAGCATGGCTACCATTTCTTTTTTCTTCATGGAAGAGCCTCCCTTAACATATGGGTAGTGAAGCATGTAATCAAGTAGGTTGGATGATGAATAGAGCAGCGTAGATTTAACCCAGTGCAGAAATAGAAACTCCAGAAAGAAGTGTAGCAAAAGAGACGTGCTTCATAGGAATAAGATAAGGTCAAAAACGGGGAAAACACATAGAATTAGGACTTATTTCCAGCCACAGAAAGACTCCTTAGGCCGGGTGGTATCCTTATTGTAAAGTGTTCTATAGCCGCCGTCAAAACCCTTTATCATCCCGTTCAAAAACTTTTAAATTCTGACTAAACTTCTTATTAATAGCATTAAAATCTCCGTATAATTAGATTAACCATTATGATTAACCCTGAAAGACTATTTCGAATCCTTTCGTTAATTTAATGTTTCCATCTTCAGCAAACTTTCATTCTGATATGTCATAATGTAGCTAACTATTACCGATGTGGAGGAACAATGCATGAAGGCTGCCCAAGGTGTACGATTGCTGCTCGTGGATGATGAGCCTCATATTCTCCAGTTCCTGGAGCTGGGCCTGAACAATGAGGGCTTTGAAGTAAGAACCGCTCCGGACGGGGTCAGTGCCATTGCCGTTGCTGCGGAATTCAAGCCCCATGTGGCCATTCTGGATGTAATGATGCCGGGGATGGACGGGTTCGAGCTCTGCCGCTATCTCCGTTCGGAGGAATCAGAGCTTGCCGTAATCATGCTTACAGCCAAAGATGAAGTGGATGACCGTGTTAAGGGTCTATCGATCGGGGCTGACGATTATATGGTCAAGCCGTTCAGCTTCGAAGAGCTGTTGGCCCGGATTCAGGCACGCCTGCGCAACCAGTTCCCTGGACTGCTCGGCGAGGTGCGCTGCGGACCATTCCGGATCGATGGCCGGCGCAAGGAAATCCGCCATAAGGACGAGGTACTGGAACTGTCCCCTACCGAATATGAGCTGCTGCAATACCTGGTCATCAATCATGGTCTGGTGCTGAGCAAACCGATGATTCTGGACAAGGTATGGGGCTATGATTTCGGCGGTGAGGAGAATATCGTAGAGGTCTACATCCGTTCCCTCCGCGAGAAACTGGGCGACAAAGAACACCGGATCATACGCACGCTTCGGGGTGCGGGATATCGGGTGGATCTGGTATGATTGCCCGGGCCAAGGGCCTATTCGGCAGGCTCCCCGCGCCGCGCTCCTTGCGCAAGCAGCTGCTGATCATTTCACTGCTGATTCTCTCCGGTCTGCTGCTCTTAATCGGTGTGCTTCAGTATGTACTCATGCGTGATTTCATCTACACCAACCGGGCGGAATCCATGGAAACCCAGATCCGTTCCGTGCCGCGCGAGATTTTTTTCAACTCGCTGGCTTTCAATAACAACGGTGGGAAGGAATCCGGGGTAAGCAGCGGAGAACCAGGCAGCGGCACCCGTGGCAGCACTGGTACTCCAACTCCCGGGCTGCCGCCTGTAAACGGCAGTACGGGCGGTATTGGCGTCCCTGAAGGCAGCGGCACTTTCATCCCCGGCAATATGCGTAACGCTGCCAACCGGCGTCCGCTTTTGCTGGACGCCCATACGACCCTCGCGATTTACAGCACGAGCGGAGGGTTCAAGGATTTCCAGGAGGAGACCCTGTCTGATTCTTCTGCTCCCAGATTATCCGATGCGGAGTATACTAACCTGCTGAAGCACACCACCGACAAGGCTACGGGGAGCTACCGGCTCATTACCGCTCCGGACGGCAGTGAGCATCTGGCCGTATTCATGAATCTCGGCAAACCCCAGGAGTCCCGGATGCTGCTGCAGATGAGTGTGAGTACAGGCCCTCTGAAGGATGTAATCATGCAGCAGCTGCTGATTTTTGCAGCCTTGTCGGTTGCAGCCCTGCTGGCCGGGCTTCTCCTGTACCTGCCAGCCCTGCGCAAAACGCTGGTCCCCTTATCCAACATGGGGGAGGCCGCACAGATTATCGATGCAGGCAATCTGAGCGAGCGGTTCCCCGTAAACCAGGGACAGACGGAGATCGACAAGCTGTCCCGCTCATTCAACGGAATGCTGGAGCGGCTGGAGATTTCTTTTCAAGGTGAGCGTGAAGCCAAGGAGCAAATGCGGCGTTTTGCCGCTGATGCCTCCCATGAGCTTAGGACCCCGCTGACGTCCATCCATGGATTTCTGGAGGTGCTGCTGCGTGGAGCTGCGGACAACAAGGAGCAGCTCATGAGTGCGCTAAGAAGCATGCACGGAGAATCGAAACGGATCAATAAGCTGGTAGAGGATCTGCTCCTCCTGGCCCGCATGGACGGAGCTCCACAGCTTAACATCAAAACTATGATGCTGGGAGATGTGATCACCGAGATGCAGCCGCAGCTCCTCATGCTTGCCGGAGAACGCAGGGTTACCTTCGAGATCGCTCACGGCATCCGCGGCATATATGATCCCGACAAGCTGAAGCAGGTGATTCTAAATCTATTCCACAATGCTGTACAACATACCGGTGCTGAAGAGGGAATTATCCATGTTAGCCTGGTTGCCCGGGGCACGGAAGCCGAACTGACTGTGAGGGATAATGGCTCCGGGATCGCGGCAGAGCATATTCCCCATGTATTTGAAAGATTCTACCGGAGTGATTCTTCACGCACCCGCAAATACGGCGGATCAGGACTCGGACTCTCCATAACCAAATCCATTGTGGATGCACATCACGGCGATATCCGTGTCGACAGCCGCCCCGGTGAAGGAACCTCCTTCAAGGTTACCCTTCCCTGCTTCACAGATTAGCTAATGAAGAATCCTTAACGTTATAATAGTAAGTGAGACGCTCACCAAACTTAAAGCCTATGCTTCCGGAGTGAGTTTTGTTCGAAGCGGTTCGGTTGATGTGTAGGCTCACCAAACTTAAAGCCTATGCTTCCGAAGTGAGTTTTGTACGAAGCGGTTCGGATGATGTGTAGGCTCGCCAAACTTAAAGCCTATGCTTCCGGAGACAGTTTTGTACGAAGCGGTTCGGATGATGTGTAGGCTCACCAAACTTTTAGGAGGTTATGTTATGTACGAAATCGCCATCATCGGGGCCGGCCCTGCCGGTGCAAGTGCAGCCCTGTTCGCCGCCAAGGCGGGCAAAAAAACGCTGTTAATCGACAATGATAAAGGCATGACGCGCAGAGGCTGGTATGAGAATTACTACGGGATTGCTGAAATTGGCGGGCCCGAGCTCGTGGAAACCGGTCATAAGCAGGCTGTGAAATTCGGTGCGGAATTAGTTGCAGACCAAGCGGTGAACCTCACTGCAGCCGGCGAGGGCTTTGTCATTGAGAGTGAGAGCGGCGCTACCTATGAAGCCAAGCACGTAATCCTGGCAACGGGTGTGCTGACGGATCTGGCCGCCAAAGCCGGTGTAGACACGAAGGACGGCACAGAACCAAGAATCAAGACCGTTGTAGCCGTGAATGCGGAAGGCAAAACCAATGTCGAAGGTATTTGGGCTGCCGGTACGGTAGCCGGAGTAAGCGTCCATGCCATTATTACTGCCGGAGACGGTGCGAAGGTTGCTATTAATATTATCAGTGAACTGAACGGTTCAAGATATGTGGATCACGATCTGCTGAAGGCTTAAACTTATTGTTCGGCACGAAAGAGCTTCAGGCAAGTTAAGGCCAGCCCGAGATACATTTCCGGCTGGCCTTTTTGGACATCGGTATTTGATCCACAGGGTTTCAGCCGCCATCGCCAATTATTTATGAAGCTGCGCCACCCTTTGCTCGCTTGCACCTTGCTGCTGCTTGCCGCTGTAAAAGTCCTGGACAATATAGAGCGGGCGTCTCTTCGTTTCATCATAGATCCGGCCCACATACTCACCCAGAATACCCAGCATAATCAGTACAAATCCGTTGAATGTTAAGGTAATGCCGATCATCGATGCCCAGCCCTTAACGGCTGCATCCGTAAACAGCACCAGGTACAGCACATACATAAGATACAGAAATCCGGCAACCGATAGCAGCCCTCCCAGGTAGCCCGCCAGCTTCAGCGGCTTGTAGGAAAAAGAGGTAATCCCATCCAGTGACAGCTTGATCATGCGCTTCAGCGGGTATTTCGTTTCACCTGCCAGCCGTTCATCACGCTCATATTCGATAGCCTTCTGGCGGAAGCCGACCCAGCTGACCAGTCCGCGGACGAAGCGGTTTTTCTCCGGCAGCCGTTTCAGTTCCTCGCATACCTTGCGGTCGATCAGCCGGAAGTCGCCCGTGTCCACCGGGATTGAGATGTCCGTGGAATACCGCAGCACCCGGTAAAAGAGACTTGCTGTCCACTTTTTAAACAGAGATTCCCCGTTCCGCTTCACCCGTTTGGCATATACAACCTCATAACCGTTGTTCCATTCCCGGATCATATCCAGAATCAGCTCCGGCGGGTCCTGCAGATCAGCGTCGATGATGACTACCGCATCCCCCAGTGCATAATCCATGCCCGCGGTAATGGCAATCTGATGACCAAAGTTGCGGGAGAGATCAATCAGCTTCACGCTCTCATCCCAATAACTGTATTCCTCAATCATCTGCGCACAATTATCCGTGCTTCCGTCATTGACGAACAGCAGCTCGTAAGCCTCTCCTGTCGTTCCCATTACCTTTTTTATCCGCCGGTAGGTTTCTTGAATAACCGCCTCTTCGTTGTACATCGGTATGATTATGGAATAGCGCACGTCCGTACTCATGAGCAGCTCCTCCTTAATTTCATTTCTTGTCGTGAAGCGCGCTTTTGCCAAAAAATCAAGTTAAGCGCGCTTACTGTACAGCCTGTAAACCCCGTCCTATTGAACACTCACTTCGTACAAGGTTCCGCCGTTAGTGCCTGTCTCTGTTCCCTGCCACTCTGCTGTTGGAACTACAGTTCCGTTCTCCGTGATCCAGTTGGTAATTTCAGAGTTGCCCCCGCGACCTCCACCCATGCCTCCGGTAGTGACAAGGAAATATTTCACTTTACCGCTCGCCACAAGCGCCTTCAGTGTATCGGTGGTATATGGCACATCCGAGTTGTTGAACCCGTTTAGAATAACGACCGATTCATTTTTATCGATAATATAAGGGCCTGCAGTTCCATAATCCATTGCCGCGAACAGATACTTCTCACCGGTATTATGCTCTTTCAAATAGGTCAGCAGACTGTCGTTGACTCCCGCTGTGCCATTTCTGCCACCCAATCCGCCTATTCCTCCTACGCCACCCATGCCGCCAAAACCGCTCCTGCTGTCCGGTCCAGCCGCCGGAGTCATGCTGTTTGCTCCGTAAGTAATAGGTGTCAGTGCCCAGTAGACAGGTCCGACCAGCAGCACCAGTAAACCCATCACCGCTGCAGCATGTACGAAAGGCTTCTTCAGCCCTTTCCATACCCGCAATGCGAGCAGCAGCACAGTGACAGCGATTCCTCCAGCCAGAATACCTATGGACCAGCCGCTTCCGATCTTATCATCATAAGGATGAATAATGTACCATTGAAAAACAGCTGTAGCGAGCGTCGCCACTGGAAGCAGCCAGGATAGCCAGGTTGAACGTTCCTTGTAATAGGTCCACAGCTGCAGCCAGCCTGCTCCGGCCAGTGCCGCAATCGGCGGAGCCATCATAATCAGGTAATATTGGTGGAAAAATCCGGCGATGCTGAAGAATCCCATAGCCGGCACCAGCCAGGCCAGCCAGAACAACGCTTCTTTATGCTGCCATGTGAAGTTCCGTCTGCGCAGGCTGGCAAAGATTCCGATGCAGCCGAACAGCAGGAAAGGCAGCAGCCAGCTGGCCTGGCCGGACAACGCCGATTGGAACAAGCGGAGCGGACCGGCAGTACCTGTGTTGAACATTCCTCCTGCGCCGCCATTCATCCCGCCGCGGCCGCCTTGCCCGAAATCAAACTGGCCCCGACCGTCCATTCTGCCTCCCGTCGCCTGTCCCGGCATCCCGCCGTTATCTGCAGCCTGGCCGCGGCCCAGGCCTCCGTCCGTCTGTTCGTCTCCTGTACCTCCAGGTGGCTGTCCCTGTGCCTGACCGTCTGTACCATTCCTCATTCCTTGACCGCCCTGGGCGCCGGCTCCGTTCATAGGCGGCATCTCCCCGCCATTCCATGACGGCATCTCGCCTCCGCCGAACATTCCCCCGCCTCCGCCGCCGGGAAAGCCGCCACCGCTGCCGCCGGTACTGCGGTCACCGGTCAAGCGCGACACCCCGTTATAGCCAAAAGCCAGATTCAGCACAGAGTTCGTCCCGCTGCTGCCCATGTAAGGCCGTTTGCTTGCCGGGATCGAATCCACGATAACCGCCCAGGATAGCGAAACCACCAGCAGCACTGCGGTACAGGCTGCGAGAACTCCGGTTTTTCTCTTCCAATTCACCTTCGCCGCCAGAACATAGAAGAGGTAGAATGCCGGAAGCACCATGTATGCCTGCAGCATCTTCTCGTTGAAGCCTACGCCGATCAAGGCAAACGCTGTGAGGAGACTGCCCCATTTATTATGCTTAGTACCCTTGAAGAGAAACCAGGCCGCAAGCAAAAGCGTGAATACCAGCATGGCATCAATATTATTCGTTCTGCTGACAGCAGCAGCTACGGGTGTAGTTGCCATTGCCAGTGCCGCCAGCCGCGCTGCCGTGCGGCCGAAGGTTGGTTTCACCAGCAGATATACCAGCAATACGGAACCCATTCCGCTAAGCACCTGCGGCAGGATCACGCTCCAGCCGTGCAGCCCGAAGATCAGCGCGCTTAGCGTCTGAATCCAGAACGTCACAGGCGGCTTATCAACCGTTACCGAGCCTGCCGAGTCCAGCGAGGCAAAGAAGAAGTTGTGGAAACTCTGAAGCATGCTTCCTACTGCTGTGGTGTAGTACGTGTTTGAGTATTGATCATTCCAGATTCCATAGCCATACAGAAAGGCTGCAAGCAGCAGAATACCCAGCAGCACGACATCGGAACCCAGCTTTTTTATCCATTTCATTTCTCTCCACTCCCATCGATCGATACACTATTCCGGCAGTGCTCTATCCCCCGGTACAGCTTTGCTTAGGTGTATTATGGCACCCCTACCTTAACTGATAATGAAATCAGGCTGAATGTTTGCTGAATACCGGAACGATAAATACGGAACGATAAATAGCCCCACAACGTGGGGCCAAGATTGTCGGGAAACCCAGGTCATTTTTACGGCCTTGGGTCTCTTTTTACGTTCAGGCTGTCGGAGGACAAGTAGTTGTACGCCGTAGGCGCTAACAGTTTCCGTATTTGGCCCAAGGAGGATATAATTACCACGATGGGCATCCACGCTAGTGTTGAACTTGGATAATGATGAAGCATGAAATTAGCTAAGGGAGTGCGGCAATGATTTATTTAAGAAGCTTTAAGCTTTCTGATTATACAGATCGGAATCCCAACATATACCCTGATTATGTATTTAAGCACGTGGCTGGAGAGGTGATTTTGTTTGATCGGATTACGGTGTTGTATGGCAATAACGGGAGCGGAAAATCCACTTTACTCAATGTAATCTCCAACAAGCTGGGCATTCCTGGGGCGGAAAGAATGACAAGCTATGGACATATTAACTATGCGCAACGTTTCCTTGATTGGAGCAGCTATCAGTTTGGGTATGATGAGCAAGAACATGAAATCAGGCATCTTCCAAAAGGAAGCCGATATATGAAATCAGAGGATGTTCTATATGAGATTAAGAAGATCCAGCAATCTTCCGTGCTTCGTGAGGGAATCATAAATGAGCAGAGACACAAAGGGATGAGCGAGGCTCAGGCGGCAGAATATGAAGCTACGTATGCGTTTAGGAAGAAGCTGGAGGACATTCAATTTGCCCAGGAAAAATACTCCAACGGAGAAACCTCCATGCAGTTTTTCGAAGAATATCTGCGGCCTGGGCAGTTGTATTTATTGGATGAGCCGGAAACATCACTTTCTCCTGCTAATCAAATACGGATGGCAGAACAAATAAATGAACTGGCACGATATTTTGACAGCCAATTTATTATTGCCACTCATTCCCCTTTTGTTCTAGGCACGTTGCATGCAAAAATATATAATCTGGATGCAAGGCCTCTTCAAACAGCAGAATGGTTTGAGCTGGACAATGTGCGGTTTTTTTATCAATTTTTCAATAAGCATAAGCCATTGTTTGAATGAGAGAAGGAGCAGCACCGTCTTTCAATACCAGCCTGCTATTCCCCCCGCCCGATTGCTGCCAGCTTATTCACCGTATTCCAATTCCGTGCGGTAATGGATGTGCCCAGCCATTTGTCGAGCGGAACCTTGAACAGCGGAGACTGGCTTACACTCACCTCATACAGGGTGTACATCTCTTTGCCGGCAATGCGCAGCTTATCTGCGCCATCGGCGTAGGGGATCAGCTTGACCAGTGCCTCCTCCGAGGGAGCCTTACTAAGAAAAGAAACATACAGCCTTTTATAATCCTCTTGTGACAGGTTCTGAAAAGGATTGGCAGTAATAGCCGCCTCAAGTTCCGCAAGCGTACGGATCATCACAGAGACCTCGAAACCAAAAGTGTCAAGGATCGCCGCACTGATCGCAGCCTCAAGCTTAGCGGCAGCCGATTTCCCGCTTTCAAACACCACATTCCCACTCTGAATATATGTACGCACCTGTTCATATCCAAGCGACTCGAACATTGTCTTCAAAGCCTGCATTTTAATGATTTTGTTGCCGCCCACGTTAATGCCGCGCAGCAGGGCAATATATGTATTCACAGCGCACCTTCTTCCCTAAATATCCTTACCGGAGGGAGCTTAATCTTAGACGTCTGCGGATTTCACGGACCAGCTGCTCTTTCTCCGCCAGCGGAACGCCTTCCGTAAGCCGGGCTGCCGCTACCGGCAGCACCCAGGCTTTTACCTCGGCGTAAGTAAGACCCGATAACCTGAGGTATTCTCTGATATAGCCTTTCGTGAGCCTCTGTCTTATAAAACCAGTAATAAGCCTGGTGGCGAGTGATGCTCCCGGCGGTAAGGCTCCCATACTGAGCATAATGACTGACCTCGCAGCATCCCCGGCCGGATTGCCGGAAATTCCTGTCATCCAGTCGATAATCCACGCCTGCCCATCCAGCAGCACATTGTCCGGATGGAAATCCCCGTGCAAGAGCCGGTCTCCCTCCGGAAGCTGCTCCAGCTGGGCCAATACGGCCGTCTTCTCCTCCATGGCGAGCATGGGTGCAGCGATAATACTGCTCTTCAGGTTCTCTTTCTGCTTCCCAAAAGCCTCTGCCCCCTGGAGTTTATGAAGATTATGGTGGAGCACAGCCATTTGTCTTGCATATTCGGCAAGTTTCCACGGCTTCTCACCGATCAGCCTAAGCATGGAGCGTCCCTGAATTTGCTGAAACACAATGCCCATACGCCCCTCAAACGCAGCAAGCTCCATAGGCTGCGGGGTGAGAACGTTATGCTCATAGACATATTTACTGATCTCATATTCGTGCTCCACGTACTGCGCGGGAATATCCTCACGATAGAGCTTCAGAATCTTCCCTGTTCCATATTCCCAGACCTCTGCGGTTCTTCCTTCCCCAATCCGCTTCCCCTGCATACCGTCTCCCCCAAGCTATTCCAGATTAACAGACTTGAAATGCTCCACTACCGGGAAGGGGCTATAATAATGATGGAGCAGCGCTTTCCATTCCTGATATTGGCTTGATTCCCTGAATGAGATAGTGTGATCCTCAAGATTGCGCCACTTCACGAGCAGCAGATATTTATGATCATCCTCCAGACAGTGCTGCAGCTCATGGCCCAAATAACCTTCTATGGAAGAAATCAGTGCGGACGCCGCCTTGAAGCTCTGTTCGAACTGGCGGGTGAGCCCCGGCTTCACCTGAAGCATAGCTGCTTCCAGAATCATCATAATCATCTCCTTGTTGTGTGGTCTTTATAGTCTCAGCCTGTGAGCGCATCCCGGAAAAACTCGTGATAGAAATTAATAATGACGAGCAGCACGGCCAGTGATTCATTGACACTGCCTACTTCGAGCGCATGATTGGCGTCATCAATCTGATATACCCGGAGATTCTTCTGACCGGTAAGCCCGGCGGCATGCTCCTCTGTGAATGTCGGGTCGCTGCCACCGTAGATGATGCTGCCCCGGCTTTGTCTGAGCAGCGGCATCGAATCGGTAACTGGCGTTATATACAAATGCGAGGTTTTCTGCTGAAGGTTCATCTCTGCCGCTACTCTTCCGGCAATGACGCTCCCCATGCTTTTGCTGATGAAGAGAAGCTGTTCATAGTCCGGAAGTGAAGCTACGGCCGCTTTGCATTCCTCGGTTACAATATCGATTTCCTCACGTTTGAGCTCTGCACGTGCACTCTGATAGCCATATTCGAGCAACAGGATATCGCAGCCATACTCTCTGGCCAGCTTAGAGGCATAATCCAGCAGCGAACGTTCAGCGGAGTAGTTCCTGCCCGGAAATACTACCGCGAGCACTTTCGATTCCTGTGTAATATATTTATGTCTGACTTCTCTGCCCCAATGCGAGGACATGACGATACTTGATACACTCACCTGTGCTTCCTCCTACGCCAGAAATTAGCTCTCTGCCTCCCATTATAGCTATCTTCTGCGAAGGATGGAAATATAAATGAACATGGCGTAACTCTGGAAGCACCAGAAGCAACACTGCCCTTAATGCTGAGCGGTTTCCTGCTTGCGGCTTTTTTTCCGGGCCAGGATTTCAGCAGCAATCCACAACATCACAGGAATGACGACTTGAAACGGCAAGGCATAAATCTTGTAAATATGGTAGGCAAAATACTCCATCTGCATAATATCTTTATAGATGAAATCCGCCAAATAGACCATGATGAGGCCGATCTGCAGTACAACGGAGCGATAGCTGCGCAACTTGAATACTTTAGCCACTCCATTGCAGGTCACATACAAACATAAGCTCACCTTAATAAAAAGCGCCGTGACAAACAAAATCGCTGATGAGCCTTCAATTCGGGTCAGGAAATCGCCGATGTTGATTCTGCTAGCCGCCACATACGAGGGGAAATATAGACTGGATAAGATATCCGGTCCCAATACCAGCAGATTACGCAAATTGACAAACAGAATAATAATTCCGGCAATACACGTGCTGCTGACCAGAACCCTTGCCGCCGAACCCTTTTGAGGCAATGTATGAAAAGCACCCAAAAACACCACAATCTCGGCAAACGGAAAGGTGAAGGAGCCTACCATATCTGTAAGCACAGGCTTCCACCCTCTGTCCAAGACCGGCAATAAATGATGAAATTGAAACTTGGGGATGGAGAGCAGCTGCACCGCTATGATCACAATGAATGTAAACAGCAGCAGGAATTTGGCACTTCTCCCCAGCACTTCTATCCCCTCCTTTACTACCCACACGCATAGCAGGCCAATAATCAGCATGGGGGCCAGCATCGGTGTTGAAGTCAGGGGAACCGACTTGCTGAACTCTCCGAAATTCCGCAGTACCAGCGAGCCCAGATGCAGCGCATACCAGATATACAAGCAGGAGAGCACTCTTCCAGCTACTGCTCCAAATACAAGGATTAGCATGTCGTACAGATCTTTGCCCGGAAATAGCACATGCAGCCGCGCATAGATAAACATAAGCGGAAGGGTCAGCAGCATGGCAAGAATTATAGCAATCCAGCTGCTGTTGCCGGACTGCCCTGAAGCCCCCATAAACAGAGAACTGCCGATAATAAAGAGGACCGCTATGCTTATAGACTGTCCTGCCGGGATGTTTTCCTTACCCATTTTTCCTCCCCCCTTAAAAAATCTGGTCTTAGAACAACTTCTTAACCATATAAACGATCGGAGGAGACGGGCTTGGGATGTCCCAATGCATGGATAGGGCAAAGGCCAGAGAGAAGGACACAAGGCACAGTGCCGAGCACACATAGAAGTCCCACTTCTTCCCTTGGTTCAGCAGACCGTAAGGGTCAATCACCACGATGATGGCATAGATCAGCAGCAGATAAATGACCATATCTGTTAATCCCCCAGCTTAATAGAGCGCGAAGTTTTGGCAGTGTTCTCTATAATCACCTTGGAGTCTACTGAAATATCCAGTTTTGCGAATTCGTTATCCCAGTTGTCACGGAGCTTGGCCCAGACCTTTGGCTGATGTTCATGAATGATTTCCCCGTACCCAAAGATATCGGCATGGTACTCCTGCTGCACCTTCCTTATGACGGACTCGATGTCCTGCTGGAGAGCCTTACCCGCACGCTCTTCAATGCTGCTAATGCCCTCTTTGCCCGAGAAGTTTTCCGTAGTCATGACTTCATCGAGACCGGTACGTGTGACTGTTCGGACCTGCAAGCTCAGCTTGCCGTTGACCAGCTTTGGCTTCACCTTGGTTCTGCTTGATAATATCTCCAAAGAGTAGGTGGGAACCCCGTGTATGTCATTCACCGCCAGTACGCCTCCCTTGATGCCGTCTTTGGCAAACAGCATGTTTTTGGTCTCTTTCCCATTCAGCTTGCCTATCATTTTATCCTTTGAGAAAATAGCACAGCCGTTAACACGTTCATTCTTCTCCCCGTTCTGCTCATGAACGTAGATCAGAGGTGCCACCGCATGATTGCCCGAGGTCTCAAGCTTGTCGATGAAATCCCATATTTCCACGGTCGGCGCAGTGCTGGTAAACTTCTCGTCACGCATCATTTGTGCCAGTTCAAACGACAGAATTGTTTTTGTGGACGTGTTCAGGTCCAGGATCTCCCGCGCGGTCGGCTCGCCGGACACAAAAATGAACACATCTGATCTGGTTTCTGTATCCCTGCTGTACCAATCTACTGTCTTGACCAGCCCTTCGCGGGCAACCTCCTCGCTGAAGATGATCGCCTTGGCATGGCTCCAGAACAGCTTTTTCCCGGTTAGGGATATCATATTGCGGACAATTTCAAACATGGTTTTCCCCTTAAGACTGAGCATCTTGAAGCCGGCCTGATTCTGTTTAAGCCCTCCCTTGATGTCAACTATCTCTGCCGTCAACTGGATCTTGCCGTTAGCAGCATCCTTGTCGATGGCCACCCCGGCTACAATGGACATATCATCAACCTCGGTATAATTCCAGCAGCCGCTGAGACACAGTACCAGGGCCATGCAGAGCAGCAGCGTCAACAGTCTCGGAGCTGATCTCACCGGCTACCCGCCTTCTTCCGGGGCGCCTTCCGCTTCATATTGCGCGCACCGATCATTGCGGGCCGAAGGTACATATCCCACCATGGCGCGCGGATCGCCGTATCCTTAATATCCTGCGGGCGGATAGAGCCCACTCCCAGCATATAGGGAACCCCGAAGGAGCGGAGACTCATCAGATGAACCACCAGGCCGAGCAGTCCCAAGAAGTATCCATAGATTCCAAGAAAAAACGCTGCAAACAAAAGAATCAAACGCACGATAATCATGGGTCCGGTAAGCCTTGGATTAAGCAAGGTTGTGATTCCGGTAAGGCCTACCACTATGACCATTGGCGCACTCACGATGCGTGCATCTACAGCCGCCTGCCCCAGCACCAGCGCTCCCACAATGCTTACCGCCTGGCCAATGGTGGTTGGAATCCGTGCACCCGCCTCGCGCAAAATTTCGAATATTGTCAGCATAATTAATGCCTCGATAATGGTGGGGAAAGGAACGGACATCCTGGCGGCGGCAATGCTGAGCAGCAGTAAGGTAGGGACCATCTCCTGGGAGTAGGTAACCAGAGCGACATATACTGCCGGAATACTGATGGACATGAAGGCTCCCATGACCCTTAAGAACCGGTTGAAGGAAGCAAAATAATAGTTGATGTAGTAATCTTCACTGGCCTGGAAGTTCTCCACAAAAACATACGGCAGCGTCAAGGCAAAGGGGCTGCCTTCAATCAACAAGGCAATACGGCCCTCCATAAGCTTACTCACAACCGTATCCGGGCGTTCTGTGCTGCCCATCATCTCGAATGGGGAGTAGGGCTCATCACGGATCAGTTCAGCCAGATAACCGGTATCCAGGACATGGTCAATCTCTACCTGCGCAAGCCTTGCCTGCAGTTCGGCCAGAATATCCGGTGAAGCCAGGCTCTCCATATAGCAGATGCAGGTCTGCGTGTTGGACCTTGTTCCAACGTCACTAAAGACAAACTTCAGATCCGAATTCTGGACTCTGCGGCGGACTAGGGTTAAGTTGACGATCAGTGATTCCGTGAAGCCTTCTCTTGGGCCCCGGATTGCTTTTTCCGTTGTAGGTTCTTCTATTGCACGTGTCTGCCAGCCTTGGGCATTAATATTCAGCGCCCCGGCATAACCGTCCAAGAGAAATACCGTTTTGCCTCCTACCACAGCGCCTACCAGTTCATCCAGCTCCGCCGAAACCATAATGTCACCGATGTTTATTATCTCCATACGGATTTTCTCCATCAGCTTCGCCGGATTCCCATGGTCTTCTTCCTTGAATGGATAAGTCATTATAGGCTTCGTAATACCATTCTGTATAAGATCCTTGTCAGTCATTCCATCCACATAGATCAGGCCGCAGCGCAACAGCGTTCCATAGTTATTCTCAATCACCCGCACCCGAAGCGTCCCGTCATTGCTGAATATCCGCCGGAACAGAGCCACATTGTCGTCCAGCGAGGGACTAAGCGGCTGGGAAGACGATATTTTGGAGGCGTCCTGTCTGTTTCCCAGGGCAGCATCTGTATTCTTCACAGCAGTCACTCCTGTCACAATTGTTTTGATCTGATTATCCCCCGACTCTGCTTCTCCTATTCGCCATAATTATACTGTGCAGGAAATAGAGTGCTCCAAAAGCAAAGCCCGCAGTGCTCTTCGGGAGCATCACGGGCCTGGTTCTTCTGATATAATTCAAGTAAATCCACACTACTGTTTGTACAAAAGGAGTTCCAGCCATGACACCATTCACACAAAAGGTCATCGCCGTCATCCGCTCGATTCCCGAAGGTTATGTCATGACCTATGGGGGCATCGCCAGGGCTGCCGGAAGCCCGAGAGGGGCTAGACAGGTCGTTCGCATCCTACATTCCATGAGCCGTACATACAAGCTGCCCTGGCACAGAGTGGTTAATGTCAAGGGGGAAATTGCCCTTACGGACGATGAATCCAGCTCTCTTCAGCGGTTATATCTGCTGGGAGAGGGCATCGTTTTTGACGCAAAGGGAGCGATCGATCTTCAGCGCTACCAGTATCATCCGGAGTCTGGGGATGAGCTTCAGCTGATGGAATAAGGCCGGTCCCTTCCTTTGCCCAGCACATTCAGCAGGCAGTACATCGTTGCATAAATAGCCAGCAGCACACACGCAATGAATACGCTGAAAAAGACCGACTGCCTATTCAGGCTGTCGGCAACGAGCTGGTACAGCTGATGCCGGTCGGTGAGCACATCCCAGCTGTTCAGCCGGTACACCCGTCCGAGCAGTACGCCATACCCCCCGAGTGCGCAGGCGAATACCACAAAAATCCAGGAGAGCAGCAGGTTACTTTTTCGATAAATCACAGCCTGGAACTGATACAGGGAGAAAAATCCGGTCAGCCAGCCGCTCCAGGTGAACAGCAGCAGCGTAATCAGATCATACCAATAACGGCTCTGGATCATTCCACCGACAAAATACAAATTCTTGCGGATCGTTAAGTGCACCAGATCGGTCATAATATATGGCGCGTTCGGAAAAAACAGCAGCCAGGCGATGCCGAGCGGAAGCACCAGCAATCCGCCGATTTTTCTTTTGTCCAGTTCATGGGCAGCCATGGAGAACACGAATGGGAGCCAGGCCAGAAACAGATTCCAGATTAGAAACTTGTAGAACGTATCTGTCCGCTGAGACACTACACCGTAGACCGCCAGTGTGACAAGGGACAGTCCTGCCAAAAGCAGAAATACCTTGATATAATTCAATTCCTTCATGTCCGGGTAATCTCCTTATCCCTATGAATTTCATAAACTCTATTGGTAATTGTACAAATTTTTCTATGTCTTGTACAAATCGGAGCGGCCATAAGCTTGATCCGGGTGGCAGATTCAAAAGCAGATATACCTTTGATCCGGCTCTTTCCACGCGGGTGAGCCGATTCAAAAGCAGATATACCTTTGATCCGGCTCTTTCCACGCTGGTGAGCCGAATCAAAAGCAGATATACCTTTGGTTCGGCTCTTTCCACGTGGGTGGGCCGATTCAAAAGCAGAAATACCTTTGATCCGGCTCTTTCCACGCGGGTGAGCCGATTCAAAAGCAGAAATACCTTTGATCCGGCTCTTTCCATGCGGGCGAGCCGATTCAAAGGCAGAAACACCTTTGATTCGGCTCTTTCCACGCGGGTGAGCCGAATCAAAAGCAGAAATACCTTTGATCCGGCTCTTTCCATGCGGGTGAGCCGATTCAAAAGCAGAAATACCTTTGATTCGGCTCTTTCCACGCGGGTGAGCCGAATCAAAAGCAGATATACCTTTGATTCGGCTCTTTCCACGCGGGTGGGCCGATTCAAAAGCAGAAATACCTTTGATTCGGCTCTTTCCACGCGGATGAGCCGAATCAAAGGTCACTCCCTTTACTGTCCCATGACCAGTCAGAGCAAGCGGCAAAGGAGCATTAAACGCAAAGCAGCACTTCTCCAGGCGAAGGGAGAAGCGCTGCTTTTGCTGGCCTTTGAAAGTTAATAGAATTAAGGTAAACTTCTCTGCCATAGCCTGCCGCTGATGCCAAAACTCATCCAAACACACGGCTCAGCGGCTACAATTCTCCGCTTAGTTTACGCGCTACAGCTGGCACGCGCCCTTTGAAGGCACTGCGGCCAGACGTTTCATCCAGTCCGGCAAAGGCTGCGCATTCTCTGAAGGCAGCATGTCGGCAGCCCAGACACTTATTATAATTAATGACCTTAAGTGCATCATTGATTGCCTCTCCGGTATGCTCATAGAACTGCGTTGCTCCGATCTTGTCGTACAGCCCGGTCTTCTTAAGCAGCTCGAGCGGCTGAGATTGAATACCTGAGATCATCAGGCGGCCCCCATCCTCATGCAGCTTCTTCACCAGCCCTGCCAGATTAGCTTCACCGGTGGTGTCGATAAACGGCACTTTGCCCATCCGCAGCAGAATAACCTTTGGCTTATCGGGGCCGAAGCCAGGCATCGTATTCTCGAACCGGTAGGCAGCTCCGAAGAACAGCGGCCCTTCCACGTTATAAATACCGATCTGCGGACAGTCATGGCTGTCCGTGACCATATGTGCCTCAACCTTCACTGAGTCCGGATCAGGCAGTACCTTGGACACCAGATGCACCTCGCCCATCCGTTTGACGAACAAGACTACAGCGAGCACCAGTCCAACCTCCACAGCTACGGTTAAGTCGGCAAAGACGGTCAACAGAAACGTAATGAACAGCACCAGCGAATCTCCGGTTTTCAGTTTAAGCAGATGAAGGAATTCCTTGCGTTCGCTCATATTCCAGGCTACGACCATCAGGATCGGTGCCATCGCGGCCAGCGGAATACTCGATGCATAGGGTGCAAACAGCAGCAGAATAAGAAATACCACTACACCGTGGATCACGCCCGACAAGGGGGAAGCGGCGCCGCTCTTGATATTGGTAGCAGTCCGGGCAATCGCGCCGGTAGCCGGAATCCCGCCGAACAGAGGGGCAGCAATATTAGCAACCCCCTGTCCGATCAGCTCACGGTTGCTGTTATGTCGGCTGCCTGACATTCCGTCCGCCACCACAGCGGATAGCAGAGACTCTATCGCTCCTAGCATGGCAATGACAAAGGCCGGACGCAGCAGCAGCCTAATCCGTTCCCAGGTAATGACCGGGAAATGGAAGCTCGGCAGTGTATTGGGAATGTCCCCGTACGCAGAGCCGATTGTAGTCACCTTGCCGCTGAAAAACAGTGCGGCTATGAGGGTTGCACAGAGCAGTCCGACCAGTGCCCCTGGAACTTTTGGCGCAAAGCGCATCCCCAGTATAAGCACAGCCAGACAAATGGCCGCCGTCAGAATACTGTACAGGTTAATCGTAGAGATGTGCACGCCAATCTCCTTCATGTTGTCCACGAAGCTCTCATGCCGCTTCATATCCTTCAGGCCCAGAAAGTTCGCGATCTGCCCCGTGAAGATAATAACGGCAATCCCTGCGGTGAATCCGATCGTTACAGGCTTGGGGATAAACTTGATCAGCACTCCCAGCCGGAGCAGACCCATGAGGACAAGAATGACCCCGGCCATCATTCCGGCAAGCAGCAGGTTCTCATACCCATACTGCATGGCAATGGCGAATAAAATAGGAATAAACGCACCCGTAGGTCCGCCGATCTGAAACTTTGAACCACCAAACAAAGAAATTATAATCCCTGCGACTATGGTTGTATAAATTCCGTACTCCGGCTTCACACCCGAAGCAATAGCAAATGCCATCCCCAGAGGAATGGCAATGACGCCTACGATAACCCCTGAAATGAGATCCTTACGCAGCGAAGCAATATTATAGCCTTTGAAACGGCCCCACCCTGTCATCCTTTAACCTTCTTTTCTCTGAATATCTGATTATTTGAATATAAGAGCAACATTACTCCTGCAAGCCTCGCTTGTCAACGGGTAATCCGCCCCGGGAGGCCCCGGGTTATTCGCTGCGGATCCCTTCCAATAGGGAGATTGCGTTCACCAGATGATTATCGAATATCTGCTTAGCTACGGCCAGAAGGTCTTTGATCAGGGGGTCCCGCAGCGAGTAAATTACCGTTGTCCCTTCTTTTACACTGGCTACTACATTCTTCGCGCGGAGCACGGCAAGCTGCTGGGACACGGCAGACCCTTCGGACCCCAGAATGGCCTGCAGCTCATTCACATTCTTCTCGCCTTCGCTTAGCAGCTCCAGGATACGAATCCGCATCGGATGAGCCAGCGCCTTAAAAAATTCTGTCTTGAATTGCTGAATATCGCTGTTCATTGAACCTCTGCTCCTCATTAGCTTACTTCTTGAATACTATTTATCTTAGCCTATTTAGCCAAGAGTGGCTATGCCAATGGGTTAAATTGATAGACGAATCCCTTATTCACAAAAAGATCGGATACAACCGGATCTCCCGGGTCCTGACTTCCACAAGGCTCCCCAGTGCCATCGGCTCGCCAAGGCTTTCGAACATAATCAGCTCTCCATCCAGCTGCAGACAACCGGTTCCATCCTCCTCGATATTGTCCAGCACCCCGGTAAGCACCACAATATCACCTTCCAAACAGATGCCGTGATCTCCTCCGCCTGCCGGAATGATGTCCACCCAGCGCATAAGCAGTGCCGGAATTTCGAACTCTACCATAGCCAGGTCCCCCGGCTTCACCTGAGCTCCGCACCAGATTCCTCTACCCTCTCCGGCATCCGCTTCAAAAAACACCTCGTCCTTCTTCAGGCCTGTCTTCTGTATTTTGATATTCATCGCAATGGCTCCATTTGCTAGGATTTACTGCATATTATACATGACATCCGGCCCGCTGCGCGATCAGGTATAATTCCGGGTTGCTGTATTCACATAAGTGCTGGGGTGCATCCACGGGTGCTTGAAGAATTCCCTCTTATCAGTGATTTTGCGTGATACGCTGAGGTCATAGTCTATCATGGCTTTTACTTTTGCTGCAAAGGCCTCTCCCTTCACCAGCAGCCCCAGCTCAAAATCGTGGCAGGCGCTTCTTTCGTTGATATTATATGAGCCGTGGAACACCGCGTGTGACCTGTGGTCATAGGTGATTTTCCAATGGGAAAAGCGTTCTGTAGCGCTGTAGTCATAAAAAGACACCCCCTTGCAAAAAGGGACATACATATTGCTGCGCACAGCTGCACGGTTGGTGGGATGGTCATTGACCTCCAGCGGATTGCAGATCGTAAGATGGCAGGAGCACTCCGGTCCGAGCCCGCCCAGCCGGTCCCAGAAGGCCTGGTCAATCAGATACGGGTTCACAATGACCGTCTCATTGGCAGCATACGTGATCAGATCCAGATAATACTGCTGTATCAGATTGACCGGATTTCCGGGAAAACTCACAAACAGCGTACATTCCTCTGAGCCGAAATCCATATTGCCTTCTGAACGATAAAATGCATCCTCCGGATCAAAGAAATCCCCTCCGAGCAGAAGCCATCTGGACTGGAACACGGCATTCAGCGGCAGCGCCGCTGCTCCCCGGATACGGAAACAGCCGTCATGCCACTCCTCCTCATGGGCCGGAACGCCCATGGGGCGCCCATCCACCTGCACAGAGGCAGAGGCTTCAATCGGTGTGGCAAACGTATATTGATCTCCAATATTCAGACTGCCCACGATAGAGGTGATTCCGTCGATAATCATGAATTTGCGGTGGTCAATCACATTCAGTCCCGTCAGCTCAACGTCCTCCTGCACTTTATCCTGCAGGAACAGGATGCTCTCAGGTATACCCTGAGCCTTCAATTCAGCCCGTCTTCTACTCCACTCCATAGCAGAATAGTAGGAGTGGAAGGTATCCTGTAGCTTCGCTCCCGCTTGCTCCAGCCGGTCCGAGATTTCCGAGAACCTTCCGACCTCCAGGTTATGTCCATACCCCAGGGCAGTGACATTGTAATTCACCATCAGCCGGACCTGAACCCCACGATCCAATGCTTGCAGCAGCGCTGCCGCAATCCGGTTACCTGAATCATCATTAAAAAACAGCATGACGGACAGATGAATATAATGCTGGGCCTTGGCGATTTCCTCAAGAAGCATTTCCAGACACTGCGGTCCGTTCACATATGCGTCGACCTGGTTATTACGGGTAGTCCGCGGAGCCAGCGCCCGAAGCTTACCCGAATCCAGCCGGCTGATCTCAGCGGCAAGCTGTTCGAGCAGTTCCGTACTGAAACCCGGCAACTCAGTGAGCTGCGGTAACTCTGTGATTACGCCGCCGATTCTCTGCCGGTATGCGCGGGCAGCGCCTCCTTCCAGAGCAGCGGCAATCAATGACGACACCCGTTCGGACGGGTCCGCAACCGCCCTCAGTGATCCGCCCGATATATAGTAATTCACAAAATCTATAACATCCCGCTGAAGCTCTTGATCCCATTCTCCGAGGGACATTCTCTTATGGCTATGTATATTCTTCATTGGCAAGTCCTCCATCCTTCGTAAGGCATATCTAACCGGTTCAGGACCAGCGAACGAACAAATATCTGGTCTAATCAGGCTAAGGTTAGATACCCCGGATCGTCTGCCAATAAACGTACCGCGACATGCAACTTCCTCACCACCCCATTCTACCGGTATAGAGTAAAACACATAAACGCTTATATTCAAACAAACAGGGGAAGTCTCAACAGCCCGTACGGCTCTTGAAACTTCCCCTTGCTTCGAAGAATATATTCCCTTTGATTTCAATCCTGCGATCCGCTTCACTGAACAGCTCCAACAGGCTAACGGTAACCCGGTGAGATGGCTCAAAATGATTCACTGCAGGAATTCATCTTCCAGTTGCAGATTATTTGCCTGCCGGTTCTCCGTTAAATGCCTTAACGTCCAGCGGAGCGGTCAGGAACTCAGGCGCTTTCGCTGCAAATCCGGTGAAGTGAGCACTTGTATTATGGCTGGCTACAGCCTCCATATCGCGCCAGGTTTCGATCATGATATAGGTGTTTTCCTGTTCAAAATGATTGTACAGCTCATAAGAGAGGTTACCTTCTTCTTTATGGGTAGCGGCTAACAGCTGCTTCGCCTCAGCCAGGAATTTTTCCTTAAGCGCAGGGTTTACTTGCATTACAGCATGAATAATAATCATTGATTAGTCCTCCTTAAAGTTTTGTAAGCATAGGCTCACTGATTAGCTTCATACAAAACTCGCTCCGGAAGCATAAACTTAAGTTCTAGGATAGGCTAAGTTTATGCTTCCGGACGAACTTATATATATGAGCTTACGCCTCTTATTTCCACTGTGCGATGGTGTCGATAGGCAGACGGACGGAGGCGTAACCTTCTTCAGCGGCTTTACCGATGGAGATCAGCATGACTGGAACATAGCGCTCTTTGTCCATACCGAAGACTTCGGCGATCTGGTCTTTCTCGAAGCCGCCAATGGCGTTGGTGTCATAGCCGTGGGCACGTGCAGCCAGCATCAGCTGCATGGAGACGAGACCACCGTCAATCATGATCGTTTCTCTGTTGATATCTGCAGGCAGTTTCGCGAAATGCGCACCCAGCGCAGCAAGCTGTCTTTCTTTTACTTCAGCAGGCATCAGTCCGCGCTCTACAGCGGTGCCGTAGATTTCTTCGGCATAATCGAAATTGTTCAAATCTCCGAACACGGCAATCATGGCCGCAGAGGTCTCTACCTGAAGCTGGTTGAACTTAGCGATAGGCGCCAGCTTGGCTTTACCTTCTGCACTTTCAATCACAAGGAACCGCCAAGGCTGCATATTCACCGAGGAAGGTGCCAGCGTGGCTTCGGTAAGGATTTCAGTCATTTCTTCTTTCGAAATTTTGACAGATGTGTCGTATTTACGGATGGAGCGGCGGCCTGTGATAATACTTGTGAAATCATTGGTTCTGGTTGCATTCATGAATAATAAACTCCTTTTATAGTTGGATTATAGTTTATGGCTACAGCAAGTTGATATTATGCTGCAGCCGGACAAGCATATCTGCGAGCAGAGCGCGCTCTGGCTCATCAAAACCGGCGAGCAGACTGCCGATGAAGCGGCTCTTCTCTTCCTTGTACGTACGGATTTTGTCTCTTCCCTGCGCAGTCAGCGAGACCAGGGTCACTCTATTGTCATCGGGATTGTTGCGTCGGGAGACCATGCCATTCTCCTCCAGCCCCTTTAGGTGACGGGTGATGGCTGCAGCATCGATGTCTACTTGCTTTTGCAATGAAATCTGGCTGATCTCAGTAACCTGAAACAGCTCGTGAAGCAGACGGAGACGGGTGGGGCTTATGCCCGCACAGCGCTCAAAGGTTGGCGTAATGGCTTTGTTGAGCGCCTGCAGCCGTTCAAAGATGCGGTCTTCCTCAGGCAGATGTTCAGTCAAGATTAACCCCCTAACACAAATAGATTGCGCAAAATCTTTTTGACATTCATCACTTTACACCTTTATCCTTGACCCGTCAACTAATAATTTGAATTGGCTTTTTAACTTGCCCCGGCATCCGCTTACCCGTAGAATCAAGGTGTATTGCTCCACCAAAAAAGGAGGGCTGTTACATGAAAATCTCCCTGCTTCAGCTCGATATAGCATTTGGCAATCCCCAGGTAAATTATGCTGCCGCAGAACGTAAAATCCGTGAAGCTGCTGCTCAGGGGACGGATTGTGTGGTTCTTCCCGAGCTGTGGACAACCGGATATGATTTGACCCGGCTTGCGGAAATTGCCGACCCTGAAGGGAAAGCTACAAAAGCTTTGATGTCAGGACTAGCCCGCGAGCTCGGCATCCATATTGTGGCCGGCTCCGTCGCCAGCAAGAAAGATAACGGCATAACCAACAGCATGTATGTGTTCAGCCGCACCGGAGCGATCGCCGGCGAATACAGCAAGCTGCATCTGTTCCGTCTGATGGATGAGCACTTGTATCTGCATCCCGGAGAAGCCAAGGGTCTGTTCACTCTGAACGGAACAAGCTGCGCCGGACTGATCTGCTACGATATCCGCTTCCCCGAATGGGTCCGCACCCATACAGCGCTCGGTGCCGAAGTCCTGTTCATCAGTGCCGAATGGCCGCTGCCGCGTCTTGCCCACTGGCGGGCGCTGCTGATCAGCCGGGCGATTGAGAATCAATGTTATGTCGTTGCGTGCAACCGTACTGGAAAAGATCCTGCGAACACTTTTGCCGGCCATTCAATGATCATCGATCCTTGGGGCGAGGTGGTCTGCGAAGCTTCGGAGAACGAGGAAATTCTGAGCGGAGAGATTGATTTGCACAAGGTGCGGGAGGTTCGTGCGCAGATTCCGGTGTTCTCCGACCGGAGGCCGGAGCTGTATTTTTGATCCGCCGACTGATTGCCAGGGTACATCAAGTTGAACTTTAGAGTGCAAAAAAGTGCCGCCCCTACTGAATCTATCAGCAGAAGCGGCACTTTCCCGGTCAGCCGGTGATGCTTCATTACACCGGCTATGGGGCAGGCCGGTTCGCTTCGACCGGCCATGACACAGCTTAGCGGGCGTAGCGTTCACGCAGCACCCGCGCCGCCTCCAGTACACGGGTATCGGTGTACTGGAGCTTGTACCCTGCGGCCGCCAGCCCCGCCGCAGGCTGAAGCTTGACGCCGCGCCGGGACAGAGCCTGGCGGAATCCTTCGGCGAATACATCCGCCGAAGCCGGTCCGCCAAGCTCGCCTAGCGCGGCTAGGGTCTGCGGCATGACGCGCGGATAGTCCAGCGCGTCATCGCCATCCGCGGCGGTATCATAGAAGCCGCGGATCAACTGCCCGCGCTCCAGCCCGGAGCCGGAGACGATCACGAACGCGTGCACGAAGTACGCGCTGCTCTGCCTGCGCTGGGCGATGCCGCAGAATTTGCGGCCGCCGATGGCCAGATCGAAGTCGCCCGGGCAATACGACCCGGCGATCTCGCCTGCCCGGATCTGCGCCGCTGCCTGCGGATGGCTGACCGCAACGGATTCTGTGATCAGCGAAGCCAGCAGCCGGAAATCATCATGAAAGTCCAGCTTGCCCGGACTTTTGCGGAGCAGCAGCGACACGTTGACGATGCCGGCATCCAGCGGCACAGCCGCGCCGCCGGAGTGCCGCACCGCTGTGCGGTAGCCCTGCTCTTCCAGCTCAGCCATGGCTTCAGCTGCCCGCGGCAGCTTGCTGTCCCGCAGGCCCAATGCCACGCCGCCGGGATGGCTCCACAGATGTACAGACGGCGGAACAAGGCCCGCACCTACATCCCTGCAGAGCGTCTCCTCGAACGCGAACGGGAGCAGCATATCTCCGGCAACCGCTTCAACGGGCTCTTGCACCGCTGCGGCTCCTTCTGCATCTGTTATCCTTCGGGAGTCTGCACTTTCCGGTGAGGATTCCCCTCCTGCCAAGTGTTCAAAGAGCGCCATAACCGGCGGGAGCAAACCCGCAGACGGATGCACCTGCTCAGGTTCAGACTCCTGGAACAGGACCTGCCCCTGCTCCTGCAATCGCCCGTTCATATGTCTTTGCTCTACTACTTGCTCCTGCACTTGACCCCGCTCTTGCCCTTGCCCCTGCTTTTTGTATTCTCCGCTCATCCTAACCCCTCCCGGTGACCATCGCTTTCCTCTTTTGCGTAATCAAGACATCTACACTTACTGGCTTCCTGCAGACTGCCGCCGAATACTCCGTCTTCCTGTTCTATTTTACAATACCGCCAATATTCCCATTGTAACCGATCCGGGGTGCAGCAGCGAAGCTCAGGGCAGTACCTTCATTTGAAAAAGCAGGATGATAGCGTTATCCTTAAGATATATGAGGAGCAATCATCCTGCACCAAAAGCTCATGCTATACACAACCCTTAAGGAGTGATGCCGCATGACTGACCTGCTAACCGTGAAGGAACGGCAAATCAGCAAAACCAGACAATGGGAGCTGGCGCTGAGCAAGCTCTATCTCAATTTCCGTGATTACAGTAAGGATGCGCTGAAGGAGTTCGGCGATGAAGATATCCATCAGGCCAGAGTGAACTGCCGTAAGCTGCTGACGCTATTGTCCATTCTAGATCCTGAACATCTGGTGACAGCAGATCTGTACAGTGCCTTCAAAGAGGCGCAAAAAAGACTCGGCAAGGTTAGAGACGCGGATGTGTTGATTGAATCCTTTAAGGATAGACGGGAGCAAGCGGAGGAAGCCGGAGAAGCCAAATCGGCCAAGCTGCTCAAGGCGGTTATCCAGTACCAGAGGAACGAGCGGAAGAAGTACCGCAAGAAACTGGGCACCAAACTGCCCAAGCTGTGCGGCAAAGCGCTGGACGCCGAGTGGGAGGCATTCCTTAGCCGCGATCTCGAGGCACTGGCGGCCAAAAGAGATGCGAATGTTGTCATGCGTGAGCTTGAGGTCGCTTACGAGCAGAAGAAAAAAGCCTGCAAGACCCTGTCTAAGGGTCCTGAGGCCGAATCCAAGGAAGCCTTCGATGCGCTGCATGAGCTGCGGATTGCCGCCAAGGAATTGCGTTATACTGCCGGTGCCGCTTCCTTTGCGCTCAACCAGAAATTCCACGCCCATGAGGAAATCTACAAAGACATCCAGGAGCAGCTCGGTACTATTAACGATAAACGGGGATGGCTGGAAGTGATCCAATCCATTGGCCGTGATGAGCTGGGGGTCAGCCTTAAGGCATGGACTGAATTCACGGACAAGCTCAGTGCTGAAGTGCTCGAAGCGCTGCACCATAATGAAGTGGTACCGTTCCCAATGAATGCGAAATAACCGCACTTCGTCCATTTATATCCCCCCGTTTTCCCCATAAGAAAAAGGCAGGAAGCTAAGCATTATGCGGCTTCCTGCCTTTCCTGGTTTACCGGCTATTCGCGGCGGCAAATTTGTCCAGCACGCCCTGATAAGCCGATTTCGGCCGCAATCCTACCAGCTTTTCCATAGGCTGCCCCCCATTGTATACGATCACGGTAGGCAGACCCATGACTCCTGCTTCTGCAGCCAGCTCCGGCAGCTCATCGCAATTCACTTTGAGGATCGTGATGTTGCTGCCATACTCTTCATCCAGTTGCTCCAGGATCGGCAGAAGACTCTGGCAGGGCGCGCACCATGGCGCTCCGTAATCTACCAGCACAGTTCCGCCTTCCTGCAGCTGTCTCCGAACGGTGTCGGCGTGCCCGGCATTTATAACAGTCATTGTTAACTCCTCCTTGTCAGCCTGTGAATTCTTCAGGTCATTCTGATTCCCGCTGCTCCTGCTGTATGGAAGCAATCCGCTCCTCCAAATTCTGCTTGATCTGGTTCAGCTGCAGGAGCTGACGCTCAATATCCTCCAGCTTGCTGCGGTACAGCGGCATCACTTCTGCACAGAAAGCCTCTTTTTTCTTCAGTACACAATTCAAGAAACCGGCGATTTCCTCGGTCGATAAGCCCAGATTCAAATACAGTTTGATCGTCTCCACCGTCTCCACGGACAAAAGCGAATACTCTCGGTATCCATTCGCCTGGCGGAGCGGAGTGATCAAGCCCTGACGTTCATAATATCGCAGAGAACGGATGCTGACACCCGTCCGTGCGGCAAGCTCACCTATTTTCATGGTCTGTTCTCCCCGGGGTTCATGAGAAATGGTCTGTTCTTAGTATAAACCCTGACACCAGTGTCAGGGTCAAGGCTTTTTAACGCCGGGAGTAGCCAAATAGCCAAAAAACCAACAGCAGTCTAACGCTTCCGTTGGTTTTTCACATTATCCATCCATATGATGTTGTTAAAATGATCAAGGGCTACAGTAATCCGGCCGCCCATAGACCGCCCTTTGTAATCATCTGCCGGAACGGCTCTACGGAAAAGGAAGGAAGATGATGGCCAGGCATCAGATACACAACACGCCCCATCCCGAACTCATGACACCAGGCTGCCGCATGATGGGCCCCCTCATGGAAATACTCCGCCAGCACCGTCGTTTCAAAATAGGGCTGCATGTCAAAATAATACGGCTCGTCCTCGATCACAAAGTCGGTAATCCCCTGCATGATCGGATGGCCCGTTGCCGGAACTGCCATGTGAAGCTCAGTATAGGCCGGATGATGCGTAAAATGCGCTCCCAGCATCACACCCAGCTCCTGGTTACGCTGCAGTGAGATCCCATTGTGCACTACGAGCAGTCCTCCGCCGTTAGCTACATAGGAGAGCAATGCCCCGCTCTGTTCAGGAGCTATTTTGTTGTCCGAAAATTCTGTATACGCTATCACAAGCTTGTAAGCCGATAGGCTGTCCGGACTGAGCAATGAGTAATCTTCGGTGGACTTCACATCCAGCTTCCCGGCAAACAATTCCTCAAACACGTGGTCCACCCCGGAGAACGGATGATATTTAACCTCTGTATAGCTTCCCAGCGCCAGTGCCTTCCATTCTGTCATCTTTCATCCACGCCTTTCTCTAAGCAAGAGTTGATCTTACCAGGGCCAGGGATTGCCGTCCAGATCCAGATAAGCCGGTTCCATCCCCATATGCGTCTTATGCTCCTGCACGATTCCCATAATTTTGCTGGCGGATTCTTCAGGGGGAATAGGGGCTGCCTCATTCTTGTCACCGTTCATGTAGGACTGGAGCCAGCCCGGATGAAAAACCATCACCTGGCCGCCCATGACCCGCAGATGATTGTGCAGCAGGGAGGACTGCATATTAAGCGCTGCCTTAGACATACAATAACCGTACATGTTAATCCGCTGATTGCGGCTGATGCTTCCGGCTTCGGAGGAGATGTTCACAATCAGCTTTGGCTTGCCTTGCAGCAGGAGGCCCATCAGCGAATTGCTCACCCGCAGAGCGCCAAGCGTATTCACATTATATATGTGCGCCATCGCGGTGTCATCCATATCTACCAGCATGGTGGCATCATCCGCGCGGTCAATAATTCCAGCATTGTTGATGATCATATCCAGATAGCCTGTGCGTCCTGCAATGGTTCGTGCCGCGCACTTTACGCTATCACTGCTGCCGACATCCATCGGAACCAGAAAGAGCTGTTCTTCATATTGTGTATTAAGCATTTCCAATGCTTCCGATTTCTCCAGATACTGCCCGGCAAAAACGTTATATTTATTCTCCAGAAGCCAGCGCACAAGGAAAAACCCGAGTCCCCGGTCGGCACCGGTAACACAAGCGGCCTTTTTCATGGAATGGGTCACTCCCTCTTATCAGACATCAATATACATAAATCTCCATATCCCCCTACACCTTAGCACGGCAATTGTCATTTATCAACGTCCTCTGCTGGACTATTCTGCTAATGCATTCCCTGCTGATCTTCTTTTTGATTTAATTTTGAACTATGTTACAATCAGGAATATCATTGTTAACAACCGAATTGTTAGCAAAATAAACTACCAGGAGGGTGAACCCCTAATGTCCATACAACAAATCCGCAGTCTTGATGAATTGCATCAATACATTGCACAACCCGGCAAAAAACTGCTCTTCAAGCACAGTACCACCTGCCCGATCAGCGCCAAGGCGAATGAAGAATTCCAGGCTTATGTCCAGAGCTCCGGTACTCCCGCTGCTGTGGTTCATGTGATTGAAGACCGTCCGGTCTCCAACCAGATTGCTGAAGATTTCGGCATCAAGCATGAGTCCCCGCAAATCTTCCTGCTGGAAGATGGTGAAGTCCGGTGGAATACCTCCCACTGGAAAATCACCCGCGATGCCCTCAAGGAAGCTGTGAGCCAATGAGCCAGCCTGTAATCATTTATTCTACAGCCAACTGCAGTGACTGCAATCAGGTGAAGCAGCTGATGAAGGAGCAGGACATTCCTTTTGAAGTACGGGATGTAATGACCAGCACAGTCTATCAGGAAGAAGTTGAGAAGCTGGGCTTCATGGGCGTTCCTGTTACAGTCTCCGGAGCACATGTCGTCAAAGGGTTCAATCTGCCCGAGCTGAAGGAGCTTATCGCAGCCGCAAAATAGATATACCCGAACGCTGGCAGGAGAATGCCGCGTACGGATTCATTGGTTCACTTGCACAAAAGGGTATCCGGGAGCTGTTTGCCCCTGGATACCCTTTTGTCTTGCCTAGGAAATGGTCCGCATTCTAAGGCAGAAATAAAAACCGGCGTGCGAATGAGATAATGGGCCAATATTCAGTAAGATATATGGTTTTATCCGTTTATTTCCTTCGAATTATCCGATTTCAACGTGAAATTGGCGCAGCACCTCCCTTTTCCTTTTTTACAAAGACCTCCCCGAAGCAGTATGATTCGTTTTGAAAGTAATTCATGAAAAATTACATGAACGCTGAATTCCCGGCACACGGGAAACGGGGGAACCACCGGGCCACAAGGCCTTATTGGGGTGAATCCTAAAGAGACTGTAGAAGTGCGGTCTCACAAGGTAGGGCGACTCTCACCGTCCGAATCCGACAGCTAACCCCGTAAGCGTATAGAGAGAGATCTTAACCCGCCAAGCTTAAGCGCCAGGTTTATTTAAGCCTGTACCGAAGCCGCAGCAGAGGTTCTCCTCTGCTGCGGCTTTTTTGCATAATTATTTAAACTGATAAAGATTTCATATTATGAAAGGATCGTGAGATCATGCCAGACCCAGTATCGCTTCAGCCCGCTTCCGAAGCCCGGTTTGCGGAGTATGTTCAGAAATACAGCAGGAATGTCTGTGCACTCAGCAGCCTGCTGCTCGGGCAGGGTACCGGGGCCGAGGAGGCTACGATTAAGACCTTCGCAGTGCTCTATGAGCCTTTCCTGAAAAAGAGCTTCGACCCGCAGGCCTTCTCCCTTGAAGCCTACCGTGCGTGCATTCAGCAATGCTCCCGGCTTGCGCAAGCCCAAAATCCTGGCTATGCAAATGTGCTGTCCTGGGAACATCAGCTTGTACAAGCGCTCCGGTATGGCATGGTGCTCCCCCTGCCCGAAATTAGCGCCATTCTCCAGAGAAGTGTGCCCGACCTTAAGGCGCAGCTCAGACAGGTGCGCGAACAAATGGCGACGCAGGCGGTCTTACTGCCGAAATCCAGTTTAACTGCCGGGTGAGGTGCGTGAGCGTTCAGCTTTTAACGTCATATATTCAGGTATTCAGGCAAAAGAGCTGCGGCATCCTGCCACAGCTCTCTCTATTTGCCTAGCGCTTGCCTTTGCCTCCCTTGGCGAACCTCAAGAAAGCCATGCAGCAGCCTAATAATCCTATACCCAGCATTAACGTCTGCAACGCTCCGAGCCAGGTTGAGCCTTCCGGCCGGATCAGGCTGCTGATGATAATCAGCAGAATCGAAGCCGCTACCAGCAAAGGCGTTCGTTTTTTCTTCATGAATAGTACCACTCCTTACTTATAAGGTACACCATATGAAGTGGTTTCGCCAGAACCGGCTGGATTTGTTACATACTCAAAAAAATCAAAATCAGCATAATGCTGATGCTTTACACGATCCGCACAGGTCAAGCCAACAAAAGAACCTGTAAACTCACCATACTTGCTGTATTCATCCGAGAACTTGGTAGTATCGAATTCCTGTCCTATTCTTTCATATACTTTGCCGTCAGCACTCCATTCAAACCAGCTTTTGCGGCCACTGATATTCAGGCGCAAGTAAACCGGAACGTCATTTACGGGAGTTCTGGTATCCACTAATTCGGCCTTTTCCCCATTCTCCAAATGAATAATGGATAATGCACTTTGGCCCAACGTTTCACTATAGTATTTTCTTAAATTGATGTAGTTCATATTATCATAGTACAAAATCAATCCTGCACTATGCTGAGGCACTTCCGGCCGAAATTCCATTTTGGTTGTCACCGTTGCATATATGGATGTCAGTTTTCTGGCTAATATGCTTGCCTTGTTAAGTGATGTTCTGGATTCCTGCCCGCGAATTCTTACATAGCCCGGACGTGATTTTACATCTGCAAAGCTTTCTGGCATTATTCTCGGCGCATAATATTGTATGCCTAATTCTCCAGCATCAAAATCATCGAAGGCCGGAATTTCATTCACCGGATGTTCTGGCAATTTGCTCTCAGGAACAAATTCCTTAGCCAGATTCGTTCCGTCCTCCATCCTCAGCCAACCGTCTGCGGTCCACATCATTTTCTGTATTGCTGTCTCACGTCCCAGCGTACAGCGCAGCTCCGGCACGAACGGTCTTGCACAAAGATGTACCAGATACACTTCACCGAGCTGCGTTTCCACATAGCTTCCGTGTCCTGATTTTTGCAGCACCGAATCCGGATTGAAATATTTAGGTTTTAAATGATCCGGGTCATGCCTCTCGTAGAACTCACCCGGTATGGAGGTCACGATCGGATTCATCGGGTCCTTCTCATAAGGCCCCCACACATTGCCGGCCCGCCCCATAGTTACGCTATGTCCATAACCGGTACCGCCTTCGGCACACATCAAATAATAATAATCTCCACGCTTGGTAAGATGCGGTGCCTCGATGCACCCTCTGTCAGTGCCACCTGTCCAGATTCTCTTAGGATAACCAACGACTTCTTTCTTCTCCGGTGAGTACTCTACCAGACAGATTGCTCCCGGCTTTTCATATCCTTCCCGGGTCTCCCAGTCCAAGGATACAATCCATTTTCTTCCGTCACTGTCGTGCAGGATCGACGCATCAAAACCGGCCGAATGCAAATATACCGGCTCACTCCACGGTCCTTTGATGTCTTTTGCCGTGATTAGGAAATTATCCACATCAAAATATCGGGCATTCATGGAGTTCATCACCCCAAATACGACATAAAACAAATCCTCTTCTGCAGAGTAAGTTAGGGAAGGCGCCCATATCCCTTTGGCGGACGGCAGTTTTTTCAGATCAACCTCATTGTCGTCAGTAAGCACATGAGTGTGTAGCTCCCAGTTCTTCAGATCCTTTGAATGATATACCGGAATCCCTGGAAACCATTCAAAGGATGATACGGCAAGGTAATAATCGTCCTCTTTTCTACAAATACAAGGGTCTGGATTAAATCCGGGAAGTATTGGGTTTCTTATCATAATTACGACCTCCTCAGGACTTCACTGGAAACCAGCCGAGACTTACACATTTCCCCAGATCCCAGCTATCCCAACCGATCCACCCCGGCTCGTTGACCGTATCCAGCAGCAATTTATAATTCCAGTAAAAATGACCGATGCCTTTTTTCCACGCTTCCAATTGCACTTTGGCAACCTGGCTGTACAGTTCTTTTCGGCTCGCGGCACTTAAATGGTCCCCACCCGATTGGACTCCATTCACAGGCGACAGTCCCCCTGCTGTATCGACTCCGACTCCGTACGAATTGAACAAGCTCCATTCCCCGCAAATCACCGGGAAGTATTCCGCCATTTCCTCAATATCCCTGAACAAGTACTCCTGAACATAATTGACATAGCCCTCCGGCGATTGTTCACAGCCGTACACCTCTGCCATCATCAGATATTGATGCGTGTCGAGCACTACGTTTTTAAATTCAGTCTCTCTCATGAAGTCCTTCCACACTTTAAGCTCAAAGCCATCATGAATAACGATAACCTTGTCTTCTGGAAGATAACGGCGCATTCTCCGATAAGCCTCCACATAAAATCCGCGCAGAAAATCCAGTGAGACTGGCGCACTGCCAGCGGCCATGTCTGCATCTACCGGTTTATAACGTTTTTGAACATCCATTGCCTTCCAGGTTTTCTCAGTAATAGGCTCATTCACAATCTCTATTCCCCAAAGACTTGAATGTGTTCCATACCGCTCAGATAACTTTTCTAATAACTGTAGTGTGAATTCTACGCTCTCAGGCTGCTGTGCCCATTTGCACACCCCGGAGATTCCTCCATTGTCAAAGCCATTCTGACTTCCCGGAACCGTATGAAGATCAATTAATACCTTAAGCTCATACTTTTCTGCCCATCCAAAGGCTTTATCAAGCTCTTCCACACAACCAATGAAGGGAGGACAATCCCCCATAATAAAATAGGGGATGGGTATACGTACCGCATTCATTCCAAAAGAACGGATGGTTGCAAAATCCCGCTCCGTGATATATTCGTGACGATGTATTTTAATTCTGGCCTCATATACTTCTTTGGACAGTTGAGTCGGCAGGTAATACTCATCCTCCGCTGTAGTCCCTTCAAAAAGTCCAGGGCTCATCCATTTTTCCAGCACCAACCAATTCCCAAGATTAACACCATTGATATACATAGGTGGTCCCCCTCTGCTTTCCTAATTTCGTATTATGAGGTTATTGTATTTGGAAGCGCACACATCTTATATCACAGATTCCGGTTTTTTATCATATAACTCAGATATTATTTTTGATACACTACTCTTAAGTAGGGGGAGGAGGAACTGTTTCGTATGAATACAAATGATGTAGAAAGACACTTCTCTGATATTCTGTTTCAGAATCAGGAAGCTGGAAAGATGCATAATCCCTATGATCAGGAAGTGCGGGAACTCAGCAGCATTCGGAATGGTGATTTGGATCAATTGGAAAAAAGTCTGACCGAGAGCTTCAATGGCCAATATGGCGTTCTTGCCAAGGATAAGCTTCGTTCCACAAAAAATATATCCATTGTTGTTATCACACTCGCAAGTCGTGCCGCTATTGAAGGTGGCGTATCTCCTGAGATTGCTTACTCTCTTAGTGACAGCTTTATCTATAACATTGAAGAATTATCAGATCCTCAAGCCATACTTCATTTGTGCCGCCAGGCAGAGTATAAATATACGCGGATGGTTCATGACCTCAAGGAACAAAGGAAGGGTAAGTTCAAAAAGAAGAGCAGCAACCCCCGGATCGAAGAATGTAAAAATTATATTTTCAAACATCTTCATGAAAAAATTCATATCATAGAGATCGCACGGGAATTGAAGACGAATGCTAATTATTTGGCAGAACTATTCAGTCAAAGTGAAGGAATAACCATCAGAGACTTCATTATTCAGGAAAAAGTGAATTTGGCGCGAAATCTTCTCATTTATTCGAAGCACTCCTACAGTGAAATTGCAACCAATCTGGGTTTTTGTTCCCAAAGCCATTTTGGTAAAAATTTCAAAAATGTAACACAGCTCACGCCTAAACAATATCGCGAAGCTTATGGTGTCAAGGATTGAACAAGCAGAGAAGGGCCCCTCTTCCTATACAGGTTGAGGAGCCCTTCTCGTTAAGTTATCGGGACTATAGCGGACTAATAATATCAGCATTTATCTAGAATTCAATTGTGATTTCTATGACAAAACTTCAGATTATCTATGACATTAGTACGTCCTGCGTGTGACAACATTACGTATTACACACAGGTTATTATATAGCTTAAATCTTGTAAGCCTTCATTGCTTTTCTGATCTCTTTGATACTTGGGCGTTTGCCGTACATCAGAACACCGGTACGGTAAATCTTGGCGGCGAGCCAGCCCAGTCCAAATGTGGTTGCGAGCAAGATGATGAGTGATACAGCAATCTCCCAAAAGGCTACGTCCCCTATACCGATGCGCAGCAGCATGCTGAGCGGTGAAGTGATGGGCACAAAGCTTGCCACCTTGATAAGCATGGTATTAGGAGCTGAGATGCTGAACAACGGAATGTAGAAGGCCACAAAGGTACACATCATTACCGGCATCACGGCCTGGCCCAGATCCTCCGTGCGACTCACAATGGAGCCTACGGCAGCATACATCAGAGCATACAGGAAGAAGCCCAACACATAGAGGATTAGTCCGTATACGAGAATACCGTAATTCAATTGTCCAAGATCCAGGTCAAAATCAGACAATATGCTGGCGTTATGCGGAAGCATCAGATTGATGGCGATACTTGCCGAGATAACGGCAATCTGCATTAGGCCGACCAGGAAGATCCCGATCACCTTGCCGAACATTTGCGTTAGCGGTGAAGCACTGGTAATCAGAATCTCCATGATGCGGGAGCTTTTCTCCGAGGTGACTTCTGCCGAAATCATATTCCCGGTCATGGTAATCGACATGAAGAAGAGGATCAGAAGCACATAGACGATAACATAATTGATAGCTGGCTTTGATTTATCTGCTGCACCGCTGTCCGTTCCATCCGTACTGAGCTGCTGGGTACCGATAGACACCGGCGCGAACATCGCTGCTACCTGCTCCCCAGTCAGCTTATCACCTACGATCAGCTGTGTATTGATCTGTTGCAGGGCAGTCTGAAGGTACGTCTGCAAATCTCCATCCAGTTCTCCGTCCTTACTGTGGTAGGTTACTGGAGGGACGCCTTCCGTGCCTTTGGCATCAAAGGTAAGGTAGCCTTCGATTTTACCGTCATCCAATCCCTGCTTCAGAGCAGCATCATCTGCCGAGGTAAAGGCCTTGAAAGCCACAGTGTCTGTGTCTGTATCTTTATCCGCATCAGCTTTCGGAGCTGCAGGCGGCGCATACGCCAGCAAGAGTTCTGCGGCACGGTTCCCCTGTTCAGCCACTACACCGATCTGTGTATTCTTCGCTCCATCATCACCTTGGAACACCTTGATGAGGTATGGCACGTTCATCCCGATACTCAGCAGCAGCACCAGAATTAATGTTGTAATCATGAAGGATTTGGTTCTCACTTTGTTTTTGAAGGTAAAGCTGATAATTGTCCCCATCTTATTCATGAGATTCACCCAACGCTCTGATAAAGATTTGGTTCAAGGTTGGTTCCTTGATTTCAAAATGCTCAATTTCATTGGCCGCCATCGCATGCTGGAGAATACGCTGTGCTGCAGCAATCTCGCTGATGGAGAGCACATAACCCCGCTCCTGCTTCTGCACCGCGCTAACTCCAGGAATCAGATCCAGACCGCTTACTTCGCCCACTGTCCGCAGCACAACTTCTTCGCGCGGATAACCCTTTTTGATCTCACGAATATCCCCTTGTACTACTGTATTGGAACGGTCGAGAATTGTGATATTGCGGCATAGCTCTTCCACATGCTCCATCCGGTGGGTGGAGAACAGAATGCTTGTACCCTGGTCACGCAACTCCCTTACAGTATCCTTAAGCAGTTCCACGTTGACCGGATCCAGGCCGCTGAAAGCCTCGTCGAGGACCAGAATTTGCGGTTTGTGGACAACTGCGGCGATGAAGCCCATTTTTTGCTGATTACCCTTGGACAGCTCTTCAATCTTCTTATTGTAATAATCCGGAACGTCGAAGCGGTCCAGCCAGAAGCGGAGGCTCTTGTCCGCATCACTGGCCGACATACCGCGCAGCCGGGCCAGATAGATAATCTGATCACTAACCTTAACCTTCGGGTACAGCCCGCGTTCCTCCGGGAGGTATCCCATCAGATGCTGCAGCTCATCACTGAACGTTTTGCCGTTATAGAGGATCTTCCCCTCATCCGGATAGATCAGTCCAAGCACCATGCGCATCGTCGTTGTTTTGCCGGCGCCGTTGGCTCCGAGCAGTCCATAAATCTCCCCTTGCTCCACCTTCAGGCTGATTCCGTTTACTGCGGTCTTCTCTCCATACTGCTTCACTACCTGTTCCAGCTTCAAAGCTTCCATTCTTCTAATCTCCTCTCTCCTGGTCAATCAGAATCGGGCGATGCCCCTGTGTCCATAAGCTTAAGATCTCATCCAGCTCGAGCATCCGGCTCTTAATAACCTTTACGCCTAAATCCTGGATGCGTTTCTCATTTTGCTGCGCTTGCGGGGTAATGAGTGAAGCCACACCCGGTGTCTGCATATCAAAATGCAATGCTCCCGGCAGCTCCCCTGCAAGCTCCCTCAGCTCCTCTTCATTCTCCACCTGGACCCACAGCTCGCTCCAGGAGCCGAACAGACTATCCTTTTCGGCCATTCCGAGCAGGCTCCCTTGATGCATCAGCACGATATAATCTGCGAGCCGCCGCACTTCTTCAATAATGTGGGTGGAGATCACTACGGTAGCACCGGTAGCATCCATATATTTGCGCAGCGTCTCAACCATAGCCTTCCAGGCGAAAGGGTCCAGCCCCGAGGAGGGCTCATCCAGCAGGAGCAGCTGCGGGCGGGGTGCCAGGGCGGCAGCAATCTCGAACTTACGGCGCTCTCCCTTGGACATCTTCCCCAGCTTCGCACCTTGCGGCACATCAAATTTCGCCAGCAGTTCCTCGAAGTATCCCTGGTCCCAATCCGGATACCAGTGTCGGCGGAATTCGGCAGCCTCTCCGGCACTCCAGAATTTCTCTTCCATTTCTGAGGTTTCCGGCACGTAGGCTATACGCTGGCGAAGCGACAGCGGCAACCCGTCCGGATAAGGCTGCCCTAACCAGCGGATCTCTCCCTCATCGGGAAATGTCAGCTGCAGAAGCATGTGCAGCAGTGTGCTTTTGCCGGACCCATTCTGTCCCACCAGTGCGGTGATATAGCCTTGCGGGAGATTCAGATCAAGCGGTCCTATCGTCTTGCCCCGCCGTCGCTTCTTGCTCACATTACGCAGCTCTATGGCCTGCTGTACCATTGAAAGCCCCCACCTTTCATTCCTGTGATCCATATTTATGCTTCACAATTTCCCGAAACAGTTCCGTCAGCTCCGCTTCAGAGCATTGTACGGACAAGCCGACATCCACTGCACTCTCCAGTGCTTTGCGGATGGCCTCCTTCTTGTAACCCTCCATCGCCCCTTCACCCACATGGGAGACAAAGGTACCTGTACCCTGTCTGGTACGCAGCAGACCCTCGGCCTCCAGATCCTGATAGACACGGCGCACAGTGATCACGCTGCATTTCAGGTCACCGGCAAATTCCCGGATCGACGGCAGAAGTGTACCCTCGGTAATGGTTCCGCTGATAATCAGCGATTTGAGCTGGGTTTCGATCTGGTGGTACAGCGGCTCAGCGCTATTCTCGTTAATTTGTATCGGTATCCACATGATTTACACCCGCTTTCCACGCTCCGGCCACCCGGAGACCCTCCTTATCCTTCAGCCCCCTCATACGAGATCTCGGCTCTTCAGCCGAATGATGGTCCATTTGGAAAATAGCTGCACGGATACAGTTCCCAGCAACAGCGTCGACCACATCAACGGGGAGGCAAAGCCCCATTCCTTCGCATTATGTAAGCTGTAGAGGAACAGATTCCCTCCGAACTCCCAGACCAGCAGAGCCGCACCCATGCACAGCAACACGATGAGCAGGAGAAGACAAAAATATACTTTACCGCTAACCAGTAATTCAATGAAGGTGTATAGCCCCGACATCACAAGTGCGAACCCCGTCCAAATTAATGCAAAGGAGAGATAAGCGGGGATAGTCAGCTCGCTTCGAATCTGTCCGCTCATGGCATAAATAAGTCCGAAGAGAAGCACTCCGTTCAGAGAAAGGGAGAAGAGGGTATGCAGCTTTCTCTTACACAGAATCACAGCCGCCGGAACCGGGAGACTGCGCATATAAGCGAGCATCCGGGTATACGAGTCCTCACTTAAATACTTCATCGTACGCTTGGAGAAAGTGATGCCAAGCATTGGCGTCATTGTCAGCAGCAGGATATCTGCCAGCACCTTCCCGTCCCCCGACTCCAGTACATCATCCAGAATCATTCCGCTAAATATGGAAATATAGCCCATAAAAACAATGGCAAAGGCCAGTGCCCACAACAGCTTCAGTTTATCGGCCCGAAAGTCCCCCCGGACAATAATCAAGGCATCTCTTATCGTTGTCATCAACTTTAACCTCACTTTATGTTCAGTAACATGGTGTGCATCAATTATCATCGGAGTGTGCTTCCTGTGTGCTTACTGTGTATATCTATATACACAGTATATGCCCTTCATTTTCCAGTGTCAACCCGAATTTATAACTGTCTCCTTCGAATTTGAACAAGGTTTGCCACCTCCCGTTCATAAAGGCGGTAACCACATCAAAAAAAGCCTGTACCCTGCATTCCTATGAAGGATGCAGCGGTACAGGCCAATTCTTACTTCAATTAAACCCCCAAATGGCATCCCATACAGGCTTCGTATGTCCGCCAGGATAAAATATGTACAGCAGCACATATACCGCTACTCCTGTAATGGCTGTTATGAACCAGATCACCGCGGTCACTCTGCCCCATTTCCGGTGCTTGGCATACTGAGCCTTGAAGCCGAGTGTAAGCGTGGTAATCCCGAATACGGCTGCCACCGTTGCCAGCACAATATGAAATATCAGAAAAATGTGGTACAACAGCGACAGATTATCCGGACCACCCCACGAAGTATTGCCTACAAACACCGTTCTTGACATATATACGATGAAAAACAGTACAGCAGCGACAGCGGCGGCAATCATCGTCTTCTTGTGCGCTTCGCGTTTGCCTTTAATAATTTGTCTCCAGCCAATAGCCACCAGCACCGCACTGATCACGATGAAAGATGTGCTGATCGTCGGAAACACTGTAAAAATATCCATGATTATCCTCCTCGGTGCTCTACCTGCTATACCCGGGTCAAAACACGCTCCTCCAGCTCGGAAGAGGGTGCGGAGAGTTCCGCATCGTCTTGCCCGTTCTCTTTTTTATACCAATGATAGAACACATAAGCAAGCATCGAGGCAAAAATAAATTCCTGAATGAACTTCATGGCGATCCCGCCCACCTGCTGATCCACCTTAGGCGACAGCCAGCCGAAGAAGGCCGGACCGCCAAAAGCCTGCAGCAGCGCTGCAGGACTCCCGGACACACAGTACCCCATAGCCCGCGCCCAGGTCTGCGGATCACTATAAGTGGCATATAACGGCGCTCCCGCAAATATGATCAGTCCGCAAGCCGGGGTCAGCAGTACCATGTTCAGAAAGATAAACCCGATCTGGCCCAGTCCGCTTAAGCTCCGCAGCTCCGGCAGCGGATTAATCAGATTCCACCACATGAGTGCGGAGGTCAGGAAGAGCACCGCATAATAAATCCGGTGCACAGTAAAATGCAGCATGACATAATCATGAATCACGGGGATATGATAGAGCGAGAATAGTCCGTTGAACAGCAGCGCCGCCAACACGGGCTGAGCCAGAAAGGATAACCGCCGCAGCGGAAGAGGCATTGCCTTCAGCAGAGTACGCCAGGCCCAATCCGGAATGCCCAGCATGATCAACGGTACCGCCACCAGATAAGAGAAGGCCATGCTCACCATGTGAAAAGAGAACAAAATATGCCCCAGCAGGCTGAGCGGGCCCCCCTGGGCCAAATACAGCGCCAGCATACCAAAAAGGAACGAGAGCCGCCGCCATAGCGGAACTGTAGATGAACCCGGAAAACGCCCGGCAAGCGGACCTATCCCTACAAAGTAGCCAGCTGACAAAAGCAGCATGACCGCAAGAAACAGCGGACTCCACAGCTCAGCAAAGCTGAAAAAGGATAATCCTGGCATGTTTCAGGCCTCCTCGCACAGGATATTTGATGGAAAGAAGCTTGAAAGTGCTGTAGAAGCGTTGACCCGATGAAAGGCCTGAGACCCACACAGCCTGAGACGTCACGCTACCAAGAGGGTGGAACCTAAGGCGTACGTTACCCGGTGTGGTAGGACTGAGACGTCACGCTACCAAGAGGCGATACCTAAGGCGTACGTTACCTCCCCTACGTCTACAATTGCAAAGTGGAATTTGTACAACTAATCCGAATGCAAACCCGTTGTTGACACTGCTAAGTGGAATTTGTACAACTAATTTGGTTAAAACCATACTCCTTCGCAGTTTTCAGCCAAATTAAGTCTACTTTTTCCAACTAATAGTCGGTTTTACTCCTAAACGGGAGAATTAAGTCTACTTTTTCCAACTAAACCCAATCCCTGCCCCAGTAATGAGAATTATGTTTATTTCCTCTCGCTCCCGTAACTCTTTTACCCTTGGCAAATTAGTTAGTGAAGTAACCCGTGCCGCTGTAGCCTCCACACTGAGCCTCATACTCACCCTTATTTACTCATTCAGCAGCGTCCGCTCATCTTATAGCAAAAAAGGCGGCATCGCCGCCCTGTCCCATTAATCCCACCATACCCAGTACAGCGCCATCACGATGCAGGTTCCGGCAATAAAAAAGCCGCCCAGCATGAATATTATCGGCAGCAAGTGCCCCTTATCCTTGAGATGCATCCAAAAGCCCATCTGCAGGATGACCTGGAACACGGCCATTACCAGCAGCAGGATCACAGCAAATGTGGCGTTGACCCCCCCGGCGGCAACAGCCGCAAAGGCGATCAGCGTCAGGACAACAGAGAGGACAAACACCACGATATGCCGCTGCGGCCCCTCCTGCCGGTGACGGTGCTTCACCGCACCATCTGAAGGAGTATGCTGTTCTGTCGCCATGGTTACCCCACCTTTCCGAGCAGGTATACGACGGTAAAGATAAAGACCCACACCACATCTATGAAATGCCAGTACATGGCGGATACATATATTTTGGGTGCGGTTACGACCGTAAGCCCCTTGCGCGCCAGTTGTCCGATCAACACGGAAATCCAGAGGATGCCAAAAGCCACGTGGGCACCGTGGAAGCCAACCAGGGTATAAAATGCGGAGCTGAAGGCACTTGTCGTCATGCCGAACTTTTCATGTCTTATATATTCGCTGAATTCGTAGATTTCCAAGCCTAGGAAGCAAAGTCCCAGAAAGACTGTAATCAGCAGCCAACTGCGCAGCAGCGCCGGCTTATTGCGGTGCATGGCCTGGATGGCAAACACACTGGTCAGACTGCTCACCAGCAGCAGGAAGGTTGCAGCCGCCACCAGCGGCAGGTGGAACAGTTCATTCGCCGACGGACCATCATTAGTCTGGTTGCGCAGAGCCAGGAATGTGGCAAACAATGTGCCGAACAGCACTGACTCTCCGCCCAGGAACAGCCAGAAGGCCAGTACCTTATTCCGTCCTTCCAGGGTTGCTTTTTCCGGTTCGTGCGGAAGAGTGCCTGCCGCTTCAGCATGTGCCGTTGTCATGTCCGCTCACCTTCCTTCCAGCTCTTCAGGCTCGATATGCCAGCCGTGATCATCATAGAGCGACCGTACCAGCATCGATCCAAAGGTGATCAGCAGCCCTATGGCCGTAACCAGATAGTTATTGAACATAAAGCTCATGAACGCATTCCCGAAGTCATCACGGCTGAACATGAAGCCAAATCCGGCAATAAAGATGCCGACCGACATCAGGAACGGCAGAATCGTCGCAGATGGCATATGGATCGGTCCGACCGGTTCAGCAGGTGTCATAGCGGTATGACCGGAGGTTTTTTCCTTCCAGAAAGCATCCAAGCCCCGTACCAACGGTATCTGTTTGAAGTTGTATTCCGGCGGCGGTGAAGAAATCGTCCACTCCAGCGTGCGGCCGTCTCCCCAGGGATCGTCTGCCGCGTCTGCCGGTTTTCTGGAAGTGAGGAAGATATTCGTGAGGAAAATAAGCATCCCTACGCCCATCAGCCCCGCGCCTATCGTACTGACCAGATTAAGCAGGTCAAACTGCTGATTCGGCAAATACGTGAATACCCGGCGCTGCATCCCCATAAGTCCCAGGAAATGCTGCACGAAGAAAGTGAGATGGAAGCCGATAATGAAGGTCCAGAAGGTCCATTTGCCTAAGCGTTCGCTCAGCATCCGTCCGAACATCTTCGGCCACCAATAGTGCAGTCCTGCGAATAGTCCGGATACCAGACCGCCGACAATGACATAATGGAAATGCGCAACGACAAAGTACGTATCATGGAACTGGAAATCCGCAGGCGCAGAGGCCAGCATGACCCCGGTTACACCACCCATCGTGAAGGTGGGAATGAAGCCGACTGCGAACAGATTAGGACTCGTAAAACGAACCTGCCCGCCCCACATCGTAAACAGCCAGTTGAAGATCTTGATCCCGGTCGGCACAGCAATAAGCATCGTCGATACCGAGAACAACGCGTTCGCTACCGGACCAAGGCCTGTCGTGAACATGTGATGCGCCCAGACCATGAAGCCCAGAAAGGCGATCAGAATCGTGGCAAAAACCATGGAGCTGTAACCGAACAGCCGCTTCCGGGCAAAAGTCGGGATAACCTCCGAAATAATGCCGAATGCAGGAAGAATCAGAATATATACTTCGGGATGACCGAAGATCCAGAAGATATGCTGCCAGAGCACCGGGTTGCCGCCTGATGAGGTTTCGAAGAAATTGGCGCCGAGAATCCGGTCGAACGTAAGCAGCACCAGCCCTACTGTAATAGCCGGGAAAGCAAACAGGATGATCGCGGACGTGATGAAGCTGGCCCAGACGAACATCGGCATCCGCATGAAGGACATCCCCGGCGCGCGCATCGTAATGATGGTTGCCAGAAAGTTAATGCCGCCGATCAGGGTCCCGAGACCGGCAATCTGCAGCCCGATGGTGTAGAAATCAACCCCATGTGTTCCACTGTACTGAATAGTGGATAATGGGGTGTACGCAGTCCATCCCGCATCCGGAGCACCGCCCATGATCCAGCTGAGATTGAGCAGGATGCCGCCAAACAGGAAGGTCCAGAAGCCCAGCGAATTCAGAAAAGGAAAGGCCACATCGCGGGCCCCGATCTGCAGCGGAATCACCGCGTTCATCAGCGCAAAAATAACGGGCATGACACCCAGGAAAATCATGGTTGTACCATGCATCGTAATCAGTTCATTGAACGTCTGGGCATCCAGAAATGTATTCATCGGCTTGATGAGCTGGATACGGATCAGAATGGCTTCAAGCCCGCCGATGCCAAAAAACAAGCCTCCAGCCCACAGGTAAAGAATCGCTATCTTTTTATGATCGACGGTAGTAATCCAGTCCATCAGTCCGGTATGACGCTTCACGCTGTGGCCATGCCTCAAAGGTGGTGATGGATTCAGGGACTGCGCTGCTTGAGCCAAGGTTCGTACCCCCTTTTCAGATATGCTGCTTCCATTGCAGGTTGTAAGCTCTAGTCCAGCGTATAGCCGGCCAAATACTCCGCAATTCCGTCTATCTCTTCATCACTCAGGCCCATATCCTTCTTGGGGTCAGGCATCTTGTTGCCAGGCTTAACACCCTTGGTATCATGCAGCCAGGTCTTGAGATTCTCCAGCACCGGAGCGCCATCCGCCCCTGTATCATCATTCAGCAGGATTCCGGCCACCGACTCCCGGGAGCCAATCCCGGTCAGGTTCGGGGCACTCGACATGTCAGGCATCTCCCCTACCGCATGGCAGGTCAGACACTGGGACTTGAACGTCTTGGCAAGCGCCGGGTCCTCCGGCAGCACCGCTGGTGCTTTCATGGAATTGACCCATTTCTCAAACGCCGCCTCGCTGACTGATTTCACCTTAAACTCCATGAAGCCATGGGATGGACCGCACAGCTCTGCGCATTTGCCCCGGTAAACGCCTTCATTTGGCGCACTGAAGCTGAAGCGGTTTGTTGATCCGTCAGGGTTGGTATCCATTTTGCCGGAGAGGGAGGGTACCCAGAAGGAATGCAGTACATCCTTCGTACTAAGCTCAAAAGCGATATCTTTCCCGGCGGGAATCACCAGATCCTGCGCTGTGGTTACTCCGTAATCGGTATACTCGAATTCCCACCAGTACTGGTGCCCTGTCACTTTAACTTTTATCGCATTTTTGTCGTTTGCATGATCATTCCCGGCAGCAAACACCGCTTTCACCGTAGGGACGGCCAGCACAACTACGAGAATCAATGGAATGACCGTCCAGAGCACCTCGAGCTTGAAGTTGCCCTCGACCTGCTCAGGCATTTCGCTCTGTTCCGGTTTGCGGCGGAAACGGATCAGCACGTAGGCTGCAATAGAGAAGACGATCAGCAGTACTACGATCATGATAGTGATCGACAGCTTCATCAGATCGAACGAGCTTTCCGCCGCCGGTCCCTGCGGCCGAAGCACCGATAGGTCCTCCCGCCCACATCCGGCAAGAATGAGTCCAAGCGCTGCGGTCATGGGAAGAAGCCGCTTTCCAGCCTGCCACGTTTTCATCATTGATCTACCCCGCTTTTCCCGATTTCGTAGATTAGAGTATTATCCTGTCAATTATAACAATCACTATTAATATAAGTTTGAAGGGGTGTTTTGTCAATCGTTCACAACAAATTCACATATTGTACAGACCAGCAGGAAGTCTTGTCCCAATTGACTTTAATAGCGCTTTCAAAAATGCCTTCATATCTGCTACAATGAATAAAGCGCATACATATCTAATTGTGTATATTAATTCATTTGACTATTTTAAAAGAATTGTAATGTACAAATTAAATGGGCATACAAAAAAAACCGTTTCCTGCGGCAGCAAGCCGCCCGGGCACGGTTTATGAGAATCCTCATGGATGTAATGACTTAAATTGATGTCTTTCAAGAAGCAGCACGCTTAGTACAACTGTCTGTTGTTCAAGAGACGGATGAGTTCATTCTCACCAGCTCATGCTCCACGACCATGGTCAGCTCTTCTTCATAGCCTCCCGTAATCCGATACTTACGGACGTACTCCTTCACAAATTTCTTGGGATCTTTGGGCCGGAAAATTCGTGTCATTTCCCGTAGACTTTCCTTGACTTCGTTATGACCTTTACTTGCCATGATCAGTTCCCTCCCAAAACATTGAAAATGAATGCTCCGATAGTAGAGAATGCATGATGAAAAGTTCGCCGTAACCTTGAATGCAAGTTCAGAAACCATACACATACGTGGCTTGCATTACCCGCCAATACCATCGTTCCAATAAAGGAATTCCGTCTCGCCGGTGAAGCAGGTTCGTCGTGATTTGGGCTGAGAATAAGGACATCCCGATAAATCGGACCCCTTAGACACTTTAGTTACCCGAAGAGCCACTTGCTGAATCACTCCTTTCGGGCCTTATCGTTATATTGTATCATATTCCAGTCCAAGTTCCACCTTTCCATGTAAAATGTGCGAAAGGATTTTTTTATGAATTTTACCTTCCGATGCAGGTTAGAATGGTGAACACTCCGTGAACTGAAGGAACTCTCAGTGAGGGCTGCCAGGTGCTGATGTTGATATAATGCCCAGGCCTGGCAAAAGTATCAGCCGTATGTATGCGCTGTGTTCACTGCCCCTTTACCAGAGTGCTTACTAATTACTTCGGTTTTTAGGGGCAATCGGATTAACTTTACGGCGTTGGCAGCCACATACTTTATACGAACCTCTCATAGGCTTGTAAGGAAGCAGGAACAGGCAATCTGCCTTCTTCCACCACACCCAAGGAGAGTGAGCCCTTGTCCCCTATCAAATCCTCCACCGGATTACCGGATCATATCGCTGCTGCCCTCTGTTACTTTTTCCCGTTCATTGGCGGGATTGTTTTTCTCGCTCTTGAAAAACGCAGCCGTTTCGTGCTGTTCCATGCGCTTCAGTCGCTGATCGCCTTCGGCATGCTGATGATTATCCATGTGCTGTGCGGATTCATTCCGCTGCTGGGTCCATTCTTCGCCGCCCTCATCTCACTGTGCTCGTTCGCCGTGTGGCTGCTGATGATCTACCACGCACTGGGTGGAAGGTGGTATAGGCTGCCCTGGGTAGGGGATATTGCAGAAAATCAGCTCCGCAAGCTATAAAGGCTCCCCGGTTCCTTACCAGGGTGCCAGCGGGTCTTTGCTGATCCTTGCTAAAAAGATTCCCTTTTGCTCCGCTCCTCCGTACAATGGAATCAGGACATACAGGAATCTGCAGGCTGGAGGAACACTCATGTATTTATTGATCATAAATCCCCGCTCCGGAGGAGGGGCAGGTGAGCGGACCTGGCATGCCGTGGAAGTCATGCTACAGGCTCGCGGAACCGCTTACGAAGCGCTATTCACGCAAAGCGCGGACAGCGCCGAGTCCCAGGTTCTGCATGCGCTCGCGCACCGCGAGGACTGGCGCGCCGCCATCGTGATCGGCGGCGACGGCACGATTCACAGCGTGCTGGGTGCGCTGCGGCGCAGAGGCGTGGCATTGGCGGTAATCCCCGCCGGCTCCGGCAACGATACGGCCCGGGGCTTCGGCATCCCGCTGGCCACAGAGGCCGCGCTGGATGCCGCGCTGCTGGACCGCTGCCTGACAGCGGACGTGCTGTCAGGCGAGGACGGCCTGACGCTGACCGCCGTGGCCAGCGGCTTTGACGCCCAGGTGGCCGTCAATGTGAACAACAGCCGCTACAAGCGGCTGTGCAACGCCATCGGGGCCGGCCAGCTGGCCTATCTCATCGGCATTCTGCATACGCTGATGACCTTCAAGCCCTGCCGCGTGAGTGTGACCTGCGACGGGAAAGAGCAGGCCTTCGAGACAGCATGGCTTGTCTCGATCTGCAACCTGCCCAGCTACGGCGGCGGGCTCCTGATCTGCCCGCAGGCGAAGGCCGATGACGGCCTGCTCGACGTCTGCGTCGTGCACGGGGTCAGCCGCGGGCAACTGCTGCGGCTGTTCCCGACGGTCGTGAAGGGCAAGCATACCACGCTGCCCTTCGTGACCATGCTGCGCGGACGCAGCGTAGCCGTCCGCTTCGCTGAGCCGCGCCAGGCCATCGGCGACGGCGAGAGCCTGGGCACAGCGCCGCTGGCGGTGCGCTGCGAGCCGGGCGCACTGCGCGTGCTCTCGCCGCTGGCCGCTGCACTGGGCGCTGACGGAGTAGCCAGCTCCTGCACCGCGAGCGGCTAGGCGGGTACAGTTGTGCGGCAAGATCCGGGCCGTACCTGCCCAGCGGCTCGCACAGCGGATGCTCCCCTCTCTTAACAAAAAAAACGAACCCTTTTCCACTGCAAAGTGGCGATGGGGTTCGTTTTGATTTTATGGCTATTCATACGGTATTCCACGGGTCCAAAGCCCCCGCACCGGCACAGCCTGATCTGCCGATGGACGGTGTAACTGCCGGAACCTCAGTCAGAGAGCTCCGCGTCCTCTTCCACAAAGGCGATGATACCATCGTCCAGTGAAGCAATGCGCACGAGCGATTCCACGCGGTAGCCGGCTTCCTTAAGCAGCCGGTTCCCGGGCTGAAACGCTTTTTCGATCACAATTCCGATTCCGGCCACCGTCCCGCCTGCCTGCTCAACGATCCGTGCCAACCCGAAGGCTGCCTCGCCGTTGGCCAGGAAATCATCTACGATTAGTACCCGCTCGCCGGGAACAATGAACTTTTTGGAAACCGTAATTTCATTACTTTCTTTTTTCGTGAACGAATATACTTTTTCCACGAAGATATCTTCCGTCAGGGTCAGAGACTTCTGCTTGCGGGCAAAAATCAGCGGAACCTCAAGCTCCAGCGCGGTCATGATGCCTGGCGCAATCCCGGAGGATTCGATGGTCAGCACCTTCGTCACTTTTTCCCCCGCGAAACGGCGGGTAAACTCACGGCCAACCTCACGCATCAGAAACGGGTCCATCTGGTGATTCAGAAAAGAATCCACCTTGAGCACGCCCTGTCCGAGAACAATTCCTTCACTTATAACTTTTTGTCTCAACAACTTCATCTGTGCTCCTCCTTCTCCCATCCCATGGACCCATGTTTCCTTACTTACACCTTACTTACAGCCCGGTGGGCTTCTGCGGCAGCAGATTGCCGACGATCGACTTCAGATTATGATCCTCTTTGCCGTCCGTCTTTCCATTATCAAAGCTAGTGATGCGAATCTCCGAGTAGGTTTCCCCGGGATTTACAGGCTTAAAGATCAGCTTCTCACGGTCATCCAGCCGTACATCAAACTTCATATCCTTGAACATATCAACCAGCTCTTTCTCTCCGGGAATCTGTCCCTCGTCCAGAAACAGCAGACCGCGCAGCGGCTTCACACCTTCGGTATGATTCACCTCAAAATGGACGATACACTCCATGCTTTTCACCTCCCTAAGCTAATATCAGGCTCCGCGGGGTGCACTAATCGGGCGAGTCTTCTGATCGCAATTCCCCTGCAACCTGCTCTCCGGTTCTCTCCGACGCTTCCCCGTCCTGGTCATGCAGCACATATTTACCGAAAATCCGGCTGTAGCGCTCACCGTAACGCCTGGTCAGTTCAGTTCCCATATCTTCTTCCAGTTCAAAAAGCACCATTTCCTGAGTAAAGTGGTTCAGCAAGAGCTCCACCAGCACCGGATGCTCCGTGACCACCGCCTGTGCGGTTCCATCCTCATACCGCATGCCCAGCATGCACCAGTCCCTGTCGATCACAAAAGAAAACTTGCGCCCCCCGCTTCTAGCTAGCTTACCGCCAAGTGGCGGCCAGGCCGGATAGGGTGCGGGAACGGAATTGCCGCCGTCAAAAGCCCACAGCAGCTTCACTCCACGCAGTTCGGCCTGTTCCAGCTCGCTGCGCAGCAGTGAGGCCTCCTCACGCCATACATCGACCACAATCTCCTGCCGGGCAAGATTCAGCTGGCGGATCAGCGCCCCCATCACGTTGCGGTCACCCTCGACATTGTAAAAGGACGGGCTTACCGGACCGCCGCGGGGCATTTCACTTTCCATATAAGCCAGCGATGCCTGTACCCGGCCGGAAATCATTGTCGCCAGCTCCTCCGGGTCCAGCACGCTGTAGCGCGCCGGTTCCCCTTCACCGCATCTTACATATCCTTGCTGAGTCAGGCGCTGCAGCGCCGCATATACGTTGGATCTGGATACTCCGAGCTGTTTGGCGACCTCGTAGCCCGAAGCCTGGCCTTTGGTGGCCAGCTCGATCATGATTTTGGACTCCATCTCCGTGAAGCCCAAATTGCGCAGATGCAGCAGCAACTGTTCCATCTATGTTGTCCCCCTAAGCTGTCTGTGACTCTGTCTATATTTGCTCTGATCCGCAGCGCGGGCACCACATGGAACCCTTGGGCAGATCAGCCCGGCAGATCTGGCATTTCACGATATCGCGCACACCGCTGCCCTCACTGCCAGCCGCTTCCTCCGGTTCACTGGCCTTCCAGTCCCGGATCCGCCGGTCCAGCTCAAGCTGCCGCTCGCGTTCACGCTCCAGTTCATCGGCCTCACGGCGGCTGCGCTCCTCATGCTGGGCATTTCCGGCATAGTTCTCTAAAGGCAGTTCTTCCTCTTCGGGAAGCACCTCGGTGTACACTGCACGATTCTCGTGTCTCATCGCGAGTTCCTTTTCGGCTTCGGTTAATTCGTCCTCGCCGTAGTATTCATCCTCTTCCTCTTCGTGTTCATGAACGGTATGTACGTTCACTGCCGCCGCTTCTTTTCTCAGGGAGAGTTCCTCCAGCTTGCGTCCGCAGTGCGGGCAGAAATTAGCATCCAGGGCGACCACATGCCCGCAGGCGCAGAGACGTTCATTCTTCAGCTCGGCAATACGTGCACGCAGCTCGTCAATCTGCTCCTGAAACTTGAAGCAGCCCCGTGAGAGTTCTACCATTTTGCCTTCCGCCACCGACATATCCCTTAAACGGAAGCCATCGTAGAAAAGCTTGCCCATTTTCATAAATTCCATTTCCATCTCACGCTCAATATCCGATATTTGACCATTCAGTTTGCCGATTTCCACCGAGCTTTGCGCTTTTTCGCTCACCCGGCTGGCACCGTCCTTGATCCGTTGCAAAAAATTCATTGTAAGTTCCTCCTTCTCCAGAGTGAGAACCGGGCTGATCGCAGCCTCGTATAGTGTAGTTAACCCTTTACGCTCCTTGCAGAAGCGGAATTGTGCTTCTATCATACCAAATGTCCCGGCCAGATTCATTATTTGTCATTCTGTGTATAATACTAAGTGAAAACGGCTTCGCCGTCCTACTGAGGACAGTACTCGTTTCAGCGAGAAACATCGAATGATGGAGGGATTACACTTGCATGGCGATGACAAGAAACGCTATTTCGTGTCCGTAAGTCATGGCCTCATTCAGGATGTCCGCAATGACTCGGGTGAATATGAGGTCCTGCTTACCGCTGAGGAGCTGACAGGGCTTCAGGATATCCTCAAGGATTTGGCCAGGGAGGATGAGTATGCCTTCCGGCGTGCGTTTGTGCCTTACAAGTCCGCAGATCACGATGAGGCCATCAACCAGTTCGACGATCAGACCATCCGGGTATATCAGTATCTCCACCGCTATGGTACCCCTGAGACCCGTCACACGATCGAACAGCTGAATGTTCTGCCGAAGCTTGGCAACACCGGCTACGAGGACACCGGCTATGATGGGGGCTCGCCTACCAACAAATAACTACGCGCCTCCATGAAACTTTATGTGTGCTAATACGCGGCGGACGTCAAAATGTTTCTGCAAAACTGGCCCCGAGCTGCATTTCTTCCATTTCAGGACCCGGACTCCCCGGCATTCAGCCAGAGGGACCGGGTCTTATTTTTTTTGCTTCCGGGGCTCTACATAGGTTAAAATATAATCATGAACCAGTCACAAATCATGAATACCGGGAGAGTCTAAGTGGAAGAAAATGATAGTACACAGGTTACGCTGAATCAGTTGCAGGTACACGTCAAGGATTTGCAGAAATGGCAAATGAGCGAAGATTTCGCCAAGCAGATGGAAAGCTTCAAAGCCCTGCCGGCGCTCTACCGCCATGCACTGAATGAGCTTGAGAATAAAATTGATGTTATTAAGACGGAATGGCAGGTTCGCGACGGTTTCAGTCCGATTGAGCATGTCAAGTGCCGGATCAAGGAGCCCAAGAGCATTCTGCAGAAGATGGAACGTAAAGGGCATGAATTCACACTGGACAATATGGAGCAGCACATTCATGATATCGCAGGCATGCGGATCGTCTGCGCCTTTGTGAAGGATATCTACCGTCTGGTCGACCATCTGTGTGCACGCGAAGACATGCGGGTGCTGGAGATCAAGGATTATATTGCCCACCCGAAGCCGAATGGCTATCAAAGTCTGCATCTCATTGTAGCCATGCCGCTGGTACTGCTGGAGGGGACCCGCTGGGTGAAGGCTGAAATTCAGCTGCGCACGCTTGCGATGGATTTCTGGGCCAGTATGGAGCATATTCTATATTATAAATTCGACAAGCAGCTCCCTCCCCATGTCGCTGAGGAATTGAAGGAAGCGGCACGCGCCGCCGATGAACTGGATCAGAAGATGCTCCGCCTCCGCCGGGAGATTCTGGAGCTGGCAGAAGGTCCCTCCACGAAATAAACCCCTGAACAAAAAATTAGGACTTATCATCTAAAAAGGCAGCATATGAACAGCGGGTAACCTGTTCATATGCTGCCTTTCGTTTAATTCTGCCTCATTGTCACACCTTGCTTAGACCGGCTGCCCGGCGCGCAGCCGCCTCGGCTACCTCCCGCATGATCAAAGCCAGCCCTTCAGTCGCTCTGGGGGTCTGTGGAAGAAGGGACTTCCAATCCTCAGTTGGCACGGCTACCACCGGAGACACCGGAAACGGCCGGGCTGCAATCTCGTGAAACAGCGGCCCCGGCTGGTGAAGCGAGCCTTCGGCGGCAGCCTCTGCCAGCCATTCTCCCGAGGCGACCGCAGGACCCTTGCGCTCCAGCCGGGCAAGCTCCGCAGCCAGCGCACCCGGAGCGTCCGGCACAGCTGCGCCTTCCTCTGCGGTGCCAGCTTCAGCCCACAGGCCAAATACGCCTGCCAGCAGTTCTTCCTTCCCCAGGCCGCGCAGCGACAGAGCCAGCAGCGGCTCCTCCGTCAGGCGCTGCGTCAGCAGGGTCTGGAGCTGCGCCTTGTCTGCGGCTCCGAGCTCTTGCTCGAAGACCGCGGAGGCAAGTTCCTCCTCTGCAGGCAGAAGGCCAAGCCCGGCAAGCCTTACGCTCAGCTCTCCCTGCAGAAGTCCATACAGCTCTCCCGGATGTGCAGCGAGCTCGCGCAGAACTGTTCTTTTCTGTTCAGCCGTCCATGGCGGAACTTCCAAAGAAAGAACCGCTGCGGATTCCGGCTCCTGTACGGCTGCTGCCGCTTTACGCACACCCTGCAGTTCCGGCGTTGACCCGGATCCCTGAAGACTTCTTGCTTTTACCCTTCCGGGCTGGATATCCAGCCGCAGTTCTAGCCCTCCGCTCATTGCTGATTCCTCCTTTATTTCGTCCGTTTCCGCTACATCCAGTCCTGCCCTTGCAGCTCGATGAGCTCTTTAAGCTCATGATTCGACATCTCGGTCAGCCAGTTTTCACCGGAGCCGACGACCTGCTCGGAGAGATTCTTTTTGCGTTCGATCAGCTCATCAATTCTCTCTTCAAGGGTTCCCTGGCAGATCAGCTTATGCACCTGCACATTTTTGTGCTGCCCAATCCGAAAAGCCCGGTCGGTCGCCTGATTCTCGACTGCCGGATTCCACCAGCGGTCATAATGCAGAACGTGGTTGGCCCGGGTCAGATTAAGCCCGACACCACCGGCTTTGAGCGAGAGAACGAAGAAGGCCGGTCCTTCCCCCTCTTGAAAGTCATGCACCATCTCATCACGTTCCCGCTTAGGGACCCCGCCATGCAGAAAGAGCGGTGCTTTGCCATACCGTCTGGCCAGCCTGCTGACCAGCAGCTCTCCCATCGCCACATATTGGGTAAAGATGAGTGCAGATTCTCCAAGCTCGGCGATACTGTCCAGCACCTCGAACATGACGTCCATTTTACCCGAAGCCTCACTGCGTTGGCCCCGTCCCTCATCCTTGCGGAACAGCTGCGGGTGATCGCAAATCTGCTTCAGCTTGGTCAGGGAAGACAGCACCAGACCCCGGCGGGCCATACCCGAGCGTTCTCCGATTACGCCAAGCATTTCATTGACTACTCCCTGATACAACGCTGCCTGAGTTTCTGTGAGCGTACAGTACTGCTTCAGCTCCAGCTTCTCCGGCAGATCCTTGGAGATATCCGGATCACTCTTCAGACGCCGCAGTAAGAAAGGCGACACAAGCCGGTGCAGCTCGCGCAGCCGCTCTCCGCCTTCTCCGGAAACATAACGCTGGCGGAACGAATGATACGTTCCCAGGTATCCCGGATTCAGGAAGTGAAAGATAGACCACAGCTCGCCCAATCTGTTCTCCACCGGAGTACCCGTCATAGCAATACGGTGCGGTGCCGTTAGCTTCATCACGCTCTGCGCCTGCTTGGTACGATGATTCTTGATGTATTGCGCCTCGTCCAGGACCACCGTTGACCACCTTACACCTGCCAGATCCTCACTGTCCCGTCCGGCGAGATGATACGTGGTCAGGACGATTTCGTGACTGGCCGCAAGCTGGGCGAAGCCTTCGCCGCGGATCCGGCGGCCCCCATGATGAATATGCACCCGCAGCGAAGGCGCGAAACGCTGCAGTTCCCGCTGCCAATTCCCCAGCAGGGAAGTCGGACAGAGGATCAGTACAGGCTCATGTTTGTGTTCAGGCTCCGCATTGAGCGCGCGATCCAGCAAACAGGTAATCACCTGGACCGTCTTGCCCAGTCCCATGTCATCCGCCAGACAGACCCCGAAACCTAGCCCGCTTAGCGAGGCCAGCCATTGAAACCCGCGTTCCTGGTACGGTCTGAGTGTTCCGTGTAAATCGGGAGGGACCAGACGAAGCGGGAGATGCCGCAGCATGTCGCCCTGCATGAGCGAAGCCAGCAGACCGGTGGTTTCCATTCCGGTCACCGACATCCCCTTCCACAGCCGTTCCTCGCCTGCTTCGGCTTCCAGACGCATCCAGTCTGACGCCGACATTTCTCCGCTTTCATTACGCTTCATATACCTGAGTACCTGGCGGAGTTCCTTCGGATCAATCTCAATCCATTCCCCGCGGAACCGTACAAAAGGTACGCCAGCCTCCACCAATGCATTCAGTTCATCCTCAGTGACATCCGAATCTCCCAGCGAAGCTTCTATGCGGAAAGAAATCAGCTGCTCCATGCCCAGTGCTGCCTGGGCGGGGCCGTCAATTCCGCCAGCCGGCGGCTGCATCTTCATCTTCATTCCGATCCGCCGCCGGCCCTCACGGCTCCAGCGGGACGGCATCTGCACAGTAATGCCCCGCTCACGCAGCGGCTGCACACTTTCCTTCAGGAACAAATAGAGCTGTTCCGGCGTAAGCTTCACACTATCTGGAGCGGGTACGGTCAGCGCCCGCTGAATGTCCGGTGACAGCTTGCCTGCCCGGCCCAGTGCGGACAGCAGCTGCTGCTGGATATTGCGGTACCGCTTGCCCCAGAGCGTGAATTCGCGTTCACGGCTGCTCCAGATTGCCGCGGCCGGCAGCCAGAATTCCCCCTCTTCCCGGCTCTCCACCCAGAAGGACAACCGCCATTCCTCGTTCTCGTCCGCGGGCGGCTCCAGACGCAGCCCCAGGCTGAGCTGTCCGCTGCGTGCTTCTTCCGTCTCCGCATGCGGCACTTCGTTGCCGGCGGTTCCGTTCACTGCAGCCAGAAGCTCCGTCACTTCGGCTTGCGTTCCCTGAACCGGGATATCGCGGCTGCCCGTGAGCAGGCTGTTCCACCACAGCTCTGTCAAAGGGGAATAGCCGCGCCGGTAGTTCGCCTTATACGGCGCAAGCTTCCCTTCGTTCTGTGCAACAACCCGCTTGATCTCCGCAGTCATTACCGACTGCAGGAAGGAATAGAGCACATACGCACCGGCATCTTCACGGGAAGACAGATCGCCTTCCTCTGCCACATGCGTTCCGAGCGCCAGCACCGGCATAGAAGCCGCCATTTGCAGGAACAGCTCCTTGTCTGCCTCCTGCCGGAAGGCCGGAGACCAGGCAGCCGACGCCGCCTGTTCTCCTCCGCGGCGGCGGGAGCCTAACGGCCGGGGCGGCAGAGCCCCCGGCACAATACCGCCTGTGCCCATCAGCTCCAGCGCGAAGCGGGCGGCGGCAGACCAATAGCGCAGCTCCCCGCCCGGCTCCAGGCCCTGGCTGCGGCATAGCTGCTCGTCCCAGCCGAGCAGCAGCTCGAAGGCATCCTTCGGCGCCAGAGCCAACCCCTCCAGCGTCCGCCCCGGCAAGCCGCGCCGCGTGGTTCTCCCTTCCGCAGAGGCGGCAACCGGATATTTCACCTCCGTGAGCCTCAGTGCAGCACCCGCAAAAGGACGCCAGCCGCTCCGAAGCTCCAGCCGTTTGACCACACGCGTCCATGCGTCTACCTTGGGCTCCGAGGTTTCGCCGGAGAAGCAGAAAAATACGTCCCCTAACCATATTGCATACAGATGCTTAATCATTGATGATCTCCATTCTTTTTGAGCAAACAGAAAGAGCCAGTCTGCCCCCCATCAGGAAGACTGAATCCTTCTCCGCAAGAAATATAGTTACAGGTAAACCGGAGAGTCTGAAAGAACGGCCCCCGGATTGCCAAATGTTTTTTTCTTCATCCCTTCATCTTATACGAAAAAGACGATATTTAAAAACCTTTCTACACTTTTTTCCGAGATTTATCTACTTTTTACGGATTTATCCGCTCTTCATCGAGTAGAACACCTCTTGATCCGCCCAATTCATACCAAAAAACCGCTAAATAGCGGTTGATTTGGTGGTTCCCTTTTAGTTGTCCGAACATGGTCGCAATCTGCCCGTTCCTGTCGCAGAGCCCTATACTTCCTCTAGTCATTCCGGATCACGTTGAACCAAGCGGCAAGACCAAGTGGAATAAGTGAACCTAATTATTCCCCCTACCGCTCCCCACTAACGCTAGTGGGAAAAAGTAGACCTAATATGACCGAGTCGCATCTTCTCAGATGAATTCGCTTAGATTAAGTTTACTAATTCCCACTAATGCCTTTTACAAAGCACCTTTGGGCCCATTTAAGTTTACTAATTCCACTTCACTCCCCGCTGCCCCCTGACTCTATCAACTTTCTCTACTCCTTTGAGGCCTGAATACGCAGCTCCCCGCCATCCGGATCATCGTTCACCTGGATTAGCAGCGCACCATTTCCGCCGTTGTGTGCCCAGCCCGTCCGGCCTTCTTCCAGCTGCTCCAGACTGATTTCGGCAAGCCCGTCTACAGAAGCTGCAGTGAATTCCGGATAGCATAACGCAAAGCGCAGCATTTCTCTTCGCGGCGCATACTCCCGGATCGTATAGGTCCAGCCCAGGCGCAGTTCCCCCTCTTCTCCTTCCGCATGGACACTGATCTCCGAGTAGTGCCCTTCCTTGTAGCTGAAGCTATGTCCGTCGTCCTCATAGAGAGAAAAGGAGGCCAAAAAACCATCCCGCGCCCTGGCACCATACAGATGAAAGATCATCGTCTCAGCCGTATCCTCCAGCGCATACTGCTTAAGCGGGCCTTCGGCCACAAAAGTCCCTGCCTTGATGTACATCGGCATAATCCGCAGCGGGGCAGCAGCCAAAATATACTGTCCGCCTTCGTGAACCTCTCCGTCCCAATAGTCGATCCACAGTCCCTCCGGCAAATAGACAGAACGGTGGTCCGTGTCCGGCCGGTACACAGGAGCAATCAGCACATTCTCCCCTAGCAGGAACTGGTCACACAGATTCGTCACATGCGGATCACGCGGATATTCCAGAATCAGCGGACGGATCACGGGCAGGCCCGTCATTTCAGCCTCATGGAAAAGATTATAGATATGCGGCATCCAGCGGTAGCGCAGTCCGATGAACTCCCGCAGGATCGCCTCCACTTCTTCCCCGAATGACCAGGGCTCCTGGCGCATCGTACCGATGGAAGAGTGATTGCGGCAATACGGAAAAAAGACACCCATCTGCGTCCAGCGCACCAGCAGCTGGGCAGAGGTATGGTGGGCGAACCCTCCGATGTCCGGCCCCGAGAAAGCGAGACCGGACAGGCCCATATTGAGCACCATCGGCATGGCCATCGCCATATGCTCCCAGAAGCTGCGGTTATCTCCGGTCCACACAGCGGCATAGCGCTGAATTCCCGCATACCCGGCCCGTGTCAGTACAAAAGGACGTTCGCCGCCCATATGCTCCGCCAGTCCTTCATACGTAGCCTTAGACATCATCATTCCGTACAGATTGTGGTATTCCTCGTGCGTGACCGGACGGCCATTGTTGAAATGCATCACATCAAGGTCCATGGTCTTCGACTCATTGAACACCGCCGGCTCGTTCATATCATTCCAGATGCCCTGGATGCCCAGGTCGGTATAGTATTTGTGCAGATCGCCCCACCACTCGGCAGTCCGGACATCACTGAAATCGGGAAACGCGCTGATTCCCGGCCAAACCTCGCCGAAAAAGATGTCGCCCTCCAGGAAACGGCAAAAGTGTTTTTCCAGCACCCCTTGCTTATACACTTCATAGTTGGGGTCTTTTTTGACACCGGGATCTACAATCGGCACAATTCGCACCCCCAGCTCGCCCAGCTCAGCGATCATCTTCTCAGGTTCGGGGAAATTGACCGGATCGAAGGTAAACACCCGGTATTCATCCATATAGTGGATATCGAGATAAATGACATCGCATGGAATGTTCTTTTCGCGGAAGGTCCGGGCGAGCTGAAGCACTTCCTGCTGATTCATATAGCTGTAGCGTGACTGGTGATAGCCAATAGCCCATTTGGGCGGCAGTGCAATCCGGCCGGTCAGTGAGGTGTATCTTTTGACCACATCCTTCATATCAGGGCCGTTGATAAAATAGACATCATAAGCTCCAGTAGAACAGCCGATGGTAAACGCCACCCCGTGAGAGCGCATGTCAAAATCGCTCCGGCCCGTATTGTCCAGGAAAAGGCCATAAGACAGCTCGCCATGCACATGAATGAGCAGTGGAATGGACTCATATAGTGCTTCTATTTCCGGCAAATGAGGAGCAAATACATCGGTGTTCCAGTTGGTGTAACGTTCTCCACGCTTGTCGAGAAAGCTTGCCTTCTCGCCCAGCCCGTAAAAGTGGGAATCCGGCTGCATATCATATTCAGCGTGGCTCGCACCGCGCGGATTCCAGCTTGTTAGATTCTGCTGCATAACAATCTTTCCGTCTATGTTCTCCACACGCAGCAGCAGGGACGTTTTCTCAATGATCAGCTTGATGGCACTGGTCGTAAAAATCAGCTGATCGTTAGTATCCTCTACAGGGAACAAGTGCGGGATACAGCTCTCGGCCAGCACCGCCGGAGTCGTCGTCAGATCAGGCACCTTGTCCCGAAACACTTTCATCCGGAATATTTCGTCATTCAAAAAGACAAAAACAATGCCTCCGCGTTCTCCCTGGACAATATATATATTCTCGGAGCGTTCCCAGGACACCAAGCTTCCAGGTGTATTCCAGGTCTCCTTCATAACCAGCGGACCCATTTTCTCGGGACGAATCGCTTCACTGCTCTCCATGCTTACTTTCCCCCTTCGGCTGTTGCGGCTTTTACTTTAATACATATTACCCAGCGTTACCGGACTGCTATCCGTAAACTTTATGACCCTCTGGTCATTTTTTTGCCAAAATTGGTCTTATAAGTTGTGATTGCGGGTATATTCTATGTAGACGCCGGCTTCAGCACTAAATAATCAGGTTTAGGGAGTGAAAGCAAATGAGACAAAACAATTCTTATAAGTGGTGGAACCTGTTGTTCTTCCTTGGTGTACTCGTCGTAAATACCCTATCAGTGACCCTCCCGCTGGGCGGGAACAGCACCAGTGAAATTTCGGACAGGTATCACACCTTGCTGACACCTGCCGGCTATGCCTTTTCCATCTGGTCATTGATCTATTTGCTGCTCGCCGGCTTCATCATCTACCCTTTCCGGCAGGGTACCAGCTCCAGGGATTCGGTACGGCCGATCAGCATCTGGTTTGTGCTCAGCTGCATTTTTAATATGGGCTGGCTGTTCCTCTGGCAGTATCTCTATATTGAGCTATCCCTAGCGGTTATGGTGCTGATGCTGATTACACTGATCATTATCTACCGCAAAACGCGCAGCATCACGAGTCCCACTCCAGGGGAAAAGTGGCTGGTCAAGCTGCCGTTCAGCCTCTATCTGGGCTGGATCTCCGTTGCCACTATTGTCAATGTCAGCGTCGTCCTGGAGAAGAACCATTGGGACGGCTTCGGGTTAAGTGATCCCGCCTGGGCTGTGATAATGCTCGTTGTCGGCACTTTGCTGGCTGTGTTTGTCAGTTTCCCTTACCGGGACTGTATTTATCCTCTGGTTTTCGTGTGGGCCTTCATCGCCATTGCCCTGGAGCATAAAGATATCGGCAGTGTGTTTATTACGGGGCTAGTCGCTGCCGGCTTACTGCTGCTCTACAGCATTTGGCTGTTGCTGACACCACGCCGGAGTAAATTCTGAGGTTCATTCTTATCTATTCAAAAAAATCCCCGAGTGCTTCCAAGGTACGGAAACACTCAGGGACTCATTACCCTTAAGGCTTATTTCTTCCGGGCTACCGCTTCAATCTCTACAAGTCCATCTTTCGGCAGACGTGCAACTTCAACAGCGCTGCGTGCCGGATATGGCTCCGTGAAGAATGTGCTGTACACTTCGTTTACAGCCGCAAAATCATTCATGTCCTTTAGGTACACAGTCGTCTTCACTACATGCTCAAGGGATGCACCAGCCTCTTCGAGGATCGCCTTTACATTGCTTAGCGATTGACGGGCCTGTTCCTCTACGCCTTCTGCCAGAGCTCCTGTTTCCGGGTTCAGACCCAGTTGGCCCGAAGTGTATACCCAATTCCCGGCAATGATCGCCTGACTGTAAGGGCCGATTGCGCCTGGGGCTTTTGCGGTTGCTACCTGTTTTTTGCTCATGTTCTCCTCCTGTTTGCTGTACAAGACAGTGATCTCTCTATGTACGTATGATTTATGTCCCATTGTACGTCCTGAGCCAAGCTTATTGCAAACCTCAGGCCTCCACTTTTCCAATTACATGAATGACTTCATTGGTATAGACATGCACACCGTGCGTATCGGCAAGGGCGATGTTCATCATTGCTCTAGCCACCTTCACTGCGGGTATCGCCCGGTACTTGGCTGCATGTCCGACCATGGCAAAGTCCAGTGCCTTCATCACCACGGCGGCTGCCCGTTCACCGGGCCTCGATTCCTCACGTTCTCCCAGCAGCAGGGAAGGGCGGAACAAATGGAGTCCCTGAAATCCGGCAGCAATCAGCCCCTCCTCCACTTTGCCTTTGGTGCGGGAATAGAAATTGCGCGATTTGACGCTTGCCCCCATCGATGAAACCGCCAGAAACTGCTTCACGCCGCTTGCTTTGGCCAGTGCCGCGGCAGCAAGCGGATATTCCAGATCCACACGTTCGAACTGCTCCTGCGAGCCGGCTTTCTTGATGGTTGTTCCGAGACAGCAGAAGACGGCAGAAGCACCGGCAAACTGTTCCTTGTACTGTGCGAGTTGCTCCCAATCGATGATAACCTGCTTCAGTCCGGGATGCTGAAGTTTCATCGGATGGCGCACCAGCACACGCACCTCCTCCCAATCCCCATTCAGCAGATCTTCCGTAAGCGCACGGCCTACAAGACCCGTAGCACCCAGCACTACTGCAATTCTCGTCATTGAATGGTCTCCTTTCATCCGAAATAAGAGGAAGACCTGGCCATCCTCTGCAGTTAGTCTTTCAGAATACGCCGGCCCAGCAGCAGTGCGAGAAGAAGCATCAGCGTCCCTACGATAATCTGCATCCCGTACACCTGCATCCATTGCGGCCATTCTTGTATCCACTCATAAATCCGCCCTCCGATAAGCGGTCCAAAAAACGCAGCGAGTCCAGTCAGAGCCGCATACATCGCCATATACATTGGCCGCTCTTTCTTTGGTGTATCGCCAATGATGAAGTTAAAGGCCAGTTGGTTGAAGCCTCCTACTCCCACACCGAACACAATATGGGCGGCGAACAGCACCAGCAGCATCGGCATTACAGACAGCAGCCCCCAGAGCAGCGAGGATACGGCAATGATCGGCAATGTCCAGAGCAGCAGCCGCTTATTGCTGTACTTGGCGTTCAGATTGCCCCACACATAGAAGCTTGCCATCATGAAGATCGTCTGTGAGACATTCAGCAGGGACAAGGTCTCATAATTGATATTCAGTAACTGCAGCATGACATAGGAATAGAGCGGCACTGTCAGGTTCTGCAGCAGCAGCCACGCGGACAGGAACAGCGTAGATTTCATGAATAACGTATCATGCAGCGGTTTCTTGAGCATCGGCAGAAAATCCTTCTCCTCCGATTTCTCAAACGGCACGTCCGGATAGAAAAAGAACACGATGATATTGGAGATGGAAAAAATCCAGACCACAATATACAGAATCAGAAACCCGTGCCCTCCGGGGTAACGGTCAAGTACAATGCCGCCGCCATACATCACAAGACTTCCCAGGGCATTCAGAAAAGTATTGCGGATTCCAAAGTAACGGCCCCTCACCCGTGCGGGAACAAGGTCACTGATTACAGAACTCCACAAGACACCACCGGCTGTATTGGCAATGAATGCAATCGTATATAAGACGATAAATGCGGTGACCCAGTGCTCTTGCGGAAAAATAAACGGAACGAGCCCCGTGGAGCCCCAGAGCAGCCTATGTAAGCCGATAAAGGTTACCATGGCCCATTTGCGGCTTGGCAGCTTTTGAATCAGAAAAGCCACACCTATCTGCGCTACATTAACCAGTGTAGTAAGTGCAATTACAAAACCTATCTGGCTGGAGCTGGCTCCTAGATATAACAGAAAGCCTGTCAGAAACTGCCCTTGGAGCAGCACCTGAAATATCGTTGATGGTATCCCCTCAAACGTTGCGATCTGCAGATTCTTACGATGTACCGAGGCTTTGCGGAGAACTTTTGGACGTGAACCGCCAAGCCTGTTTCTCATGATGTTCATGGGGGTGATAACACTCCTTTGATGCGGCTTTTGCTTCATTCTACTCCGCATCAAGCTCCTGTCAATACGCCAAAATCACAAATAAAGTTGGACTTCCAAGCACCATATTTCCCGGAAGATTACAGTGGCAAATATAGGGAAAAGAGGCTGCCTTGCTCCTCCTTGCTGGATAGTGTAATGTAGCCGCCCAGGAGCTTAGCCAGATCATTGCTGATGGACAGGCCGAGGCCCGTCCCTCCATACTTGCGGCTGATGCTGCTGTCCGCCTGCTGAAAGGCCTCAAAGATTACCGTATGCTTATCGGCGGCAATTCCAATTCCACTGTCTTGTACATCAAAGACTACCCAGCGCTTCAGGGCTTGCCCTTCTGACCGTTCTACCATTCGGACATTCAATGATACAAAGCCGTTCATTGTGAACTTAAACGCATTGGATAACAGGTTGCGGAGAATCTGCTGCACCCGCTGAGGATCGGAATGAATCACCGGGGGGACATCCTCGCTAAGGTTAATGTTGAATTCCAACCCCTTTTTTCTGGCCACTACAGTAAACTGAAGCGCGAGCAATTCCGGAATCTCACTGACATTCAAATCCTCGTGAACCACATCCAGCTTGCCCGCCTCTACCTTGGAGAGATCCAGAATATCATTAATCAGCGCCAACAGATCACCGCCGGACCGGTGAATAATTGAGCCATATTCGGTGATCTCCTCCCGGGTGAGCTGTTGATCATTCTCTTCAATAATCTGCGAAAAATTAATGATGCTGTTGAGCGGTGTTCGCAGTTCATGAGACATATTAGCCAAAAACTCCGATTTGAATTGGGAGGCCAGCATCAGCTGCTTCGCCCTTTCCTCCAGCACGATCTTATTCTTATGCAGCTCTTCCGCCTGTGTGGAGAGCAGTTTGTTCGCCCGTACTACCTGTCCCGTGCGTTGCAGATCAAGCTGAAAATCACGGATGATCAGTGAAAACAGCATGCTGAGAACAATCCCGGCAGGCAGCGTGATAGGCATAATTTCCGTTATGTACACCCGATCCGGAATCACTCCAAAAACAATGATATTCACCGCATTCATCAGATTTACAACCAGAATGATAAGGAGACCTTTACCCACAATTGTAACCGTGGTGCGGCGCACCCAGTAGCTGAGCCCGGCACAGACGAATCCCAGAATCGATAAATTCAGCACGCCTGCTACCGCCGCCTCGTTCATCCCGAAGATGAGACGGGTCAAGCCTATGCCAACACCAATGATAATTAGAATAAAGGGCTGGGGAAATGCAAGCGTAGAAATAATCAGCGGCACAAACCTCAAATCAAAGATGGCGTTCTCATGCAGTCTGTAGCCAAACCATATGGTGATCCAACCGGCGAAGATGGAAAGTACGACCCAGCTTGCCTTTTTGACAGTCTCTGGAGCATGAGAAATAGTATGCTTATATATTAAATTCGCCAGATAAGCGACAGTAATCAGAAGAGCTGTGTTCATAAAAAAAATCTTCAAGTACTCCATAGCACCACTCCTTCAACGCTTACAAATATGTAATTCTTATCAATCATAGTACCATAATAGTAGGATCAATACATGAAATCACAGTCCCATTAATACCTGCGAACCAGGCCTAATTCCTTCTCCGGTACATGTCTTTCCGCATAAGAAGAGCGCAAATCAGATACGATTTGCGCTCTTCTTATGCGGAAACCAGGGCCTCATAGAACTCCAGCGTCTTTTCAAGCTCTGGCCTCCGCTCTGCTCATGCAATATGATTACAGGCTCCTCTTTCAGGTCACATTCCTCAGGTGTCCATGTCTCAACATCCGGAAGCATATAGTACCGGGGATGAAAGCTGCAGAACATCTCTCCCTGCTGTGTAAGTACCCGGTCAGCGTTGATCTCGATAATTCTGCCGGTTACGACATGGGATTTATACATAGACATCGCCTCTCCCTGCTTATGTGATTATCCTGTTTTGAGGGTATGTGTTTATATTAGTGGCGGATGGATTGCTCCCAGTTGCGGTATTCCGCTTCCGCATCATCTTTGGTATGGCCATAACGTTCCTGAAGCTTGCCTACCAGCTTATCCTTCTCACCGTCGATAACATCAAGATCATCATCTGTGAGTTGTCCCCATTGTTTCTTGGCTTCACCTTTAAGTTGCATCCATTTTCCCTTGATTACATTACTATCCATTACATGCTCATCTCCTTAGATGTCTTTTTAGTATGACCAGAGGCTCATGTCTTAAAAAATCATTACCCCTGATCCTTAAACTTGAATCTATCCACGTACGCAGATAAGAACAGCGGCTTCCGTCGATTTCTGTCACATAATAGTCTCTTAAAACTGGTATCTAAGTATTTTAAAATTTGATATAATTCAACTGTCGATAAAATAGTTTATCTTTAAGTGATTATTTTCACATGTAATATGTCCTGCTTGTGCTAGAATGCCATCGAAGAAGAAACGAGATAATTAAATTTTTTTCTATTATACGCCGATATATGTCATGAGGCTGCTACAAAAAGGGTCTTTAGGCGGATTCAAAAGTGATAAATGTCATTTATAAAGTGATTTTTATCACTTCCAATCACTATTAAAATGTTTTACATTTTAATATATATATTTTAAACTATTTCTTTGGAGGTCATACTAAAATGAAAAAAGCTTCTGTAATTTTGTCGAGCGCTCTTGTACTTGGTACTTTGCTCGCAGGCTGTGGTAACAACAACAATGGTAACAACGCGGCAGCAACTAATGCCCCTGTCGAGTCCGCTGCACCAGCTGCATCCGACGCCGGCACTGCAACTGCTGAAACAGGCAAGTATCAAGATGGAACATATTACGGAACAGCACCAGCTGACAAAGAAACTGGCTGGCAATCATTCGTTCTGCTGACTGTTGAAGGCGGAAAAATCACCAAAGCAGATTGGGACGCTTTCAACACTAAGAACGCTGGCGACCTGAAGAAAAAGGTTTCTGAAGATGGTAAATACGGACTGGTATCCAAAGGCGGCGGCCAAGCAGAATGGCATGAGCAAGCGGCTAAAGCTGAAGCCTTTTTGATTGAAAAACAAGATCCTGCAGCAGTAGTTGTAAATGCTGAAGGCAAAACCGATGCCATTTCCGGCGTTTCCGTTGGAGTAAGTGACTTTGTTACCGCATCTCAAGCTGCTCTGGCTGCAGGTCCTACAGAAGCTGGTCCATATAAAGATGGCGGTTACCATGCTGAAGGCGCAGAATTTGACAAAAACAACGGTTTCAAATCCACTGTGGACCTCTCCATCGTTAACGGCAACATCGTAGCTGCCAAATTCAGTGGCGTAAATGCTGCTGGCGATGATAAGAAACAATACTCTGTAGACGGTAAATATGGAATGAAAGCCGGCGGCGCTTCTGCTGAATGGCATGAAGAAATCGCACTGGCTGAGAAATACTTCCTTGATAATAAAGGCGCAGCTCCTAAAATGGATGCTGAAGGCAAAACAGATGCAATCTCCGGCGTATCTATCAACGTTGGCGAATACTTTACTCTTGCAGAAAAAGCACTTGAAGGCGCGAAATAATTATTCGCTACCTTTTGCAGCTAATCAGATGAATGAGGTGAGTTTCTCTTGAAAAAAATAGTCATTTTGGGCGGCGGCTACGGCGGCGTACTCACGGCTAAGAAACTAGCAAAGAAGTATAAGAACAACAAAGATGTAGAAATTAAGCTGATCGACCGCAATCCTTATCACACTCTCTTGACTGAGCTGCATGAGGTGTCCGCGAACCGTGCGCCTGAGGATTCAATCAAAATTGATTTGAAGAAAATTTTTGCCGGCCTGAAAGTGGATGTTGTTCTGGATGAGATCAGCAATATTGACTTCAAGAGCAAGAAGCTGAAATCCGACAAAGCAACCTATGCTTATGATTACCTGGTAATCGGAACAGGCAGCAAACCTACATTCTTCGGAATTCCCGGAGCTGAAGAGAACACCTTCTCCTTCTGGTCTTACGATGATGCAGTTGCACTCAAACGCCAGATTCGCGATATGTACACCAAAGCCGCCAAGGAGAAAAATCCTGCTGTCCGCCGCGCAATGCTGACCTTCGTCATCATCGGTGCTGGCTTCACGGGTGTCGAACTGGTTGGGGAAATGGCTGAGCAACGCGAAGAGCTGTGCAAGGAGTTCTTCATTGATCCATCTGAAGTACGTCTGATCGTTGCCGATATGGCTCCGAAGATTCTGCCTATCCTCCCGGATAAGCTGATTCAGAAGGCTGAAGCCCGTCTGCGCAAGCTGAACGTCGAAATCGTTACCGGTGCCAAGATCACTGAAGTGGGCAACGGCAGTGTAGCTCTCGGCGAGAAAAACATCGTGGATTCCCAGACAATTGTCTGGACTGCCGGTGTAGAAGGCTCCGAAATCGTCGGCGGCCTTGAAGTACAACAGCAAGGGCGTAAACGTATCGTTACCAACGAGCACTTGGAAAGTGTTGACCATAAGAATGTCTATGTAGTAGGGGATAACATCTTCTACATTCCTGAAGGCGAAACCCGTCCGGTTCCGCAGATGGTTGAAAATGCTGAACAAGCCGCTCCGGTCATTGCGAACAATATCGCAGCAGACATCAGCGGTACCGCCAAAAAAGCCTACAAACCAGGATTCCATGGCACCATGGTCTCCATCGGCAGCCGCTACGGTGTAGCCAACGTAGGTCTTCCAGGCAAGTTCTTCATGCTCACCGGATTCATGGCAATGCTGTCCAAGCATTTCATCAATATGTTCTATCTGTCTCAAGTCGTAGGCTTTAACAAAGTATGGACCTACATGATGCATGAATTCTTCCATGTAGAGAACCGCAAGAGCTTCGTGGGCGGCTACTTCTCCAAACGTTCCCCGAATTTCTGGCTGGTTCCGCTCCGTATGCTGCTTGGGGGCATGTGGTTATATGAAGGGATAGACAAGCTCAGAAAGATCTGGGAAGATCCGAATAAGATTTTCCTGATTCCTGCTCCTGCACATCTTACGGATGCTGCCTCCTCGGCCAGCGTTGCCGTTGATGCCGTCAAGGATACCGTTGATGCCCAATCCGCAGCTTCCGCAGTAACAACTGCTAAGGAAGCGGTTGAAGCTTTATGGGTTCCAGGATGGATTTATGATATTACCCACTGGTTTATGAACTTGATGTTCTATAACAGTGGCGGAACAGATTACACAGCCCTGGCTAAATGGTTCCAAATCGGCATGGTTTGTGCCGAAATCGTCTTCGGTGTTATGCTTATCGTTGGTTTGTTTACAGCTATCTCTTCCATAGCGACCATAGGTATGGCCGTTATGATCTGGTCTACCAAGATGGCTTCAACAGAAATGCTCTGGTACGTTGGAGCAGCTATTGCGTGCATTGGCGGATCTGGTAGCGTCTTTGGTCTGGACTACTATGTCCTGCCTTGGCTCAAGAAGCAGTGGAAACGAATCCCGCTTGTACGGCGATGGTATCTGTTTACAGACTGATGTGAATACCCGTTGTTTAATGCTTCTGTCACCGTTTAATAAATAATAACAGCAACTTATGTGTATTTTGTGTTGCTGCAGCTGAATATGATGATCTTAAGAGTAATGTGTCCTAGGACACATTACTCTCCTTATTTATCAAGGTACTAGCATAATCCATCACAGATTTGTTTGGTTTTAACAAAGGGTTTTGTAGGGATAATCAAGGCTATGGTTTCTTCCGGCAAAACCGACAAGAAGGAGAGAATCTTGTGAACAGAAAACTCATTGAAGACAGCTTCCGGTTGCTTCAGACTGAAATGTCACCAATCGCCGGAATTCAACTGCATCTCTCTCCGGCAGAATGTGAGCACCTGCTCTCGGTACTGGAACGCCATGATCTGGAATATGACCGCAAAGTCCATTTGCTAGGTATTTATATCATTCTTACTGTGGCGGCTAAACGCCATATGGAATGTGCCCCACATCATCCTGACCTGACCCGCAACATTTTGGATGGAGATTATTTGTATAGCTTTTATCTGCAATTTGCGGTGAAATGCCGTGAACTGGACCTGGTTGCTTATCTGGCTCCTTCGATCAAAAAATTGCAAATCGCGCGGTCAAATGGAGACTTCGCAGAACAAAATCCGGCGGCGGGCATTGAAGAGTTCCTGATCCAGGAGCGAAGGCAGCATAGCCGCACCAGCAAAGCCATTTGACAGGTGGGAACCGTAAAGATGAAGCTGCATGAAGCCTTGAATATAGACCTGAACGAAATTAACCATGAAATTCAGAATATTGTAGCCCGTGATAAAGACGTACCCAAAAAGTCTCAGCTGGCACAAAGCATTCTGGAGCTGACCGGCTCCGGCGGCAAACGGCTCCGGCCGCTGATGGTCATCGTCGGCGGCCGTTTTGGACGCAAGCCTTCGGGCCGCAGAACGCTTCAATTGTCTGCTGCCGCTGAATTTATTCACGCCGCCTCATTAGTTCATGACGATATTATTGACGATGCTGAGCTGCGCAGGGGCGCTCCAGCCCTGCACACCAAGACCGGTGTACTCTCCGCGGTGCATATCGGGAACTATATGTCCGCCCGGGTGATCGAGCTGCTCAGCAAATACACTGGTGACAAAAACAGGTATGTTCATGATTTGTCAGCCGTGGCTACCGCTCAGTTATGTCTGGGAGAATACCAGCAGATGGAGCATGCCTACGATTACAATCTTACCTTTGAAGAGTACCTGGAGAAATCCCGTAACAAAACCGCCCTGCTGATGGCAACCTGCTTGCGGGTTGGGGCGCTGTCTACGGAGAGCACAGAGGAAGTCGCGAACCTGCTGTATAACTTTGGCGAAGCACTGGGTATGTCTTTTCAGATCCAGGACGACCTGCTTGACTTCACCCAGTCTGCCGATGTGCTTGGCAAGCCGGCCGGTAGTGACCTGCGCCATGGTCAGGTTACACTTCCAGTACTGTTTGCCCTGCAAGACCCCGGGCTGGCTCCAGTTATTCGCACCATTGGCCCCTCCTCATCGGATGAGGAGGTAGCTCATGTACTAGCCCTGATAGGCCTCAGCGACGCCCTAGTCCGCACGGAGGAAGTCAGCCAGGACTATCTGACGCAGGCCGCCGGAATCATCCAGCAGCTCTCCAGCTACCCGGCGCATGCCGATCTGGAAACACTGCTGCAATATTTCACCGTTCGGGATCGTTAAGGCTGCTCCGAGCCAGTGTGCAGGTGCATGTAATATAGACAACTGACCTGCTCAGCGGCTTATGCCAAGCCTAACGCCGAAGTAACTGTAGGCATGCTCCTCTGGGGGCTACCGAAGGAGGACGGACTGGCGGACAGATGATGGATGGACTGGCAAATCAACGAACAGATATACTAACTGACTGATACTACTTGGTGAGCAGACTGTTCATCTAGTAGGTGTTTAGTCAGATGCGTCCAGCCAAAGTGGAAAAAGTATACCTAATCCTTGGTTTTGCCCTTCTCAAACGACTTTAGTAGGAAAAAGTATATCTAAATCAGCCGAAATTCTGCCAAACAGACGAATTATTGGAATTAGGTATACAAACTCCAACTAAACTTCGTTGTGGCGACACTTCAGGCGAATTAGGTATACAAATTCCACTTAGCAATAACTCCTGCAGAGAATTACTCTCTCAGTTCAATTAGGAATTCACTGAATAAGCTGAAATCAAATACGATAACACAAAAGAAGGTCCCGATTGTTGGGGCCTTCTTTTGTGTTGATCTATTTCTCTCACTTGTTGGACCTTCTTTCATATCTATCTCTCCCCCCACTTGTGCATCTGTGGGTGAATGCGAGACGATAGATACTTATCTCGCCCTTGCCTTTGTCTTTCCTTTGCCCTTGTTTTCGCTAAACAAGCGAACGCAGCGAAGCGCCCGTGAGTAAGTTTAGCTCTATGTCCTGCGCCTGGGCTTAGGGTTGAGGTTGAGGTTGAGCTTGAGTTTGAGTTTGCGCCTGGGCTTAGGGTTTATCGCTCGAACTCTTAAGGCAGTTTGTCTTTGAACGATGGCCCCGGCGGGACAGAGTTCAAGGATTGCCCGCCCTACCGAGCAAGGAAAGCCGCGTAAGCCAGCTTTCCGCGCCGATGTGCCCCTGCCCACCTCATGCTGGGCAGGCTGGGTGTGGGGTTGGCCAAGGCAAGGTTAGGACTTCGCTGCGGGGAAGTTTGGAACTGTAGGAGCGAATGCGACCGCCTTTGTCTCCAGATGTTATCGCTAATAGCGATCTAATCCACAACATCTGGAGACAACAGCGGCCGGAAGTCCAAACATTCCCCGGAGCGGAGCCTCTCCTAACCGCGCCCCCCCGCCAAACCCCTAACTCACATAAAAATAATCAATCAGCGTACACAGCAATATCACCATACTGATTACCTGATTCAAATTATACGAAGCCACCTTCATCAGCCGCCGGTTATGCGGCTTAATGATGCGGTGCTCAGTCATCAGCAGCAGCGTAGCAATGCCGATACCGACCAGGTACATCCAGCCCAGATCGCGCCAGAGGTACAAGAACAGCAGCAGCATAATCATAATGAAATGCAGGCCTTTGGAAATGCGCAGCGCATTCTCCAGACCGAAGAAGCTGGGAATCGACCACAGACCGTTCCGGCGGTCAAAATCGATATCCTGGGTGCCATAGATGATATCAAACCCGGCGATCCAGAGCATAACGACCGTACCGATCACGAACGGGGTAAAGGCGATATTTCCCGTCACTGCAAACCAGGCGCCAATCGGCGCTGAGGCAATGACAAAGCCCAAATACAAATGGCTTAGGAACGTGAAGCGTTTGGTATACGAATAGGATGAGATCAGAACGATGGCCACCGGCGACAGCAGCAGACAGAGCAGATTCAGCATGCCGGAAGCCACAATGAATAAGGCATAGTTGATGATGATGAAGAAAATAACTTCCTTCTCCGCAAGCAGCCGCTGCGGCAGATGACGATGCGCTGTGCGCGGATTATTGCCGTCAAAGGTTCGGTCAACCAGACGGTTAAAGGCGTTAGCGCCATTCCGCGCACCGATTAGGGCAATAAGTCCCCACAGCATCATGTGGCCGGATGGCCACCCCCCTGCAGCCCAGACCATCGAAATGATGGCGAAGGGCAGCGAAAACAGCGTATGAGAAAACATCACCAGCTCGCTGAACATTTTCAGCTTGAGCGCAGAGGTTTTGACAGCATTTAAGATGGCCATATCATTCTTCCTTTTCTGTAGAAACTTGCAGCAGCACTTCATTCAAAGCAGTCAGCATGCCGTCGATATCCTCAGCGGTAATCACCAGGGGAGGCTGGAAAGCCAGCACGTTGCGGCCTATGCCATTTTTGCCGATCAAATATCCGCGATCCTTCATCGCTTCCAGCACATCGTCGGTCAGCGCAGCCGAACCGGCAGCATCCGGACCCGCCAGCTCTGCACCCAGCATCAGACCAGTTCCCCGTACGTCAACGATCATTCCCGGATAACGTTCCTGAAGCGACTCCAGGCCTCCCTTGAGTCGAACCCCCAATTCGGCTGCGCGCTCCGGCAGCTGTTCGTCGCGGATATAGTCGAGTACCGCCAGCGCCGTAGCCGCCGACACCGGATTCCCTCCGAAGGTTGAAGCGGAAGGCCGGTTCAAGGATGCCGCAATGTCATCCGTGGTCGCAAAGGCCGCTACCGGAACCCCGTTGCCCAGAGCTTTGGCCATACTGATAATATCCGGCACAACGCCAAAATGCTCCATCGCGAACATAGCTCCCGTACGGCCATAGCCCGTCTGAATCTCATCGTCGATCAGCAGCACACCGTACGCCTCCAGCAGCGCTTTGACCTCGCGGAAATAAGTGAGGGCAGGCATAATCATGCCCCCATTCCCCTGAATCGGCTCAACGATCATCGCTGCGATCGTGTGTCCTTTTTCCTTCAGCACCCGCTCCAGGCTTTTCAGAGAAATGGCTGCAGCCTCTTCCAGTGTAAGCTCCGGGTGATACGGCCGCTCAATAAACGTTACATCTTCATCCAGGTACTGATCCGTTCTCCACATGGGCAGCCCGGTTACACTCATCGTCAGGTTGGTCCGCCCGTGCAGCCCGCTCTCCAGCGCAATGAAGCCTTTGCGGCCGGTATGCATTCTGGCTAGCAGAAGTGCGCCCTCATTGGCCTCCGAGCCGCTGTTGACGAAGAAGCTGCGGCGCAGCTTCCCCGGAAGCACCTCTTCCAGACGCTCTGCCAAATCCACATTCGGCTGCGTAAGATACACTGTCGAGGTGTGCTGGAGCTGCTGAAGCTGCGCAATCGTACGTCCTGTAATTACAGGGTTGCAGTGGCCGCAGGCGACAACCGATACCCCGGCAAAAAAGTCCGTATACGGCTTGCCGTTCTCATCATAGACAAACTGCATGCTTCCACGCACGAGCTGCGGCGCATCCCGGTAAAAGTGTGCGGTGCAGGGATAGAAATATTGCTTTCTTTTGGCGGCAACCGCTATTCTTCCAATGGCTGTCTCTTGTTGCTTCATGAAGGGTTCCTCTCTTTCAGGCGCCCGTCCGGGCGGTACAATAGGGATGATGAATCCGTAAAATTTCTTTGTGAAAAAAGTAACTTAGCAATCATACGTTTACCGTAATTATACGCTCCATCGCGATATTTTAAAATTTAAATAATTCAATTAAACTGCAAAGCACCGAGCGTATAACCAGCATACACAGGCTTAAGTCCGCCCAGTAAATCCTCCTGCGAATGTGTTCCGCGAAGGGCAGCCTGGTAGGCAGCAATGATTGTCCGCAGCTCTTCCGTACTGTACGTGGCGCCCTCGATCCGGAAGCTGGCAATACCGAGCCCGCGCATTTCCTTCAGCATTGGCAGGTAGCAGAGTTCTTTGGAGAAGAGCAGATGGCAGCGGCCAAATTGGTCTCGGTAGACCGGATTTTCGCCTTTATCCGTTTTGAGAACCAGCACATCATTACGGACATACAGATTATCTTCTTCGGCAATAGGCTCCATAACCTCGGTATTCTCGTACAGATCATGTTCCATGTACATCAGCGCCGGTGTGCCGTGAACAACAACCTCCAGCGGCAGATCACAACGCGAGGTGAAGGCGGCAAAATGCTCCATCGTCATTTCCGGTGATACGGTCAGCTTTTCCAGCCCCAGTCCGGCGTACAGCCCTGCAGAAAGATGATTGTAGATATTCAGATTGGCATCACCGATCAGCGGGTACCCGTAAGCTCTGTAGCGCCGAATGGCTCCAAGGTTGGTAATCATCAGTCCATCAATAGGCAGCCGTTCTCCGTTAAGCAAATGATCATACTGGTTAAAATGAAGCTCATTCATCATCCGCGGCATGCCAAGGTACAACCGGGTATTCCCTTTAATGGCCCCAAGCTCTTTAATATCCTGCTTCGTAAACGGCCGGTCCGGCTCAAACACATCTCCAGGCAGATACAGGCTCTCAACACCCATTTCGATGACCAGACGGGCCTGCTCCATATTATTCACACGTACAGCTAGTTCCGGTACAGCTTTTGAACCCTTTCCTGCCTCGGCCAGACGTTCGCGCAGCTCCTGCACCCGGGTTTCGGACAGCTCGCGTTCGGCAGTCGGCGTGCTGAATACCTTCCCCGTGCTGTAGAATTTGCCTGTACCTTCGTAACGGCGGTTAATGTTCGACAGACCTGGTTTGCCAAAAGCGTAAGCGGTGGAGAAATCGCGTTTGCGGTTTTTGTATAGCTCTTTGGAGTCCACAGTCCGGTCAAAGCCAATCGGATCCTCAATATACCGGTCAATCGCCTCACTGTAGCTGTTCGCCAGGGAGACCATGAATTCCTTATCGCGCATCCGGCCTTCAATTTTGAAAGAGGTAATTCCTGATTCGATCAGCTCCGGAAGATGCTCATACATGAACATATCCTTAACGGCCAGCGGATATTCTGCCGGGAATACATATCCATCCCGCTTAATCCGGTAATCCCAGCGGCAAGGCTTCATACATTTGCCACGGTTGCTGCTCATCCCGAATACCTGGGAGCTGAAATAGCAGTTCGCCCCGTGAACAGAGCACATATCCCCATGAACAAAGTATTCCAGCTCCATCCCGCTCTGCTGCCCCAACAGCTTAGCCGTCTGAAGGTCCATTTCCCGCGAGGTTACCACCCGGCTTACTCCAAGATCACGCAGGGCGTAGATCATCTCCAGATTGTGTACATTCATCATGACCGAAGCATGGATAGGAACGGTTAACGCCATCTCGCGGATCAGCTCCAGCACTGCCATATCCTGAACAATCAGCGCGTCCGGACGGACCTCGTCAAGAAACCGCAGATAGGCTCTCGCTTCCTCCACATCGTCTTCGCTGAAAAGATTGTTTACGGTGATATATACTTTTTTACCTAAACTATGGGCGATGCCCAGGGCTTCTATAATTTCTTCATGCGATAGATTGTAGCCTTTGCGCATCATTCTCATATTGAGTACAGGACCGCCAAAATACACCGCATCACAGCCCGACTCGACCACTGCTTTGAAAATATCAAATGTTCCCGCAGGTGCGAGCAATTCAATTTCTTTTCCGTTAAAAAATCTTGCCATTACCTATTCCCCCTAAAATATCACAATAATGCCACTGCAACTCCCATGATAACGAACATAGCAACAAAAACAGTATCGGCAGCACCCCACCTCAAGCGGTGATACCGGCTGCGCGGAGCATCCATACGGAAGCCTCTGGCTTCCATGGAATAGACCAGATCCTGTGCCCGCCGGAAGGCGCTGGAGATCACCGGCACAAGCAGCGACACCAGCATCCGCGCTTTCTCTTTCAAAGGCAGCTCCTGCAGATCAGCTCCGCGGGAGGCCTGGGCCTTCATAATAATCTGCGATTCATCCAGAATCGTAGGAATAAACCGCAGCGCAATGCTGATCATCAGTGTAATCCGGTCCGGCGACAGTCCTAATTTCTTGAAGGGTGCCAGGATTCCCTCCAGTCCCTGATTGAGCTTGCCAGGCGTTGTGGTAAAGGTAAGGAGCGCCGTGAACGTGATCAGAAACAGCATACGGATGACAGAAAAGGCAGCAAGGCGCAGCCCCCCCTCATGCAGCGAGAACGAGCCGGCGGACCATAGCACATCTCCCTCTTTGACGGACAGAAGCTGTACGATGAAGATGAACAGCATCAAATAACGCAAGGGCTTGGCCGCCTTGATGAAATACTTCAGCGGAATACGCGTCGAAGCCATGACCGTAATCGAAAATACAGCCAGCAGCGCCATCGACAGCCAGGAATCCGACAGCAGAATTACAACTACATACAGCAACATTCCGGTAAGCTTGGAACGCGCATCCAGCTTGTGCACCCACGAGCCGGTCTCAATGCTTCGTCCCAGCAGCAGCCGCTCATTCATGGGCATCCCCCATTCCAGCCGAGTTGCCTGATCTGACAGTCCCCGGCAATGAAGCGATCAGCTCGGCAAGGCTCTCAGCGGTAAGGCGGGGCCTCTCGCCCGCAAGGCCGAACTGGCCGGCAATGGCCTGCCAGTAACGGAGAGAATGCGGCACACCCAGACCGCAGCGCGTAAGGATGTCCGGATCGGCGGCGAGCTCTCCACCGCTGCCCTGAAAAGCTATTTTCCCGTCCTTTAACAGAACCCAGCGGTCGGCAACCGGCAGCAATTCATCCATCCGGTGGGTTACAATAATAACCGTCCGGCCCTGATCGCGGCAGAGGCGCTCCAATTGCGCGATCAACTCCGCGCGGCTGACCGGGTCCAGAGTGGCGGTCGGTTCGTCCAACACGACAATTTCCGGGTCCATGGCCAGTACGGAGGCGATGGCCGCCTTGCGCATCTGTCCTCCGCTTAAGCGGAATGGATTGCGCGAGAGCAGGGCGAGGTCCAGCCCCATTTCGAGCATGGCTTTGCGTGCGCGCTCCTTGGCCTCCTCCGGACTCATGCCAAAGTTGAGCGGTCCGAAGATCAGGTCCTTTTCTACCGTATCTTCGAACATCTGCTGCTCCGGAAATTGAAAGACCAGTCCGACCCGGCGGCGCAGCGGCAGCAGCTTCGGTGATTTCTCACCGGCCCGTATAGTCACATCCAGCACTTTTACCGTCCCCTGCGTTGGTTTAAGGATGCCATTAAAGAGCTGCAGCAGCGTAGACTTGCCCGAACCCGTTGCACCCGCAATCCCGGTAAGCGAGCCTTTGGGAATACCGAGAGTAATATCATGCAGCGCCGTCTGCTTCCATAAACTTTTCTCGGCATAAGTAAAGCTTACTTGCTCTAGTTGTATGGCCATAGTGTATCTATTAGCTCCTTTTCGCTGGCGGGCACATCCACCCTGATTCCCCGGCTTTGCAGCTCCCGGGCAAGACGCCAGGGATACGGCTCCAGCAGATGGCATTTCTCCAGAAGCTCTGCATTCCCGAACAGCGCCTGCGGGGTTGTGTCAGCGGCAAGACCACCGCCATGCAGGGCCAGTACCCGGTCTGAGGCCAGGATCTCGTCCGCATCATGCGTGATCATCAGGATGGTGTACTGCCCATCTGACCTCATCCCTTGAAGAATGCGCAGCAGCTCATCACGGCTCGCCTCATCCAACATGGAAGAGGCCTCGTCAAAGATGACGATGCCTGGCTTCATAGCTAGGATGGATGCAATGGCGACACGCTGCTTCTGTCCACCCGACAGTTCGCCCGGATGCTTGGCCAGCAGATCCCCAATCCCCAGCTTCAAGGTATAGGTTCTCAGGCGTTCCTCCATCTCCTCGTAGGGCAGACACAACCCCTCCAGCCCAAACAATATATCTTCCTCCACCGTAGCCCCGATGAATTGATTATCGGGATTCTGGAACACCATACCGATGCATTGGCGGATTACGCCAATCGTTTCTTCACCCAGCTGATGGCCGCATATGGTGATCTCTCCGACGCTTTTGGGCAGCAGGGCGTTCATCAGCTTAACCAGTGTGGACTTGCCGCAGCCGTTCGGTCCTACTATACTCACCCACTGGCCCTGTGGAATGGATACGCTGATATTGTGGAGAATAGGATGCTCCGGATCATAACCAAAAGATACTCCGTCCAGCTGAATCACAGCCGGCTCCCCTCCTGCATCCTCCACGTCTTGATATGCTTTAATCATGTTAGTCATCCTTCCGCTGATGGGTCCGCTTTAGCCCAAAAACTCTTCAAACAGCGATATTTTGGACAGCGACGCTATCAGATAACGTACGGCGAAGCCAACTGCGATCCCCGTAACAATCCCGGTAATAAGCAGCACCGGCAAGTAATAGAAAATACTCATAGATTTGAATACAATGGCCGCCGCGAACAGCTGCCCCGTATTATGGGCCAGTCCACCCGCTATACTAATACCGATCACACTCAACTTCCCGCCTCCCCACTTCACCAGCAGGAACATCACCACAAAGCTGAGCAGCGATCCGAACAGACTGAAGAGCAGACTCGAAAAGGTGCCAAGCAGGAAGGCTGTAAGCAATGTCTTCAGAATGACCAGCACAAAGGCGTCACGGCCCCGTAAAAAGAAAATACAGGTCAAAATCATGATATTGGCGAAGCCGAGCTTGGCGCCAGGCATGAGTCCGACTCCAACCAGCGGGATCTGGGCCTCCACCAGGCTCAGAACTACAGCGACCGCTGCAAAAATAGCCACAATCACCGTACGTTTCAATGCTGTTGCCGATTCACTACTGGACATAGGCATCTATACCATCCTCCCCCGACACACCGCCTGCAATTTCTACTAACACCCGGTGCGGCAGGCACGCGATAGTCTGCTTAGGACGGGTAATATGGCCAAATCCCAGGCATACCTTGTCGGGACAGTCCGCATCGTACATTTCAATCCCGTAGTCATACACCTTCAGAATGTTATAGCCGCGCTCTGTGCGGATATCAATAGTTTGTTCTTCTTTTGTAAGCTTCACTGTCTTATACAGCTTGCCATCCACCGTTATATTAGCTACCAGGTTGTTTCCGGGTCCCGCCTTGTCGCTATCGTTCGAGAGCCATCTCGGCACGATAAAAGCAAGCGCGGCAATGAGCACGATGGAAATCAGCAGCACATCTGCGCGTTTCATAATGATCTCCCTTATTTTTTAGTTAAAATCCAGACTTATTAATTATAACGGTCCGTTTGCAATCCTTCAATGAATGTACTCGGGTTTTGTCGGTTTTAGGGAGCAGTTCACAAAATAGGCACGCAAGCAGAAGCGGATACCGATCATAAATGGATGGCATCCGCTTCAATAAGAAATATTAGGTTATCCCGCCCTGCCTGGATAATCTGTTTTATCCAATTTCTCCGTTTTTCCGAAATAAGCCAGAAACAAACCGGCAAATTCAGGATCCCACTGGGTCCCTCTTCCCTGTTCCAGAATAGCCAATGCCCGCTCATGATTCATCCCTTTACGGTAAGGCCTGTCGGAGGTCATGGCATCATAAGCATCAGCCACGGCTATAATCCGGCCATACAGCGGAATAGCCGTTCCGGCCAGGCCGTCCGGATATCCCTTGCCGTCATAACGTTCATGATGCGAACGAACCCCGCCCAGGTAAGGCGCCATCTTTTCCACAGGCTCAATCTGTCGCAGAATATTCTCTCCAAGCACGGGATGACTCTTGATCTGGTCAAATTCCTCATCGGTCAGCGCCTCCTCCTTAAAGAGCACGCTGTCCCGCACACCGATTTTGCCGATATCATGCAGAAGGGCAGACTTGCGCAAATTATCCAGCTTCTGCCCGGTGAGCCCCGCGAGCTGGCCAATAATCACCGAATACTCCGCCACCCGCAGTGAGTGCCCGGCAGTGTACGGATCCCGGGCATCCAGCGCAACGGCAAGGGTGGTGAAATAGCTGTCGAGCAATTGCCTGCTCTGACGCTCCCGGGCCTGCAGGCCGCGGACCATCATATTAAATCCGGCCACAAGCTTCGAGAATTCATCGGAATATTCGTCCTGCATCTGCAGAAGCTGCCCGTCTTTGATATGGTTCATCGCTTGGTATAATTCGTTAATGGGATGCTGCACACTTCGGGTTAGAAGCCAAGCCGCTATGGAAGAAAAAAGGGTGCCGATCATTAGCACAAGCCCCGCCCACTCCCAATAGTTCTGCATGCCCTCCACTAATCCGCCCCCCAGCGTTTCCAGCCTGATCTGGGTTGCCATAATAAAAAGAATAAGCGGGAAAGTGCCGATCAGCATACAAGTGACGAGAAATTTAGGGCGGATAGGTACAAACACATGGCCTTCCAGAGAAAAATCAACCATATATAACGTCAATGCCCGGTTTCTGAACTCTTTAATCAGCGGAATAATCGCCGAAGAGGTCAGAAAAAACTCAATTAATGCATGCATACTTGCCACCAGAATGGCCCCGGCGACTGCAAGCACTAGATAGAAGTAGGGTAAGCTGATTAGTCCGGTACGGATCATCCATAAGGTCAAAAGCGACGCTGGCAGAGACAGTCCCAGAAAATGCGGACCCAATATCCGCTGTACCGCAAGCTTCGGCAGCCGGTGAGTATGCAGATAAGCTTCTTCCAGGATAGCGAGCGTCGGTTTCCGCTCCGCAAGTGCCCTCCGTATGGGCCGCATTTGCCGGAGGAAGACACTGATCTCTGTCACAGCCATAATGACGAACGAGATCAGCAATACATAGAGCAGCCGCAAATACTCAGTTGGGCTTATTTCAAGTGACGAGAGAAGAATCAGACTTCCCACCGCAAGCACGGCAATCACAGAGCCAAATATGTAGTTACGAATCTGTTTTTTCAAAAAAACTCCGTATATATTCATCGGCCCCCCTCTTTCCAGCCTTCCTTTAAGCTTAATGATTTGCATTTCTTTACATTACATGATATACTTAGAGAATATTTGTTTGCAGTATACATTATCCCCATCAAGAAGATGTCAAGCCGATTCGTTGCCCATTTATCTATTATCGGCATTTTGGACACAAAATCTTACGTTTTCTTGCAGTACTCTTCCTTTTTATGAGATTAAATTCGAACATAGTTTTCCGATTCGCACTGGCGCGGCCACGGAGCCGCAAGGACAAAAGAGAGGTAGGGCTTTTGTCGTTTTGGAAGGATTATTCTCGCCACACGGCTGCTGGAAATAACAAGGATCAAGACACCCGTTCTTCTCACGGACGGCGGGGGATTAAATATACGCAGAAGACATGGCTTCGCTGCTTTCTTTACATAGAATGCGGTCCCATGTGTGGAACATATTAGCGCCCGATAACCGCAGCTTGCGGATATCGGGCGCGTCTACGTTTCCGGGGCTTTTTTCAAGGTTAGTGGACGTAACGGGTCACAAAGTCGGCCACTTTTGTTACATACGCCGCTTTGTCTGTATCATACGCCAGGCCGTGTCCCGCACCATGGACTACAAGCTTGTCCTTGGGACTTCTGCATGCCTGATAGAGTTCATCCATCATATGGAAGGGCACGAACTTATCGGCATCGCCATGTATGAACAGTATCGGCACCCGGGCTTTACGGACCTGCTTCAGCGCCGAAGCCTCTCCGAAGAAATACCCTGCCTTGATGCGGGTGATAAGGCTCGCCATATGCACAAAAGGAAAGCTTGGTAGATGGTACATCCGCCACAGCTGGTATGACAGCTGCGCTTTGACAGAGGTATATCCGCAGTCCGCTACGATAACTTTTACCTGCGGCGGAAGCTCTTCTCCTGAAGTCATCATCACGGTTGCCCCGCCCATGGATATGCCGTGCAGCACAATCTGTGCCTCCGGCCCGTCCTCTGCAAGGATGTACCCGATCCACTTCAGATAATCCCTTCGCTCCGGCCAGCCGAATCCGATATAATCCCCCTTGCTGTCGCCATGTCCACGGGCATCGGGAATCAGCACATTATAGCCCATGGTCTCATAATAAATTTTGGCGCACGCACCCATATCCTTGCCTTTACCGGAATATCCGTGAGCTATAATAGCAGTCCGCCCTGCGGCACGCTCTGAGGGCAGATAATAGCCTCGCAGCGTCAGCCCGTCATCAGATGTAATCTCAATATTTCTGAAGGTGTGACGGGATACCCACTCCGCCCCTTCCCCCCAGGATGCCCCGGCAACCGGCGGGTCTACCTTAAGATCAGGAGTCTTCGCCAGAAACTCCTTCGGGGCCCGCTTGATCGCAACTCCATAAAAAAAGAATCCTGCATAAGTCACACCGCCAGCAATAATCAGCAAGGCGGCAATTAGAATTACACTCCACATGAATGTTTGTCACCTTTCTTCGATAAAATGGAATCCCACTTAAAAGTAGCCTTAGCGCTACCCGATTTCCAGCATAGTATAACATGGCCCGGGGACCAACTGGAAATCCAGCTGATTTCTGGCAAAATCCATTAAATGACCCAACGAAAAAACAGGACACCTCCATGGTGAAGGGGCCCTGTTCTTTTCACTTGTTATACTGCTGTAGTTATCTTTTTTAACCTGCTAAGATGTAGGATTCCATCATCTATAACGGTCGGCAGTCACTTCTACCGTTTGCGTTTACTGCTTCTTGCTGTTCTGCTGAGGAGCAAACCCAAGCCTGCTATTCCCAGACCAGCGATGTAATAAGGTGCCGGACTGGATTCCCCGGTTTGCGGCAGCTTGTCGGGTGTATCCACACTGCCCAAAGGAATCTCATCATCTAGTACCACTTCATCTCCAGACTTCGGTGTTGCTGTTGCAGACGGAGCAGGGGCAGGAGCTGGTGTAGGCTGGAGTGATGCTGCCGGCTGAGATGGAGCGAGCGTTGCCACCGGCCCCAAAGGTAATGGATCATCATTGATTACCGTATCATCTACAATCGTACCGATTACCGTTGTTGGCGTTGGTGTTGGAACAGTTACCGGCACGAAAATAACTGTAGTGTTTGGCGTTGGTGTCGGTGTTACTACGCTTGTAGGCGTAGGCGACGGGGTTACCGCCGGTGTTGGTGACGTCGACGCGCTTGGTGTTGGTGACGAGCTTGGTGGCGCTGTTGGTGTTGGCGTTGGCGTCGCTGTCGCTGTCGGCGTTGGTGTCGGCGTTGGCGTTGGTGTCGGCGTCGGCGTTGGTGTCGGCGTCGGTGTCGGCGTCGGCGTTGGTGTTGGTTTCGCTGTCGGCGTCGGTGTCTCTGTTGGCGTTGGCGTTGGTGTCGGCGTCACAGTTGGCGTTGGTGTCTCCGTTGGCGTTGGTTTCGCTGTCGGCGTCACAGTTGGCGTTGGTGTCTCTGTTGGCGTTGGTTTCGCTGTCGGTGTCGCTGTTGGCGTTGGTGTCTCCGTTGGCGTTGGTGTCGCTGATGGCGTTGGCGTCTCTGTTGGTGTCGCTGTCGCTGTTGGCGTTGGCGTCTCTGTTGGTGTCGCTGTCGCTGTTGGTGTCACTGTTGGTGTCGCTGTCGCTGTCGCTGTTGGTGTCGCTGTCGCTGTTGGTGTCGCTGTTGGCGTTGGTGTCGCTGTTGGTGTCGCTGTCGCTGTCGCTGTTGGTGTCGCTGTTGCGCTTGGTGTTGGTGTTGGCTTTATAGGTGGTTCCGACCCGTCATATGGATAGTGGTGCATCTGCACATAACCACTAAACGCTTTGGCGATTAGAGTACCATGGAGTTCTGCATGATCATAAAAGACGCTGGCATGAGGGGCCAGTATTGTGCCTTCAATGGTTGTATTCCCAATATTCAGAGAAGCAGCTTCATAGAAATTGAACAGTACCTTACGGGGTTTGCCTCCCCAGAATTGAAAATTAGGAATCTTCACAGAGCTTCCGCTCACATTAATAACCACGGTAGCATCACCTGTTATGTTGAACTGCAAGCCATTGGCATCAGCCAAATCTGCAGCGGCCAGATGAATGACATTATAGGAATCCGGAGCGTTGATGGTGATCTTCCCGTATTCTTTTACAAAAGGCTGTGTCTGCGGCAAAGCGGCTAATTCATCCGAACGCTGTATCAAAAACTGTTCCTCAGCTGCAAAATCAATCGGGGTTCCCTTCCGGGGAGTTTCCTTAAGGTCTGCACGCGTGTTGGTTATACTGCCGCCATATACTGCAGCGCCATATATTGTACCGTCTGTCAGACTGAGATTCTTGCCTGCAACCAGCACATCCCCGCCAGGTGCATCCTTGGATACACCGTATCCTTGCAAAGTAATATTCCCTTCAGCCGCAAGCCTTCCATGAATCTGATCATAAGACTGCGTGAAATCCCCAAATATAAATGCGTTAAAATTACCGGCAACGCCTAAAACAGGTGTAGGGGTATACGGCATATTGGCCGCTGCACTAACATTCCATCCCCAGGTAATTGTACTGCCCAATACCAACACCCCTGCTAGTATCAGAGCTGCTGCCTTCTGTGTTCTTTTTTTCAATCGCATGCACCTCCTAGTAACTTATTCTATGATTTTGCCAAAAACATATAACAACAAAAAAACCGCCACGAAGGGTTAGCTTCACGGCGGCCGGACGATCATAGCCCCTGCTTGCGGGCATTAGATTCCTGACTTTGCGTCCTGTCCTTTCGAACAGTTTGCGTTTATACATGATGGTGTGTAATTTGGCGATTCTTATGTAGTCTATGACAATTGTTACTTTTGAACTAGTTCCAGTTTACCCCCTCCATACTCCTATTGTCAATCTATTCCTTTAGGGTTTTTTTAGGTGCTTGGCACATACAGATATTGGACAAACCCTTTGTATATAAGGGATTATAACTTACATGCATCAAAATTTCACTCTGCATACGAACAGCGTCAGATCTAAGATTTACTCTAAAAAAGTACCAAACCCGCATTTTATCTGAGATTTTAAATATTAAAATATAGTATTTTTGAACTATATACCTAATATTCTACAGATTTGCAATATAACAAAAGAACTGCCACGGAAACAACCGTAAGCAGTTCTTGATCTACCTCTATGTATGCTATATGCGCTACCGTAATCAGACACTGCGAATATAGCTGATTGGTATGTTACAGCAGTTGAATCCAGCCAATCATCGACATCCATAACGGAATGCTCAAAAATAGACCAAATGCTAAACCACGGCGGAGATTTCCTTCATGACTCATCATCATTCTCCTCTTTGGGGTGCTTTATTTCCTTACGCTTTAATCTTTAGTATTTCAATTTTAATATATAATAATTCTTCGGATTTTATTGTGAAAAATATCACATTTATTCCTCTTGTATATAAATACTCGGGGTCAGCTAACGAAATAAAAAACGGGCCTCGCCATGGGAGTTGGCAAGACCCTATAAGCTATCTATAAACACTGGGGAGTGTCTGGTACATTCAATATATATCTTTAACCTGAAAACAAGCTGATAATTACATAAAGATTACATTAAAAGCTTCCAATAGCTCAGGGTGCCGAAAAAAACGACCAGTGCCACGGGAAAGATAATTTTCCGGCTCGCCTTATCCTCGAACGAAAAATACAAACAAAGCATACAAAGCCACGCAATAAGGAGACTTCCCATTTCCTATGCATACGCCCTTTCTTATCATCCTGATGATCACGCGGGGTTCACTGGGCTGCACCAACAGCCTTATAAGAAGATTACCCGCGAGTCAGCCGGTTCATACCCAATAATGGCTTGGGCCGCTAAATAAATTTCCGATTATGCCAAAAGGTTGTACAGGCCCAGCGGGTCACTGCTCTCCCTCCAGCACAGGGTGTTCCCAGAAGCTCAGCCTGCCTTTTGCGGGAATCGGATGGGCAAGCGCCGTTACCTCTTCCAGCTTCCAGGCATAGCGTCCTTGTGAATAATCGCCAAAAGCAAATTCATTGCCGCCCGGCCAGCCCGCTCCGGCATCCTTATCCGTCACCTGGTAGCAATCGGCCAGACGGCTTGTAGCGATAATGGCTCCGAGAGGTAGGTTGTCTGCACTGAATCCATGCCGCGCCAAAGCCGACTGGATCGGCTCCTGCCTGCAGGCGGATTTGTCGATCCCCATTCCGGCATGAATAGCCAGCTCACCACGGTATGCTGTTTGCCAGGAACGGGTCTCGAACTGCTTTTCCTTAAGCGCAATTAAGGTGGCCCAAGGCTGCCGGACCGTGAGACATTTCATCTTGTGCCTATTCCCCTCTCCAGAAGATCAAAAAACGCAGCCTCCCGAACATCCGGAAAGCCGCGCCGCCTATTGTTTATCGGGATGCCGGCGAAGGAGCATGAAGCCCTGGCCTGCGCATTGTGTGTGCTTTCTACTACTGTATTGTATGACTCTATGGGGTTCTATGCAACTTTTACTGTCTTTATTGGTCAAATAAATAATGGATGAACTCCGGAGCCACCCACGCATATGGATTAACAATCACCCTGAATATGGAAAGGATGAGTGAAACAGGATCACTTATACCTATATCCGCTCCGCCCCAGCCGGATTGAGAAGAAGGTTTGGAATCATCAAGTCCATACTTTTCTATCAGCCTTTCTTGGATGCCGCTGTCTGCAGCTATCGTTCCACCATCCGCCGCATGGGCAGCTCCAGGCTGTAGAAGCATTACGAAGACCACAAGCAGACTTATAACAATTAGTATGTATTTACGTGACATACACCGTTTCCCCGTTTCTGTTCTATTTTTGAGGTACTTCTCCATTTCGGGAAAGTATTCAGTACCACAACTACGATTGGTTGTATTTTGATTAATGCTATTGTCATCCATAAATAATTGCCTCATTTTACTTTATTTCTATATCGTCAAGGAAATAGCGGATTAAACTAACCGGATCAATATTATCAATAAATGGATTATTTTTCAACATGGATTCATTAATCTACTCTATAGCAACTTTTACGCACATATCCCGCTCTTTAAATGGTGAACAAGATCAAGGCTGTAGCCCTATACAAAACCATCTTAAACACATACAAAAATAGGCCCACCAAAAGTTTCTGGCTGACCAAATAATACGAAGAAAACCTTGAAAGGCATGAAGCCTTCCAAGGCAGTTTTCATCAAAATCCCCAAACTGTTTTTAAGTAATTATGTTCTTCCGCTTCAAAACAAATACCGAATCTCCATCAATTTGAAAAACAACTACATCTTGACCACTTAGAAATTCAATAATTTCCTCAATATGATTTAAGAACTCTGAAAAAGTAATAATAATAGCTCCTGACGTAGCGTCTTGGTAATGTAATATTATAACCTTCTCGTCCTTTAAATGCTGATTTGACCCAAGAATTGTTTTTAGATCTTCAATTACTTCACCCAGGCGCTTTAACTGCTGTGTGTTTCCGTTATCCTTTACTAATTTATATATCATAGTTCTAGCTGTGGTAGTTTCATTCGGGCTTAAAAATTGTTCATCGGACAAGTGCATACCTGTCAGCTCGAAGAACTGCTGAATTACTAGTACTCTGGACTGTTTGGCTTTGTTTAAAGATAAAAGCTTCCTCAGATTCTCTCTATTATTTCCCATTATTTCGAAACCCTCCAAAGTCTTCTGGATAGTGTCCCTGTGTTCCAGGTATCCGTCGGTACCTCTCGTCTGCTTTTAATAAATCTTGTCCCGGATACTTCTGTTCAGCACCATGAAAATGAGGCCCTCTTCCAAACGGATCGTTCTGATGCTCAATGACGTATTTTTTCTGACTGTCTACATCATGCTGCAGGTCCAATTTCAGTCTACCCGGTCTAGGGGCGTTTGTCACAATTTCCGGTACGACATCCACTACCTTACTCGCGGTCGTTCCTGCTTTGGCAACATCCGTTGCGACTTCAACTGTTTTTTCGACCTTGGAGGCTACGCTGTAAGGTATTCTAGAGTTTTCGAAGGAATTTAAAGAAGGCAAGAAAAAAAAGAACAAAAATGGTCAATCATTGTCGTATCTGACAATGATTGACCATAAAATGTAAAGCCATAGCGCTAATAGGGTGAATATTTAAGATTTGATATGTGCATAACCCTATACGTGTTATTGAATGATTAATAAAATTATTCTACACCGAGTTGTTATACATAAAATTAAGTTTTGCTCAGTCTTAATACCACAATATTTCCCGAGTTACCGAAACATGAAGCATGATACAAACCCTCATAAATATTCTCACATTGATAATCCTCAATAAAAACTGTATCGGTATTCTTTTCACTATAGGCGTATCTGACAAGAATAATTGTAAGTTTTTTAATATACTTATTTTTATAGAGTTCCTGAATGCTTTGTCCAAATTGTTGAATTGGGTAAGGTATTTCATCCATTTCAAACCATTCATCAAATTCACCAATAAACTCTTGATTTTGAATCTCAACGGTATCGGTATTAATAAATTGAGCAAGATGAGAGAGCTTGTGCTCAGAAATCACACTTTTAGATAATACCCTAAAGAGATTACTTTTTTCGAATAGTGATACTATTAGTGATGAAACATCTACGTCTGCTTCTACATCTAAATCAAATGAAAGAAATTGAGTACAATCAAAAATCACATCAGCCATGGATTCCACCTCGTAAGTGGGGATGGAAGAAACCTCCACCCCCTATTCAACTTAAAAATACTATTTTTGATACTTTCCGTTATTCAAGTAATCGTATAATTGACTGGCATCCTTTCTTCCGGGTTTTGTTACTTCAACATCACTCGCAAACATTCAAATAGTACTTAAATCCTTTTTCCTTCAAACTCAAGGAAGCATCTAGATACTGACCTAATCTTAACTTAAAAGGATTATAGAAATCCCAGTAGATGTCCGTAAACCCGACTACAATGCGGTCAATCGAAACTTGTACGTCTTTCACGTTCAGCCCCCAACCTAAATTTTTTAACGGATTTCGGACTATATTAGCGGCAAGGTGGCTAGCGACGAAATCTCTATATGGGTATTACATAGGTTAAGTGTGCTACTGGTTGAATTAAGAATTCATCCGGCACTAGGTAGCCCCAACAAAAAGAAACCTCAAAAGGCACGAAGCCAATCAAGGTTTTAAGAGTCATAGATTTTTATATTACATTGCCTGTTTCAAATCTCAGAAATTTTGAACCTCTGAAGGAATTCCTGCTTTAGTGTATTAGGTTATACTTTTCAAGCATTTACGTGCGTAAAAAGGAAATTAAAAAGGCATGAGCCAGTGAAGGTCCAAAAAGCTAACTATAATAAGGATAATACTTACGCTATTCGAATCCTATTGTAATAATATCTAAATTTATTACTTGACGTAATTAAATTCAAATCTTGATCGCTCCATACTCCAACGGGTTAAACATTGGTGGCCAAATAGTATTTTCATCAAATAAAGCACCTTCAAGTACAATATCTTGTATCCTTTCACACAACATATTAGCTCCCATTAATTTTGCGTATTTAAAATTAGTATTCCATACATCGGCTCCAACTAAAATAGCGTTACTTAAGTTAGCATTACTTAAGTCAGCTCCTGCAAGTTTTGCCTTTGTAAGATTTGAAGACTCTAAATTAGAATTTTCAAGTATTGCTACCATCAGCAAAGCACATGTTAAATTTGTTCTACTTAAATTCGCCTCTTTAATCTCAGCACCACGTAAATTTGTTCCTACTAAACTTGATCCGCATAAATTTTCTTGATTAAGAATAGCTCTATGCAAGTTTAAATTGTCTAAATTTGATTTTTCAAGTGAATCCACATGAAGTTGTATTGGTTCATTTGCAATACAATTAATAATAATAATTTTGTTCACCCTCTTTATTATTTGTTTCCCAATCAAAAGGATCAATTTTTACATTTCCCCATTTAACAACACTATCTGGCTTACCACCAGGATAAGGAGTAGTAGATATGTCAACTCCAGATACTCTGCCTGTAACGATGATTACCATCCACAATAATGTTATTATCAACTTTGATTGGAGGTGGAATCTCGCCATTTGATAAACGTTGAGTATAACGATTAATTGCAGGCAATGATACAGCACCTTGTTGAGCTTGTAAGGGGGAATTCCAACTGTCTTCTGTATTCTTTGAGGTACGGAGTGACCATATAATGCCCTTATCTTCCCGTTCAATATCTACCCAGTCCTCATTATCCAACTCTAGCTCATATTCCCAAGGCGCATGACGTAACGCATATGATACCTCTTTGCTGAGTTTTAAATAATCCAATCTCAACATCACCTTCGCTATATTCTTGATAAACAAAAATCCCAAAAGAGAAGTTAATTCTCTCTTGAGATTTTGAATTTGTTATTCAAACTGTATCATTTCATCTATTGCCTCTTTAAACCAGTGCCAGAATTTAGAGTATGACTTCCGTTGTTCATGGCCAGGGGACGCAAAGTCATGGATGATCTGCACTTCTTCACTCTTTCCTATTTCAAAACATGCAATGTCATCGTTATCATCCCTGCGAGCAAAGGGAATTAACAATCGATCCGGATATCTCATTTTTAATCCTTTTAACCTCTGAAGAACCTGATCTTCATTCATTATATACCATAAATCAAAATCTACTAAATTAAGTCTAACTATCCTTAGGAAGTCATCAGGATATTTGAAATCCATCGGTAATTGAGAAGTATCAAGTAAATTTATTCCCATGCTATTTACCATCCCATCCAGTAATATTTGATCCGTTAGGATACGTATTTTTATAGGCTGCTCCTTGTTTACCAATTCTCAATTCAATAGCATCTCCCCATGTTGTAGGTACACCTTTTTTCGTAGTAAATCGTTCAATGTAGCTATCTGGCAATGCTACATTCGCATCATGAACAATAGCCTTAACATCAATATTTGCCTATTTTGCAGATAGCACACGAGTATTATCGATTGTGGTCAACTTACTATCTGGCATTCTGACAACTTCAATAGGAGAACCTACCCAGCCATTTCCCTTCATACTTTCTATTATCTCTGCTGCATCGTTAACTTTATTTTGGCTAAATCGAATTTCATTAGGATTGAATGTCTGAACTTTACCCGTATCCCCAGCATCACTAGCAAAATGCTGCAGGTCCAATTTCAGTCTACCCGGTCTAGGGGCGCTTGTCACAATTTCCGGTACGACATCGGCTACCTTACTCGCAGTTGTTCCTGCTTTGGCAACATCTGTTGCGACAGTTGCTGCTTCGACTGTTTTTTCGACCTTGTAAGCTGTTGCTACTGCTTTGAGCTCTCCCGCTCCCACAAAGAACGACCCGAGTGTCAGCACACTTTCCGTGAAGAATTTCGCTCTGCTTCTTGTATCGGCACTGTCTCCCGTTACATTCTTGCTCCATTCTGCACTAATCGCTCCGCCGATGGCCTTCCCGGTTTGGATCGGGTGGGCTATCAGGACTGAAATAAATTAATTCCATCAATCATCTCTTTCAAATCACTATCACTAATTGATTTCCACATCTCATCAATACACATCACTAAAAGTAATTGTTCAATATCTACCCAGCACTCGCCATGTTCTCTGAAGAACAAAACTCCCAAAAGAGAAGTTATTTCTCTCTTGGGAGTTTGAATTTGTTATTCAAACTCTATCATTTCAACTATTGGATCTTTAGACCAAAACCAATACCGGAATGTAGAGTATGATTCAAAAAGGAACCTCGAAAGGCTAGAAGACGATCGAGGTAGACATTATTTATTCTTCACATACTTGGATAATCTCTTTAGGAACTGGCTCAAAAACCAATACTTCCGGTTTTGCATAGGGTTTCTTTGCTTTGTATTCGTCAAGTGTCATCAAGCTGTCCCAATACAATGTCACCCAGTGTTCTAAACTTTCACCTGTATCAAAATTTAGTGCTTCCTCATCAGTATCCTTCAAATCCTCATAAAATGCTTGGTCATAAATGGATAATGAAATTTCTCCATCAAAGACTAAGATTTCACTTGTAAATTCAGGAAAGCAAAATGACTTTGTAAACCGATTAACCATATCAACACCGATTGCTTCTCTGAAATTAACCCAATTGGGTGTATTCAAAGGTCTAAACCGCTCAGTTACATCAAGTTTCACCCTGCCACCATTGCTGTATCGGTTGTTAGATTTGGTTGTATGGTTTATACCGCCCGACATAATCTCTTCCATGGAAACATAATGTTCATGGCCTTCGGGCAAGTAAGCGTGATATAGCATGCCATTCATCCTATCACCACCTAATTTTATTTTCTTGGAACGTAAGGAAAATGTGAACTTCTCGTAGGGTCATCCAAGTTTTCAAACACTCTATGACTTCCTGTCGGAGTATCAGGTGTACTAATGTTCCCGTCAAACTCTTTATAATACTTAGTTATTCTTTGTGTATTAGGGTTATTGGGATTGGGCCAGTTTGAATATGCTTTATCAGAATTAGTCATTGTTTCTTGTCTTAATTTCCCAACATCAACATCTTCACCATATTGTGAACGATTTGGAGTCGATGGCTTATCTGGGTCATACAGGTGCTTTTCAGAGTGTGGGTTAACAAAATCATTTGGATTGCTTCCCCCACCGGGCTTTGTAGGAACTGGAGCATGACCCATCCCCTCAGCATCACTAGCAAAATGCTGCAGGTCCAATTTCAGTCTACCCGGTCTAGGGGCGCTTGTCACAAATTCCGGTACGACATCGTCTACCTTACTCGCCGTTGTTCCTGCTTTGGCAACATCTGTTACGACATTCGCCGTTTCAGCTGTTTTTTCGACCTTGGAGGCTGTTGCTACTGCTTTGAGTTCTCCCGCTCTTACAAAGAACTCCCCAATCGTCAGCGCACTTTCTGTGAAGAATTTCGCTCCTTCTATTTCCCGAAACTCCGCACTCTCTCTGCTTTCGCAAACGTTTAATTGATACTTCGGTGTGGAAAAAATGCCCCTGCAAAAAAGAACCTTGAAAGGCATAAAGCCAATCAAGGCAAATAATTCTCATGTGTTCAATAATCCCTCTTAGTATACTACCAACTTCCCATTGTTTGGATATTCGCCATCCCAACCACATGGAAAATTACCATTCTCGTAAACTAGAAGTAAGTCTAGGAAAAATACAGGAAGCTTTTTGCATTCAGAATAAGCGCATTCCATAATTGCATTAAGTACATCCCACTTAACACAATCAACAAAGACATTATCGAGATCATTTTGTTCTCTGTAACTTTGCAATCTGGATGACAGAGACGACTCAATATATCTCTTTGCATCTCTTACAGTGTTGTTCCATTCCAGATATTTATTAGGATATCTGGAATGCAGAAATTCAGTTAGAGTATTTCTCGCCTCTAATGTTGTATTCTCCCAATTAACATCTGAGTACCATATTTGCGCTTGCTCCCAACTGTTAACTTGAACGGTATTTTGATTAACACCCTCACCATTTATAGGGACTCCACAATTTGCAAACCACTTAATGTTATCAATTCTTTCAAATATTCGTCTGTTTATCTTCAATACAATGCACCTCAGTTTAGGGTCTTGGACTCTGATTGATTTTTCCAGGAATTCTAGGCACTGGCATTCCCCCAAGCAACCCGTGTTGGACACGTTGTTCTACTGCTTTTGCTGCAGTCTTCATCGCTTCCTGTTGAGTATACCCGGCTGATTTTAAAGAATCAACCATAGCCTTTGAATACTCCAAATTTGTAGGCACTTCACCAAAATTTGCTCCGCCTCGTCTATATTGATTCCAAAACTGCTCTAAACTTTCATGTGCATTGTAGTGCGGGGAACCTGCTTCCGAGAAGGCGTTGCCTTCTAATTTTGTTGACATTCCTTTATTTGTGGGAATAACATCCCTATACGCAGCGTCTTGATTTAAATGATGGGCTTGTCCAGGCACACTTGTGTCTTTCTTCAGAATTCCATACTCATCCACGGCACCTTTACCCGTGCCCTCAGCATCACTAGCAAAATGCTGCAGGTCCAATTTCAGTCTACCCGGTCTAGGAGCGCTTGTCACAATTTCCGGTACGACATCGGCTACCTTACTCGCGGTCGTTCCTGCTTTAGCAACATCTGTTGCGACAGTTGCTGCTTCGACTGTTTTTTCGACCTTGGAGGCTGTTGCTACTGCTTTGAGCTCTCCCGCTCCCACAAAGAACGATCCGAGTGTCAGCACACTTTCCGTGAAGAATTTCGCTCTGCTTCTTGTATCGGCACTGTCTCCCGTTACATTCTTGCTCCATTCTGCACTAATCGCTCCGCCGATGGCCTTGCCGGTTTGGATCGGGTGGGCTACTGCTTGCCCCAGTCCTTTTACGGTCTCAATCGGATGGGCTACCGCACTTGTAATTCCCGTGACCGTTGATTTACCGAAGCTCCATGCTCCTTCTGCAATCCCTACCGCCTGATTGATGCTCCGGGCCAGTGGCGTGTCTTGCTTACGTGTGATATCCAGGCCTTTCTTGGTTTCGCTCAGGATATTTTTAGCTGAGGCGACGACCGGCTTGGAGGCATTAACCACTGCTCTGGTTGCACTAACAGCAGTTGCTTTGGCGGTACTTGCTACTTCTTTCGCCATACTGGCTACTTTTTTTGCGGTGCTGCTCAAGGCTGCTTGTGCCGATGTTACTGCGGCTTTTGCTGTAGTAACTACTGCGGCTTTCGCCGTAGTTACTACAGCCTTGGTTGCTTTAGCTGTGCTCACCACTGACGATTTCGCCGTATTCGCTACCGCCTTAGTTGTATTTATTACCGCCTGGGTCGCACTCACTACCGCTTTGGCGGTGTTTGTCCCTACAGCCTGGACTACTTTTGCCGTGGCTTTAGTCGCGGTAACAACTGCCGCTTTGCCCTTGCTCACCGCGGCTGTGGCCGTATTTGCTATCGCTTTCGCCGTGGTCACTACTGCTGACTTTGCTTTACTCACTGTGGCTATGGTTGTGCTTACCGCAGCTTTCGCCGTGGTCACTACTGCCGTTTTGACCGTGCTTGCCACTGCCGTGGTCGTGCTTACCACAGCTTTTGCCGTGGAGACCGCTGCTGACTTGACTGTGCTTGCCACTGCTTTCGTCGAGCTCACTACAGCATTTGCGACACTGCTTGCCACTGCTTTCGTCGAGCTCACTACGGCATTTGTGACACTGCTTACCGCCTCTTTAAATTTCCCGAAAATACTATGACCCGTCGGATCGACGAATTGAATCGGATCATTCTCCGCATAAGTATACATGTTCAAGCTCAGCGGATTTTTCTGTTCTCCCCAATAGCTGTCTTCTGAGATGAATCTTCCGGTATACGGGTTGTAGTAACGCGCCCGCAGGTAGTACAATCCGGTCTCCTTGTCGAAAAATTCGCCTCCATACCGGATCGGTTCATCTTTGGTTTCAATTGTCAGCGAAGCATTGCCAAAGGCGTCGTAATCATACTGGTTGACGATTGCACCAGCCTTCGTCACCGTCTGTACAACGTCACCGTGTTCATTATACAGGTAATCGGTCACTTGATTCGCTTTATCAAAATGCGCAATGTAGTTAATCCCCCGGATATAACGGTTGAGCATGGCGCCGTTCTCGCCCGTCTCCAGGATGACATGCTGACGGTCATACGTGTAATGCGTTGTCTGGGCCTTATACCCGTCCCTTGAGCTGCTGACGGTCTTCTCCCGCCGCAGTCCATCTCCGTCATATTGATAGGTCAAAGTTACCCGATTGCCTGCTTTTACCTTGACTGAACTTTTCAGCCGGTTGAAGCCGTCGAAGGTCTGGGTAACCTTTTCGATCATGCTGGCAATTTCTCCTGCTTGTGTTTCCCCGTATACAGAGCCTCCAGTGGATGTCCGCATACCGGAATTATGCTGCCGCGTATAGCTGACCTTCTGGCTGAGCTCATTGCCGTTGGCATCATAAAGATAACCTGTTGTCTTGAATATCACTTCGTTGCTGTCGGCATCCAGCATCTTCTCTTCCAATTGAACCAGCTCGTTCGTTGCCGAATAGACATACTGGCTCTTCTTCAGCTTATACGATACATCCTCTTTGGTTGCCGGGTCTACATACCCGCTTGGCTGCATAGACACATAGGTCTCCTGCATCGTAAGCCGATTGCCTGATCCATCATAGGTGTAGGCTGTTGTTTTGCCCGGTGATTCAACAAGCTTGATTCTTCCTTCTTGATCATACGTGTAGGTGGTGGTGCCATACCCGTCTTTTTTGGTTTTTTGTCTGCCTGCTTTGTCATATGTGTAGCTATAGCTGGAAATGACACTGCCATCCGGCTGTTTGTTGATTACGCCTGTTACGCGGTTGTTCTTATCATAGCTGTAAACTTCCTTGACTCCGCCCGAATGGGTAAACGACTGACGATTCCCGTTAGCATCATAGACATAGGTAGTCTTGTTCCCGTCGTAGGAAACCTGCTCCATCCGGTTGGACTTATCGTAGGTGTAGTTCGTGACATGACTCAGCTTGTCGGTCACACTCTTCACATTACCCACCGCATCATAGGTGTAGGCCAGCTCTGTCTCGCCGCCATTCAGTATCTTGAGCAGCTGATATAAGGCATCGTAAACATAGCTCCGTGTTCCGTTCTCGTCGGTCATGCTGATACGGTTGCCTACTTCATCGTAACCATAGAGAATCCGGTCTCCAGTCTCCAGCACCTTCACTTCAGTCAGTGCATTTTGCGGGTTATACGTGTATCGTGTCTTATTCCCCAGCGGATCTGTCATCGCTTGCTTGTTGAGTGCCAGATCATAAATATACTGAGTCATCTGATTGGCTGCGTCTGTTACAGCTCTTAACAAGCTGAAAGCCCCGTACTCGTATTGTGTAACCTTGCCCCGGCTGTCCTTCATAGAAAGCTTATTCCCTACCCGGTCATATTCATAAGTTACACTGCTGCCCGAAGGGTCAGTCACTTTTAACAAATCGCCTGCAGAATCGTAAGCATACTTGGTCACATTGCCCAGCGCGTCAGTCTCCTGCACCACATGTCCGAGCACATCATACGCATAGCTGAAGGTAAGCTCTTGTCCTGTACCGTTTGCTGCCGTCTCCGGATCTTGAACAGCAACCAATTGATTAGCCAGATTATAAGTAAATGCCGTCCCGTATCGATCCTTATCGGAGCTCTCCGCTGCATATCCTTTGGCATCCATGCGTTTAATGATATTACCATTCGCATCATAAATATTCTGCGTGATTACAGCGTCATAGGGATCACGAGTCAGTACAAGCCGGTTAAGCTTGTCATACGTGTACGTCATCTTATCACCCTTGCTGTTGATATCAGCCGTCTTATTGCCGCCTAGATCATATTCAACAGAGAATACATTCCCGGCTGCATCCGTCGTACTTACAAGACGGTTCAACGCATCATAGACATACTGGGTGATATTGTTCTGTTCATCCCGGACGGCCGTCCGGTTACTGACCTCATCATAGCTGAACTGCTTGTACACATCTTTACCATTGTATTTACTGATAATTTTGTCTACACGGCTTAACAGGTCATAGGTGTAGGTTACCGTAAAGAGATTCCGGTTCACCTGATCTTCGGCAAGATAGCCATATGCGCCCGGCTGGATCTCTTTCACCTTATTTCCCATAACATCATAGACATATCCGGTGATCTGATCGATTTTACCCGGATACTCCGGATCTTTCAGATTGGCCAGATTCGGGAGATCGGCTGAAGTATCGATATCCTGCTCATCCAACAGACGAATTTGCTTAACTACACGATTCTGAAGGTCGTATTCATACTTTACAATGTCATCGCCCGAGGAATCCCGCAATTTAACCACTTTCAGCAGATTGCCATTCTTATCGTATTCGCTCTTCGAGTAGAATCCGCTGTTATCCGCTGCAGTCATGAGCATATTATTGTCGTAATACGTATACGTATTTTCCAGATAATATGAGCTGTCCTTTGAGCTAACGAGTTTTTTCTTGACCAGATTGCCCGCAGCATCATAGCTGTATGTCTCTACGGAGTAAATATTGTTCTTACTGGAATCAAGCTCAATTGGGGCTCTCTTTTCAACCAGCCTGTCCGCAGCGTCGTATTTCAGTAGTGTGATACTTCCGCGCTTATCCTTCTCAGAGACAAGATTGCCTTTCAAATCATATTTGTATTCGACGGTATTTCCGTATACATCTTTGATTGACGTTTCTTTACCAAATGCGTTATAGCTGAACAGAGTTGCCCGGCCCAGCTGATCTGTCTGGGAGATCTTTCTTCCCAGCTTATCGTAGGTATACTGTATGCTGCTGCTGTCAGCAAACACTGCCTTGCTCAAGGTTCCGTCCGCCTGGTAAGCATACGTAGTCGGGTTGCCTCTTGCATCCGTCTGCTTGGTAACCTGGCCAAGGACGTTATATTCATACGTTGTGCTGTTCCCTATTGCGTCGGTCTCCTTTACCAGCTGGTCCAGGCCGTCATAGCTGTAGACCGTGCCTTTGGATGCAGCCAGGCTGCCTTTGTATTGAAGACCGTCCGTTGCCTTAATTACCCGGCCTTTCGCATCGTAACCTGTGTAGTTAACCCCGCTTCCGTCCGGAGATATGACCGCCGTCTGACGATTCATATTATCATACGTATAGACGGTGGCCGGAAGAGCGGACAGCAACGCAGGCTGGTCTTTATCTTCCAGGTACTGGTTAGGGGCAATCTCCCGGGTCAGGTTGCCCATAGCATCATACACGTACCGGGTTGTGGCGGTGCCGCCACCGGCGGCCGGCGCACTCTTGCGGATGATACGGTTCAGCTCATCATAATCATACCGGTAGGTACTTCCGAGCGGGTCTGTCTCCGCTGACATGTTCCCTGCAAGATCATACTTATACAGGGTAGTCCCGCCGGCTGGATCCGTCTTCTTGACCTGATTCATATCATAGTCATATTCATAGAGCGTTATATGACCGTTCGCATCCGTCTCACTGACCAGCTTATCCGCTTTGTTATATTGGAGCAGGGTTGACGAGAGCAGCCGCTCCGGATAGACAGAATCAAATTTAGCTCCGGCATAATAGCTTGAACTGATGTCCCCCGTCTTTATCAGTAATGACTTTTTGACAAGCCGCATCCGGTCATCGTACTCAAACCGGGTCACCTCATTGCTGTCTGCGCTCACCTTGTTCTGCTCGGTAATCAGATTTCCGGCAAGGTCATACTCCCGCTTCATCTCCCGGTCAAGCGGTCCGCTAACCTTAATCAGCTGTCCGGCTTTGTCATAAACATTCTCAATACGGTCGCCAGCACTTGTCCGGCTGATTTCTTTTCCGCTGCTTTTTTCGGCGCAATACAGGAAGGTCTCTTCGCTGATCGGCTGTCCGGCCTCATTAAAGGCAGTGCTGGTAAGTCTGTAATAATCCTTGCCCGCATCAGAGCGGATGTATTCTTTCGTTTCTGTCACATTTCCGGCTGCATCATAGGTGTAGTAGTTGGAATTGCCCAACTGATCCTGCTCCTCCAGCAGCTCGCCCTTACCGGAATAGCGGAACGTTTCGGTGGTTCCGTCCGGATACTCTTTTAGATAAGGCGTACCGAATACCGTATTATATACCTTAGTGGTTCGCCCTGCCTTGTCAGTCATGATTGTATACATATCCCCGGCAAGATCATACTCATAAGTCTCATGCGTACCATCGGCATAACGGGTCTGCTTCAGGTTGCCTCGTAGATCATAATCATAAGTAGTAGTTCTGCCCAGAGCATCCGTCTCCGCAAGCACATGGCCTGAACCATCGTAGCTCATCTGCTTCGTGAACAGCTTCGTGCCGTTTCCGCTGTTCAACTGTGCCGTTTGAGCTGATATTACAGCTACCGGGTTGTCCAGCACATCATACTGGTAGATTATGCCGACGGATAATTCCGGGTGCCCGGCATTATAGCCTTCACCGTCCACATCTTTGCTTACCAGCTCGCTGTTATCCGCATACTCTGTATAACCGATAACCTCCCGGTTTTTACCATCGAAGGAGCTTGTCTTCACCAGACGGTTCAGCGCATCATATTCATTCTCTGTGCCCGGTGCAATCTCCATAGACTTACTGAAATAACGGGGATCAACGGTCTTCATCAGGTTATCCTCGGCATCATAAGCATACCGGGTTATATCCCCCAGCGGATCAATCTGCTCAACCGTCCGGCCCATTCCGTCAAAGGTAAAGGTAGTGGTTGATTCTACCCCCTGAATCAGGGTTGTCTCGGCAGTCCGGTTACCGACCTTATCATACTGATAGGATGTTCTCTGCACAGCCTGTCCATTAAACGGCGCTACCTTCGTAACCATCTGGTTGCGGTAATCATAGGTATAGGTAGTCGTATTATAGCTTTGCCCGTCAAATTGCTGCTGTGAGAGCATATTCCCTTCGTAATCATAGGTCATCTTCTCTTCGGTAGTTCCGTGGACCACAGTTGCACCATTACCCGCAATCTCCTTAAGCGAGGTGGTCTCCCGAGTGACCCTATTGTCAAAATCATATTCGGTTGTACTGGTCCGCAGCAGGCTGCCGTCATTTTCGCCGTATTCAATAGCCTTGGTCTGGTTTCCATTGGCATCATATTCATAATGAATATGCCCTGACTGTGAATCATCAATAGCCGGGTATTCATCTGTCAGCTGTCCGATATTGTCATAGGCGTAGGTAACCCTTGAGGAATCGCGGTTTACTCCCCCTGTAAACTTACCTTCCGTATTCTTAATAACATTGCCTACAGCATCATACGACGTTGTGGAGTAATAATAATCCGTGGAACCCTCCTCATATAGTTTTTTGAGCGTATTCCTTCCAAGTTCATCATAGGTATACTCGGTAATTTTGCCCCCCGGTTCCTTCTGCATCATGATTTGATCATCAGCATTGTACGTGGTTGTCGTCTGATTGCCGAGCGGGTCCGTTACCCGTGTATTCCTGTCCAGATGATCGTACTCGAAATGAGTAGTATTGTTCCTTCCGTCAGTCGCGCTCATTTGATTGCCCACATAGTCGTAAGTATATAAACTTGTATAATAAGTGCTCTTGTCAGGAGTAACCTCCTGCTTAATCAGCTGTTCCAAAATGTCATAATAATAATTCTGTGTATACCCCGCTTCATCTGTAATGGACAATACGGTTGTACGGCTATCCGCATTTAACCGGTAGCTGAGCGTCGTAGTTCCCTTCGCTACCTTATCGCTTTCGTAAGCTGTTTTCTTGATTAGGCGCTGGCTGCTGTCGTACTCATAGCGGGTGCTGTTTCCGTTGGAATCCGTTTCTTTGGTCAGATTCTCGAAGGCATCATATTCCATGGCGGAAAGCGTGTGCCAGGCTCCCTGATTGAGTATGCTGCTCTTAACCAGCGTCCCTTCAATATCGTATTCATACAGGAAGCTGTTATTGTTCAGGTCCGTAAATTGTATTCTAAAGTTGGCATACGGATTGTCCTCATACCGGTATTCCATCGCTCGGTCATTGCCGAGTGTCTTTCGGGTCACGCGGTAAAGTGCGTCATATTGATAGGAGGTCTTAATGCCCTTAGGATCGGTCTCAAAGACCAGATTCCCCGTATTCATATCATAAGCGTACGTTTTGGCATTTTCTTTGCCGTTCCAGTACTGATATTCCTTGGTCAGATAAGCGCCTTGAGTATCCGTGCCGTTGGCATCACGCCCGTATTCGTAATAAGTAACGACATCCTTATCACTGTGCACCGTAGTCTTAATAAGATTGCCGTAGCTGTCATAGGTATGCTCTGTAATTTCCCAAGGATGATTCGGATCGCTATTCGATTTCATTTCCTTGGTCACATTGCCCTTGTCGTCTACCGTATAATTGATTTGACTGGTTGTGTCCGCATCCTGTTTCCAGGTTTTTTTCGTCAGTGCCTGAAATTTGCTGTAGTCATAGGAATACACCACCATATGCTCATCATTCAACGGATTTCCCAGACTGTCCCGCGCTGCCTCCGGTCCGACATAGTTAAGCAAATTACCATACTCGTCATAATGGAAGTTTTTAATTTTTCTCAGCGGATCGCCAGTGGATTTGCCGTCAACAACCGCGTAATCCTCCGTTACTTCCTTCTTCACCAGTTTCATTTCATCGCGCTCATTAGTAATTACCTGCCGATGGTCTTTTCCGAACTTTTCCGTTGCCATCAGGTCCTGCTTGCCGTTATATGTATATGTAGTTGTACTGCCTCCGGAATCGGTGATCTTGGTATAGTAGCGGTACGTATCTTTTAAATAGCTGTCATCGTTTGCTTTGTAGCCGGTTGTCCCGAACCCGTCCGCCTCATTAGTATAGGTGTAGGTTAGCTTTGACTTCACTTCTGCGGTGAACTTGTCCAGAAAATTAGCGGCAGCCGCATTATACCCCTTCTTTACCAAATCCTGCTGTTCAAAAATCTTTCTGATTTGCATACTGCCTTCATTCAGCCGTTTGGTGTAGGTATTATAAACATACCTGTACACATGATTGGTAGCAGCCTCACTGATCTGAACAAGATTCTCGTAGCGGTTATATACGGAATATTTCGTACCGTTATTGTAAGTAAACCCAAGATCCGGCTGTTCATACCACAGATGATATTTTATTTTTTGATCGGTACCGAACACACGCTGCAGGCGGGTCCGTATGACATGCTTGGAAGCCGAGACGAGTACGGCAGACTTGTCATAGATAATGGACTGGTTACCCGGTAAATGAACCACGACCTGGAATTTGTTCTTCAAATCCCCCGAATCGGTACTATTGGGATTTTGCGATGCCTGATAATAATCATCAGCCCCGTAGCTGTCCGCTGTAATCGGCCCTACGGTCAGCGAATGGTCCTCTACATAATCAAGAGTCACGACCCGCCCTACGGTATCAATGATTTTTGAGATCAGCCGTTTTGTAATGGCCTGACCATCCGTCGTATAGCTTAAAGTTGAATATTCAAACTGAATGGTGTTACCGTAGCGGTCGACAATGCCAAGAATTCTGCCGTCCTCGGCAAAATAAGTCTTCTTCCCCGCTTTATCCGACATGACATATTTGGAGACTCCGTCAGCCTGGCTGTTCTTAAATTCAGCGGATTCCTTGACCACAACGTCTTTAATCGTCTGGCCCTCAGGATAGTAGACTGGCACTCCGTTCTCTCTAAATTCTGCAAGGGTATAAATATCCCCGCTGTCCGTATGCAGAAATTTATAGCTGGTGCCGTCACTGTTTTTACGGATTTCCATCTCAGGAAAAGAGAATCTCATCCCGATGCCAAGATTGTAACGGTCTTCATCGAAGGAAGAGGTTGTGGCATCAGAGTACACGTAATCTACCCAGGCTCCATCAACGTATTTCACCTTCATCTCTTGAACGTTGGCGGTCTGATTCTTATAGATCCGTTTTAATTCCAGATCCAGGCCATTCCGGCCCGGCAGCACATAATCCGTCTGTACAATCGATAGTGAACCGCTCTGCGGACTGATCTCTTCCTCGGTCCTGTTGGTTCTCAGATAGGCCGGGGACAGCATCGTATCATACTGCTGCTTGGGGCCTACCAGATTATTTAGCCGTTCCTGCAAAGTTTCAGCATGTGCTGAAGGAAGAAATACTAAGAAAATTAAAGAAAAGAATAAGAATATACGAATGAATATTTTCAAAAACTGCACCCCCGGCAGAATTAAACTGGATAATAGATTGCTATTGTTTGTATTTCAGAACATAAAACTCAGCCAGAATGGCCTCATCTGACAAGCCCGCCTTCATTCTCTCAATGACAGTCTCCGGTGACTGGTTGACCTTCTGCGCCATGACAAAGGCTCTGGTCACCTCTGCCTCATCAAATTTACCTGGCTGTACATACTTCTCAAGCTGTTCGGCTGTCACCTGAATCCGGGGAAGCTGCTCCGGGTTCTGCAGGATATTCAGCTCAACGCAGACGTTGCTCCAGCTTGCGGCGGCAAGCCGTTTTGACACAATCTCGTCTACACTCTTTCCTGACACAAAAGAAATCCGGTCGGCGATCATAATGTCATCGGATTGCAGCTCACTGGAACTCATCAGGGCATCCAGATCCTTCATATCAAAAGACCGCGGCTGAAAAGGCTCGTGCTTCTTTTGATAATCCTTGAAAATCTCCTCCCAGCCGGCACCTGATTTTTTCTGCTTGAGCAGATTCTCCAAATCACTTTTCAGTCCATAATTCTGGTATAAGTAGTCATACGTAATTTCTACATTCTGCAGAGAATAACCCAGAGAAATCAGACGATCCAGCTCTTCCTTATAAACCTTTTGCACACGGAGTCCGGCAATGAACTGGTTATAGTTCTGATTCCCCGTATCCGGCGCGGCTGTTTCCGAGGCACCTTTATCTTCGCTCTCCTGATTAACCGCAGTCGCAGCCACACTGACGGATTTGCTCAGCTGTTGTGGATTCACTGTATCAGCCTGAGACTGTAACTTACGCTCTTCATTCGGCTGCTGAATCACTTTGTCATAGGCGAAAACAGCAGTCTGCAGCACAAATACACAAATAAGAGTGAAGATAATGATTTTCGTGCGTTTACTTCTTTGCTTCATTGGTATAGTTCCTCCATTAGCGATGGTTGGGATCAATAGACTCCATTTCCTGGCGTAGGTGCTCCGCCGGATTCACCGGCTTCACACTTTCCGCTCCGGGAACGGGAACATCAGGTAGTACAGCGGCTTCCTGTTTATCATTTGGTGCAGCTAAGGCAGTTTTCCCGGCGGCAACACTTCCGGTATCCTTATTCTTAACCAAGTTATTTTGCAGCTTGTCGAGCATATCCTGTTCTAGCTTGTCCAAGGTAATCCATTCCTTATTGCCAAGCTCTATCTTCTTCAATTCTCTTGTTTGCTCATACTTGTCTTTATCCTTGCGGTATTCCTGCAGATCGAGGTTAAGCTGGATATCAAGCAGGTATTCATTCAAGACAGCCTGATAGGAACCGAAGTCATCCTTCAATTCCAGCATAAAGGCGACCGCCTTCTTCTCTTCAAATAGCTGTTGAAGATTCTGATAGGCCGCACGCTGCTCCTGCTTCTTATCCTCCCCTGCCTGATTATCCTCCCCCGGCCGGACAGGCGCGGCAGACGGCTTGAGAGATACTGCTTCATTACCGCTGACCATTTCGTCCAGCTGGAACATTACCCGTTCAACAAGCATTCTGGCTTCCGTGATTTGATCGTCTGTAAATCCTTCTGTCTCCAGCTGCTGTATGAATTCCGCATCCAAGCCGGACTCAGCCATCAGACTGCTCCGCCTCTGCATTTGTTCCTTCAGCTTGCTTGAAGATACCTTTTCCAGGGAATTCGTGACCTCATTCCAGTCCAGGCCTGTCTTCCTAAGCTTGAGAATTTTATTGACCGGGACCCCTGTTGTATTAGATATCTCCGCAGCCGTTTCCCGGTCATCCGCTGTCAGGGTCATCTCGAATTTAGGATGAGGTATAAAGTTGACCGCTATTTCCGTCAAGAGGGCTATGCCGACAAAGACCGCTATGAGCCTGCTAGGTAGTTTTCGTGCCACGTTTGGTGCCTCCTAAAGAGTAATTCTCTATTCTGCCTTTACTTTGATCGTTGCTGTACCATTAATCTTGCCTCTTAGCAGGATGGTCGTCACCTCTCCAGACCACGACGTTCCCGGAACCACATTCTGGTTCACCTTAAACGTAATTTTACCCGGAGAGTAGGCAACATTCAGATTAGAACCTTCAATGGTGCCTGAGGTGATCAGATCCTTTTTAGGGGTGAAGTCGAATAAATCATAGACCTCCAGCTGATCGGGATCGTACGTGATAACGAAGGTCAATTCGCTGAAGTCCTGCACATTAGAGGCAATCAGCGATAAATCCAAGATTTTATCATTCTCCAGCTGCACGGTATAATCCGGATTGGTTGTGCTCTGTTGGATAGACGGACTCCAAACGGTAACACCGGTAAGGTTCTTGGCTCTCACACGGTAGGTATGCACAGTGCCGGATGGCAAACTGCCATGGATGTACGTAGTTTGTTCACCGGTATCCACAGAGACGCCATCGATTTCAAGCTCATAATCCGTTGCCCCCTCCACTTTATCCCAGTGAAGCTCTATCGATGTGTCTTTGGCATTCGCCTGTACTTTGGAAGGCGTATTCGGCAAATCCGGTAGGGTGGACAGAGAAATCACAGCGACCCAATCCGCAACCCCCTTGGAGTCCTTCAGCCTGATTTTATACGTATGGAATTCATTCGCAGCAAGACCCGAATGCTGAAAAATCGTGTCTTTCCCGTTATCCTGGATGACACCGTCGACTTCAATATCATAGCGGGCGTCCGGAGCCACTGTATCCCAGGAGAGCATGATTGATTTGTTCGTAACCACTGCTACAACGTTGGTCAGGGACATGGCGCTTGTTCCTTTAGGCATGGTAGACATTGTGACTGGTTTGGACCACTCACTGTAACCGCTGATATTTCTGGCGCGGATGCGGTAGACATGCTTGGAATCCGACGTCAGCTGATCGTGTACAAAGGAATTACTTGTTACACTCACAACTTTGCTTCCATCCATTTCAATCTCGTAATTGTCTGTGTGCGGTACCAGATACCATACTGCATTAATTTGCGAATCCGTTGATGTGGTAATGATATTGGAAGGAACGCTTGGCTTTTCGGGAAGTGTTGTGACGTCAACGGGGGCGCTCCACGGGCTTTTCCCGCCAATATTCTTGGCTCTCACCCTGTAGGTATGTCCGCTTAAGGCGTCCAGGCCTTCATGTGTATACTTGACCTTGTCGCCATTCTCCACAATCAGGCCATCCACTTCAATTTCATATCCGGTTGCCCCGTCCATACTGTCCCAGCTCACGGAAACGGAATGAATAGCAGGGCTGGCATTCATCCGTGTCGGAGTCTGCGGCGGAACTGGCAATGTCTTTTTGGTAAACACACTGCTCCAGTCGCTTGTCCCGCCTGTATTTCCCGCTCTAACCCGGAATTTATATTCGGTGAGAGGCTGTAGTCCCATGAAGGTGAAGGCATTAACATTACCCACATTTTTAACGCTGCCGTCCAGCTCAACCTCATAGTAGGTAGCCCTTGCTGTGAGATTCCAGTTCAACGAAATTTCCGTCTGGGTGGATGTAGCTGCCAGCTCGTCAGGGCTTTCAGGCGGGTTGGGCAGAGTTTGCCGGGTAAACGCAGTTCCCCAGTTCCCCGTTCCGCCAGCATTGATAATTCTCACTCTATAACTGTGCTGAGTAACCGGTGACAAGCCGGTATGCTCGTAAGTTGTTGACAAGCCGTTGTTGATCACAGCTCCGTCAGCCTCAATATCGTAACGGAGCGCGCCTGGAACCTTGGGCCAGGAAATCTTGATAGATTGCTGATGCAGTTCAGCCGTAAGCGAGGCCGGCGGAGCCGCCAGAGCTGTTCCTGTAATGTTAGCGCTAAATGCTGTTTCGACCCCTTGATTATTCTGCGCCTTACCCGACAGTGCATAGCTGCTGCCGGGTGTTAAGCCTTTGATAAGAACGGTTTTGCTCCCAGGAGTAATCCAGACCGGTGCACTCCCGAGTGTTCCATCAGCATTGATATACTGCGAGCCCAGACGGAGCACATATTTAGTGCCTCCCGGATTTTGATCTGTAATTCCAGCTTTGAGTGTTGTCTCCGTTGATTGCTGCACTGTCAAAACGGGGACCTGTGCTTTGGTATACTGGAGCTGTTCGAAGGCGGCAATATTGCCAATCTTGTCTCTGGCCTCCAGCTTTACGTTATATGCCGTATTGGGCAGCAGAGCTGTACTCGTATAAGACGAGTTCGCCGTCCACCCGCTGCCCAGTGAACCAATGGTTATCCTGTAGGGCGCAGGGTCAAGTCCTGAAGTGCTATCCGCAGCACTTTCAGTTGCCGTGATTGTTGTTTCTGTTGAAGAAATATTTTTGCTGACGAAATTCGGGGGTGTTTGGTCAACCTGGAAATTGACCGTCTGTGTAATCGGATTGGCCCAATGGTCTGTCAGCTCAAAGGTTATTGTATGCATGCCCTGCGATAATCCCGAGAACGATAGGCTGCTGAACGTCATAATCTGGCCGCTTATCGTATTAGTGACACTCTGTGTATCCCTGGGAGTCCCCTCCGTGTCAAGGTAATACTTCCCGGTAAGCGTATAGCCGTTAGCGTCGGACACTGAGATCTTCGGAATCAACGAAGAGCCTGCGGCGCCAAAAATCTGGTTCTGCACCGGAGCAACAACCGACATGGCCGGTGCCGCGTTGGCATTGATCATATTTGTCAGCTCATACAGATTAGAGGAAAAGGCAGTGGAAATATTGCTGAACACTCCATTGTTGGAAGTGTACAGCGGAATATATGCCCCTTGATAGCTACTGTCAGATACAACCGAAGTGACGATGTTGTCTGTTTTAAGCTTGTTAATCTCCATACTCATTGAAATCGCATCGCCTGGTGTATCGTAGTGTGTTCCTTCCTTGTAATCCACATCTGTCACCAGGATAATGAATTTTTTGGAAAGCTGCTGATAAGTCATTCTTCTAGCCTCTTCCAAACCGTCAACCGCCGATTCAGGACTGTCTCCTCCGCCCCCAACACTCACTCCCCCCAGCGCATTCTTAAAAGCGTTGGGGTCTGCGAACCAACCGTAGTTACTCGTAGAGTCCAGTCCATCTTCATATATATCCTTAAAGGTAACCAGTCCTAATCTGGCACTAATGTTATTACTGCTAAGAACATCGACGAAAGTATTAATATTTTGCTTGACATTATCGATTACGGATCCCATCGAACCTGTCGTATCAATAACAAATACGATGTCCGCTTTCCTCTCCTGAAGCGCGTACGCCGTACCGCCAAGCATAGGCGTAAATAAATTGCCTTGGATCAGTACCAGCAACGCAAGAAATAAGATTATTACTCTGCGCAGTCCTGTCTTCATTCGATATCCTCCCGGCCTAAACAGCGGTTTAATTAATGGTGTATGTTATTTTTGAATAATTTTTTGTTTTGGCCATCATGCGTACAATGTTCATCGTGGTCTGATCTGCACCACTGATTTTGTAGACAATCTTACCGGGTACAAAGCTGACCACCGTAACATTCGTCCCTTCGATCATTCCCTCAGTCAGCTCCACTTTGGAGGTGAGGGCACAGAGGTCCAGGACTTCCAGCTCAGCTGCGTTGTAGGTTACAATTGCGCTTCTCTCCGTTACACCAGCTTTCTGCGGAATGACCATCACAAAGTTAAATTGGGTGTCCTTTTCAACGTTGATCGTTAACTCAGGGGTAGTAATTTTTTTTACCATTCCGGTATATTCACTCTTCCCCCCTAGATTGCTCGAACGGACCCTGTATGTGTGCATTGTGTTTGGAGTCAGCTTGTCGTGAGTGTATGTCGTAGTGTTGATCCCGCTGATTACGACTCCGTCGATTTCCAGATCGTAGCTGGCGGCATCACCTGCAGCTGACCAGGATAACTTAATGGCAGTTGTGGTCGCTTCAGCCAGCAGATCAGTCGGCATGGCCGGCGGGGTCACCCCCGTCACCAGAACAGACCAGTCGCTCCATGCACTGACAACGAGATCATTCTTGGCGCGAACACGATATTTATGCTCTGTATTAGGCAGCAGACCTTTATGTTCATACATTGTACTTGAACCGCTGTCCCTCAGTTCTCCATCCACTTCCACCTCATAAGCGGTTGCTCCGGTTACCGGGTCCCAGGATAAATCAATTTTGGTGCTGGCGGCTTGAATCTTTATATTCCCTGGAACTCCCAGAAGTGTGGATTGAGTAACAGGTTCACTCCATTCTCCGGGCACGGTGCCGAACTTGGCTCTAACCCGGTACACATGCCAGGAATAGGGTTCCAGATCCAAATGTTCATATGAATTCTGGGCAACATTCGTTATGATGCTTCCATCAACAAACACATCGTAGCCGGTTGCTCCGTTCACCTTAGCCCAGGAAAGCCCGATGGATGTCGCACGGGAGACTGCTTTCAGCTCCATTGGCTTTTCCAGTGTAGTTTGTCTGGTTAATAGGCTGCTCCATGCTCCCACACCGCCGGAATTTCTGGCCCGTATTCTGTAGGTATGCTCTGAGAATGGTTTGAGGTTCTCATGTAAATACGTCGTTTGCATTCCTGTAGAGATTACTCTGCCGTCCACTTCCAGATCATATCCTAGGGCTCCAGTCACTCGATCCCAGGTTAATTCAATGCTTGTACTGGTCACGGTTGTCAAAATATTCCCCGGGACACCCGGGCGGGTCGTCATCACGATAAGTTCGGACCACTCCCCGCTGACCGCCGTATTTCTTGCCCGTACCCGGTAGGCATGTTCAGAGTTCAACGGCAGATGAGTGTGGACATAGCTTGTGCCGGTCCCTGTATCGACTGGTACCCCGTCCACTTCAAGCTCATAACCGGCTGCGCCCGGTACAGGTTCCCAGGTGAGTGTAATTTCACTGCTGGACACTTCACCGCTTAGTCCCTTTGGAATCCCTGGGAGCGTAATAACATTGATCTTATCGCTCCACTTGCTGATACCGTCTTTGCTTATGGCCTGAATCCGGTATTCATGGCTGCTGTTGCTTTGAAGCTGTGTGTGAAAGAAATACAGGTTCGAAATATTCTCAAAGAGCTGCCCGTCTGCCTCAAGATTGTATGACTCTGCACCGGAGACCGCATCCCACTGGAGACGAATGGAATCGGCGGAAGAGGTTCCTTTTAAATGCTTAGGCGTATCGATAACCGTAGACTTGACCAGCAGGCTGCTCCATTGCCCCGGACCGCTGCTGTTGCGTGCGCGCACCCGGAAGGTTTTCTGCATATTAGGGTTCAGATTCTTTTCTGCATAAGCAGTTACATCCCCGACATTCACAATGGAGTTATTAACTTCCACTTCATAGCTTGCCGCGCCAGTCACCTTGCTCCATTTTAAGGTAATAGCATCGCTGGTTGATTCCAAAGTAATATCCTTGGGAACCTCCGGAAGTGTCCAGTAGTCAACCAGCGGGGACCATGGCCCCTTCATATCACCGCTGATGGCACGAATCCGGTAACTATGCATGGTGCCCGGCTCCAAGTTATCGTATATATATCTCTCACTAGGGTTAATTACAGTGATCTTAGAATCGAACTCCAGCTCGTACCCGTCGGCGTTAAAGACAGGAAGCCATGCAAGTGCAAGCTCCGTTTCGGTCGAACTGGCTGAAATATCCGCTGAGCCAAAAGGCTCAAGCTGATAGCGGGGGACAATCTCTCTAGCTTGCTGCTCACTTTTCCAGAAGAGCACCGCTTGCGGATTCCCTTTTGCATTCATATATTCTACTTGCAGGTCATATGGCATGCCTGCCTCCAGTTGTATTGTCCCGGACAGCTTTCCTTGCTCCGTATCAGCAAGCAGCTGATGATTAACCCATACACGGGCACTGCCTTGCGCATTGATCTCAAATTGATAGGTGCCGGAATATCTGGGCTCCACTTGTCCTGTCCATCGGACTGAGAATTCATTGTCTTCAAAACCGGAGATTGACCTTAGCGGGTTTGTGCCCATATTCACATTGTCATCCATGCGGATAATTTGATTCCCGGAGAAATCAGCATTGCTGTAATACTCTGCTTTTAAGCCATATAAGGAGTATTTCAACAGCGTAGCTCCGCTGTCTTCATTGCCGGTGATTATTATGGGCATCCGGTTGGCTGTCATGTTGCCGCCTACGGCAAACACTCCGCCCGTCTGAATCTGCAGGTGATTATTGACGCTGATATTGTCTCTGACAAAAAGATCGCCGCGGGCGATGTTGATATTAGCCGTCTGATTGTTGGAGATGATCTCCCCGATTGCCGCTTCCTGAGCGATATCCATTTGAACTTCGGTATTAATATCCAATTGATTCATAACAATAAGTTCATTGGCCTTCACACTTAATTTCCCGCTGTTGTAGGTCAGTCTCTTTACAAATAATTGTCTGGATACCTCTACCTGCGAATCCTGATTCAAGTGCACCGTTCCGTTGATCCATAGATTTCCCAGAACCTCGTTATCGCCCGGAGAAGAATTCACATGAATCCGCAGAGCGGCATTCGCATTGAGGTCCGAGTTCACGATCAGCGTTCCGTAGACTTGAAGGTCTAAGCTCCGGTTGGTATTGATGCCGTCAATAATCAGAACGACAGGCTTCTCAGGACTTCCAAACGTTGCACCGTAGTCCAAATTTAGCTGCCCCGATTTAACAATAGTCAATGGTGTTGAACTACCTGCGATAACCTGCTGAATGCCCTCAATATCGTTTCTAGGTGCCGGTATGGCTGTCTGCTTCAGCATATCCATCAGTTGATTGACTTTATCGGATTTAACCGACATATAACGGGAGATTTCTTCGTCCAAACCGTCCACCTGCAAATAAGCCGGGGTATTATGTTCGTTCATCATTTTTCCGGAGATAATCACTTTATCTCCCTGTACTTTATTCGCTATGTATGGTGTCGCTATCTTTGGTTTGGTCAGCGCTTTTTCCTTCGGCCGGACTGGAGTAATACTCAAGCAGTTGATCACTGTCCCGGAATCTGCTCCTGATCCTTGACTTAAGGTCAATTTCCCATCTGTCACGACAACCGTTTTCTTCACCGTTGCATGCTGCCCTGCATCCAGCTCCATTCCATCTAAAAAAAGGAATCCTTCCACGTTCAGTGAATTCGTACTCTTATAGACCGAATCTCCCACCGTAACGCTTACCTCGTAGCTCCCGCTCTCCAGCTGAAATCCCCATTCACCGCCAGAATGGAATTGAATAAGATTATCCACACCCGGATCTCCATAAGTGCTGCTGGTCGCTGTCGCATCTGTGTGATCCGTATTCCAGCCGTATACATATCCGTTACGGCTGCTCATAACCTCTCCGTTATCGGGCAGGTAACCGGGCACTGGCTGCGCAGATGACGGCTGAAAGCTAACATTAATCACGTCACCTCCCGCCGCAGATTCCCCAAGGGCTTGCCCCATACTTGGAGCAAACAATGAATACAGCATTAGAAAGCACACAAACATAACCATAGATTTTCTTTGCATAGTTATCCTCCATCATGTCAGCTGAAAAACTTAAATAGGCACGTATACCTAAAAAAAACACGCAAAAAGACCACTTGAAAAAGCGGCCCGGCTGCCAATCCTCCAACATCTGCGGGATGTGAAGAGATAAGGCCCGTGGCTTTGCGTCCCAGACTTTCGTACAGGTTTGCCTTTGTAGTTCTAATGGTCTTTCTACGGAATTAACAATACACAACTTCAAATACAATCAATTCTCCGCTTGGAAATGATACCCTATAATCAATAAAGTAGATATTGTCGATATTGTGAATATTCCCAATTATATTATTTAATTGCAATTTAAGTTAAATGATGTATAAAACATACTCTACATAATTTCAGAATAGCTCTGGAATATAACAATAGCCTTACCCTTTTAATTCTCGCGGAATTATTTCAGGAGTCTCGGAGAAAACCATGAAACGATGCGCGTTTTGTCCGATATCAGTTGCCCATCTTGTCCATAAGGAAGAAGATGGTTAGAAGTTCAACCTTCCCAATAAAAAAACGCAGCCCCCCGATACATCGGAAAGCCGCGCCATGATTGAGTTGTTAAGGATGCTGGTGAAGGGAATTGAACCCCCGGCCTACGCATTACGAGTGCGTTGCTCTACCCCTGAGCTACACCAGCTTAAAGCTTTTTTTCTGTCAAACAAAATACATTATACCCCCTCTGGGGAAAAACGCAACCCATTCTTTCACAATGCTGGGCCCGTGATTTCTGCAGGGCCGCGCTGCGGAGGGGAATCGAGTCCCTCAAAGTTATCCCAGCATTCCCCGTCTGCGGAAGTAATCCAGTGCCAGCCTTGCACTCTCCAGAGAGGAGGAAGCAAAGACTTCCTGCTCCACAATATAGTGCCGGATACCAGCGTCATCCGCAGCTTTGAAGACACTCTCGAAGTCCACCTGGCCCTTTCCAAGATCGGCTTCTTCATGGCCCGCACCAAAATCCTTGATGTGGACCAGCGGAACGCGCCCGGCGTAACGGGATACATATTCTGCCGGTATGGCACCGCCTACATGCACCCAACCCAAATCAAACTCAGCCAACATATGCTCAGCCGGAATCCGCTCCAACCAGATGTCGATCACAGCCTGCCCGTTGACCTGCTTGAACTCAAAGTCATGGTTATGATAGCCGTACTTCAGTCCCGCCGCCCGCACAAGTTCAGAAGCCTTTTCAAAGAAAGGCACCAGTGCAAGCACATCGTCCAGTGCCGGATGCTGCGGAAGCGGCGCTGAAGGCGTAATGATATATTCCAGCCCCACCTCCCGGGCATATTCAATCTCTCTGGATAACGCCGATTGCATCTTCTCCAGGCTGCTGAAATCCAGTCCGACATGTGCCGAAGGAGCCGCCAGCCCCAGCTCATCCAGCGTTCTGCGCAGTTCGGCAGCCGATACGCCGAAATAACCGGCAAATTCCACCGACTTGTATCCGATCTCCGCCACATTGCGCAGTGTACCCAGAAAATCCTTTTCGGCCATATCCCGCAGTGTATACATCTGTATCCCGACCTGCTGATTCATTGCCGCCATAGAGGACACGCTCCTTGTGTGCTGTAATTATTCAGAACTATTCCGCCTGTAGCTTGCGCTCCACCGATTCCAGCTTGCTGCGGCTTGTGGAGGGCTTGTCGCGCCGGTCATCAATCTTGAGCGAGGTGGACACCCTCTGCGCTCCGGCAGTAAAAGGGGACTCGTGCAACGCTTCAACGGCCGCCAGAATCCGCGCCAGCGGTCCCTCGATGATTGTGCCCATGGATGTCAGTTCGTAAGTTATACCTTCCACTGTCTCCAGCACGCGCTGCATATCCGCCACGTAGCTGCTGAGACTGGTACTGCCTGTACCAATCGGTATTACGGTTACTTCACCAATCGCCATTCTGAAATCCCTCCTATATAAGCTTCGTTATATAAGTCTCCAGTCCCCTCTATTGTAGCAACTCCCGCCTCCCCCCACAAATCACCCCTAATATGGGGACAATTTATGAACTGGAATCGCCAAAATTTACACACAAGTTGTGGATTACCTGTGGATGAACTGTGGACGAATACTGCGTTATCTGTGGATGGGCTGTGGATCATTTGTGAGTAAACGGGCAGAACCCGCCCCCGGCGCGGACTCGCAAAAAAATGTTTACAAACACAAGATATTGGGTTATTTTTATCTAGCGACAACAAAATATAGTGGAAACAGGTGCTTTGCTCTCTCACGAGGGATGAAGCTTAATAGGGAAACGCGGTGCAAATCCGCTGTGGTCCCGCCACTGTAACCGGATGTTCTGCAGGCTTCCACAAGCCCTGCGGAGCAGTATCTGGAGGCTCACGCCACTGAGGGCATTGCCCCTTGGGAAGGCGCCTCACAGGATTCACCGGAAGCCAGGAGACCTGCCTGTTTCCGGACACCATCATTTACGCCTGCGAGGAACAGGAGAGGTGTCCGCATGCGGCCTGCACAAGCAGATTTAGCCTTCCCCCCAGGATGGGAAGCAAGGCTGCCGATACCTGAATGCGATAAGCCTTATCGCACTCAGGTATCGGCTTCTGCGGGAAAGCTTCTTTCCATGGAGACCATCCGTAAATATCCGGTTTCGGTTATTTGCGTTACGCATCCGGGCATTTTCCGCCGTCCTCGGCGGGAGATGCTTTTTTAAGGTTTAAAACGGTTGCCTCACTACAATTAGAACATGTTTCATATACCGAGAGGAGAGAGCTATACAATGACGCTGCTGGAGAAACGGTACAACGGTGAACAAGCTGCACAGGAGGATCTATTAGAGGAAGTCATCCATTTGGGACGCGATATTATCGACAGCCGGGATTTGGATCTGCTGCGCGAGAATGCCAATTTGAACGGAGAGAGCTTCTCCGGCAAAATGAGCAAGTTCGGCAGTGAATATTCCAAATGGTATGCCCGCAACTTCACAATGCCGCCGCAACTGGTACAGGCTACCCTTGATAACGTAGTGTATGTCCACGATCTGGACCAATACGCGATCGGAACCACCAACTGCATCTTCATCCCGTTTGAACGGCTTCTCCGCGAAGGCTTCAACACTGGCAACGGCAGCGTGCGTCCTCCCAACTCGATCATGACTGCAATGTCGCTCGTAGCGATTATTTTCCAGTCTCAGCAAAATGCCCAATACGGCGGCGTATCCGCCAACAAGCTGGATTATGACCTGGCCCCTTATGTGACCAAGTCCTTTGCCAAACTGTTCCGCAAGGGACTCGAATATTTCGAAGAAGGACAAGCCGGAGAGCATCTTGGCGAAGTCACTATGAGCCGCAGCGATCTGGCAGAGCTGTATCCGCGGGCCTTCCGCTTTGCCTTAAAAGAAACGGAGAGCGAAACGCTGCAGGCGGCAGAGAGCATGATACATAACCTGAATACGATGTCCAGCCGCTCGGGCGGCCAGATTCCTTTTACCAGCATCAACTACGGCACGTGCACCTCGCCGGAAGGCCAGCTCGTGATCAGCTCACTGCTGACCGCAACGATGAACGGACTCGGCAGCGGCGAAACACCGGTATTTCCAATCCAGATCTTCAAATGCAAGCAGGGCGTGAACCAGCAGCAGGGCGATCCGAACTATCACTTGTTCCTCAAAGCTGCCGAATGCTCTGCCCGCAGACTGTACCCGAACTTTGCCAATCTGGATGCGCCGCTTAACATGCAATATTATGATCCGGCAGACCCGGATACTGAATTTGCAACCATGGGCTGCCGCACCCGGGTGCTGGGCGACCGCTTCGGACGCAACCACTGCTCCGGCAAAGGCAACCTGTCCTTCAATACGCTCAATCTCGTGCGGCTGGGATTGGAATACGGCACCGCCACAGGACGCCGGCTTGCCGCCGACGAGAAAGGCTTCTATGACGACCTGAACCATTATATGGACATCGCTCTGGAAGGCTTGCTCCACCGCTTCCGCATCCAGGCTTCCCAGAAGGCCAAAGCCTCTGACTTCATGATGCGCGAAGGTGTCTGGGAGGGCGGCCAGGACCTGGCTCCCGAGGATTCGGTTGGCGAACTGCTGAAGCACGGCAGTCTGTCGATTGGCTTCATCGGCATGGCGGAGTGCATGAAGGCTATGTACGGCAAGCATCATGGTGAGGACATGGAGATCCATGCCAAGGCGCTTGCTATTGTCCGCCACATGCGGGAATACTGCGACCGTAAGAGCGAGGAACTGAACCTCAACATCACCCTGTTCGCCACACCTGCTGAAGGGCTGTCCGGCAAGTTCACTAAGGTGGACCGTAAAGTACTGGGCTCCATTCCGGGTATCACCAACCGCGAATACTATACGAACTCTTTCCACATCCCGGTCTACCATGAGCTGAGCGCTGCGCAGAAAATCAGCCTGGAAGCACCGTTCCATGAATACTGCAATGCGGGTGCAATCTCTTATGTGGAGCTGAATGGTAATGCTCGCAGCAACCCGGCAGCTTTTGTCAAGATTATCCGTTACGCGCTGGAACAGCAAGTCAGCTATTTCAGCATCAACCATCCGGTGGACCGCTGCTCGAACTGCGGCTACGAAGGCGTGATTGGCACCAATTGCCCTTCCTGCGACGCGCATGAGAACGATGTGCATATCCGCCGTCTACGCCGGGTAACCGGCTACCTGACCGGCGACTATCAAACCCGCTTCAATGCCGCCAAGCAAGCCGAAGTAAGGGACCGCGTTAAGCATCTATGAACATATGCGGCTACTACCCGGAATCGATCAATGAAGGAGAAGGCATGCGGGCCGTCCTTTTCCTCAGCGGCTGCCGTCACCGCTGCCCAGGCTGCTTTAATCCCAAGACTTGGAACTTCAATTTCGGCGAGCCGTTCACCCTGGAGCGTCAACGGGAGATCATTGCCGAAATAGCCGCGAATCCGCTGCTGGACGGATTGACACTGGCAGGCGGCGACCCTTTTTTCTCGGCAGAGGAGGCTGCGGGCTTCATTCAGGAGCTGCGCAGCGTGCTGCCGGAGTATCCCGTCTGGATTTACACCGGCTATACCTATGAAGAGCTTATAGTGACACCCGACTCACCCGAATGGAACCTGCTGGCCCTGTGCCAGGTCGTGATCGACGGACGTTTTGTGGAAGAGCTCAAAGACACCACCCTTCCCTACCGGGGAAGCAGCAACCAGCGCATTATTGATATTCAGGCCAGTCTCGCCGGTACGGAAATCGTACATTGGGAGCCGGCTGCCTTATAAATTCAGTTAACTTTCAAAGAGCAGGCCAAGCCTCGGAGCGGGCCGCTCTCTGCGCTTATATACTTCAATTTGTGATATTGAAAATTAAACCCAAAAATGAAAGGATGGTTGAACTTATGCCACAGCTCGTAGTGAAACCCGATAACCGCCAACTGGCTTTTGACGAAATCCGCATTTCCGTGTACGCCGACCGTATCCTGAACGGCCTTGATCAATTAAGCAAGGAAACTCTGATCCGTGGAGTGCAGTCTAAGCTGCGCCGTGATGAGGTCAGCGGAGAAGAGATCAGCAATGCTTTTACGATGAGTGCCCTTGAACTGGTTACCAAAGAGGAGCCGGACTGGAAGTTCGCTGCTGCGCGTTCACTGCTAACCTCCCTGTACAAGAAAGCTGCCGTCAACCGCCGCTACAAAGCTTACCCGGAAGAGCCTTACGGCGAGCTGTACCCGCTGATTACCGATCTCGTGAAGAAAGGCATCTACCGTGAAGAACTGCTGTCCCACTACACCAAGGAGCAGATTGAGGAACTGGGCAGCTGCATCGATTACACGCGCGACCTGCTGTTCGATTACATCGGCCTGCTAACCCTGTCGGACCGTTATCTGGCGCATGACTTTGACGGCCGCGTAATGGAGCTTCCACAGGAGCGTTATATGATTATCGCGATGTTCCTCATGCACACAGAGCCGGTAGAGAAACGTCTGGATCTGGTCAAAGAAGCCTACTGGGCCATGAGCAACATTTACATGACCGCTGCCACACCTACCATGTCTAATGCGGGTAAAAAGGTCGCCGGACAGCTCTCCAGCTGCTTCATCGACACCGTGGACGACTCGCTCGAAGGCATTTTCGACTCCAATACCGATGTGGCCCGGCTAAGTAAAATGGGCGGAGGCATCGGCGTCTACCTCGGCAAGGTGCGGGCCCGAGGCTCCGATATCCGCGGCCACAAGAACACCAGCTCCGGCGTCATTCCATGGATCCGCCAGCTGAACAATACCGCAGTCAGCGTAGACCAGCTTGGCACACGTAAAGGCGCTGTCGCCGTCTACCTTGATGTTTTCCATAAAGATATTCTTGCCTTCCTCGACCTGAAGCTGAACAACGGTGATGAGCGGATGCGTGCGCATGATGTGTTCCATGGCGTCTGCCTGCCGGACCTGTTCATGGAGGCTGTCGAAGCACGAGGCCACTGGAACCTCTTCTGCCCGCATGAAGTGAAGAAGGTGATGGGCTGGAAGGATGACCGCGGTCGCGCGCTGGGTCTCGAGGATTTCTATGACGAGAAGCTTGGACAAGGTGCTTTCCGTGAAAAGTATGCCGAAGCCACCGCCAATCTGGAGCTGTCCCGCATCACGGTTCCGGCCATCGACATCATGAAGCGGATTATGAAATCGCAGCTGGAAACCGGCACCCCGTATATGTTCTACCGTGATACGGTGAACCGCACCAATCCCAACCGGCACCAGGGGATGGTCTTCTCCTCCAACCTGTGCACGGAAATCATGCAGAATCAATCGGCAACCGTTATCGAGAGTGAAGAACTGGTTACCAAGGACGGCCAGACCCGGATCGTCATCTCGAAGGTTCCCGGAGACTTCGTAGTCTGCAACCTGAATTCCATCCACCTGGCCCGCGCGATTCCGGCCGGAGTGCTGGAGCGGCTGATACCGATTCAGGTCCGCATGCTCGACAATGTCATCGACATCAACAATATTGAAGTGCTGCAGGCTCAGTACACGAACAGCCAATACCGTGCGGTAGGCCTCGGCACCTTCGGCCTGCATCACCTGCTGGCGCTGAAGGGCATCCGCTGGGAATCCGACGAAGCCGTGGAATATAACAATCATCTATATGAGCACATTAACTATCTGCTTGTGCGTTCCAGTATGGAGTTGGCCCGCGAGAAGGGCCGTTATCCGAAGTTTGCCGGTTCTGACTGGGAGACCGGCGCTTACTTCACTTCGCGCGGCTATACCAGCGGCGAGCAGGAAGGTAAATACGTGACAACAGAACAGTGGCGCGAGCTGCAGCAGGAAGTGGCCGCCGACGGCATGCGAAATGCCTGGATGTTCGCGATAGCCCCGAACGGCTCGACCTCGATCATTGCCGGGTCCACCGCCAGCATCGATCCGCTGTACGAGCTGCTCTCCTATGAGGAGAAGACCACCTACAAGATCGCCAACCCGGCACCGGATCTGTCCGAGAAGACGATCTGGTATTACAAAACGGCGTTCCTGATCGACCAGAACTGGTCGATCCGCATGGCCTCTGCCCGTCAGCGTCATGTCGATCAGGGCCAAAGCTTCAACTTGTACGTGACACCTGACATCAAAGCGACCGATTTCCTGAACCTGCATCTGAACGCCTGGAAGGGCGGATTGAAGTCGACTTATTATGTGCGGAGCCGTGCCCTGACCATAGAAGAATGTGAGTCTTGTGCGAGTTAAAGACTAACTTTAATAGGGGACACTTGGAGTCACGGAGAGGAAATTTGGAACTGTAGGAGCGTTAGCGTTCGCCTTTGTCTGCGGATTTCCACCGCGAACAGCGGTTTAAATCAAGAAATCTGCAGACAACAGCGACCGGAAGTCCAAACATTCCTCGTAGTGGCGAATAAAGTGCCGGCTTTTAAAGTGACCAGATTAGCCCCGCAAAATACAGGAGGGAAACAATAACATGCAACTGCAAAAGATTTTTAATACCGAAGCCCCGAACCAGTCTACACGGATCATCGACGGGGAATGCTCAGGGATTCTGAACTGGAACGATATCCGTATGCCGCATATGTACAAGCTGTACAAGGTGCTGCTGCTGAACCACTGGATCGCCGATGAGATCCCGATGTCGAAGGATGCCCAGCAGTTCCCGCAGCTGGAAGCGGAAGAGCAGCGTGTGTTCAAGATCAACATCGCCCTGCTGGCGGTGCTGGATTCGATGCAAACGATGTTCGTCGGCGATGTGAAGCGTTATTTTACCGACTCTTCGCTGGAAGCTATTTCGGCGATCATCGGACAGCAGGAGGTTGTGCACAACCAGTCCTACTCTTACGTCCTCTCTTCCATTGTCTCGGACAGCGAGCAGAAGGAGATTTTTGAATACTGGAAACATGATCCGGTGCTGCTGGAACGCAACCAGTTCATTTCCGACATCTACCAGGAGTTCCGGGATTCGCCGTCTAAGGAGACTTTTTTCCGGGCGATGGTGGCCGATCTGATTCTGGAGGGGATTTTCTTCTATAGTACCTTCGCCTTCTTCTACAACCTGGCCCGTGACCAGAAAATGATGGCGACCAGCCAGATGATCTCTTACATTCAGCGTGATGAGAATCAGCACTGCTACTTCTTCGCTGAAGTATTCAAGCAGCTGCTGGTGGATTTCCCTGAGCTGAACACCAAAGAAAATATGGATTACGTCTACCGTACCATCGACCGCGCTGTAGAGCTGGAGACCAATTGGGGCCACTACACGCTGACCAACGTACGCGGCATTGATATGAACGAGCTGAGCGACTACATCAAATACACCGCCAACAAGCGCCTGACGCTGATGGGTCTGGACAAAGCTTACACTGGTGTTGACGTCAACTGTATGCCTTGGATCAAGCCTTTCTCCGACGAAGCGCTGAACGCGACCAAAACCGACTTCTTCGAAGCCAAGTCCCGCAACTACGGCAAGGTTGGCGACGATAACGGGTTCGACGATTTGTAATAGCAGCCTGATACGCTCCATATACAGTCAGCCGAATTCGCTCTACACGGGAATCTGCTGTACTTCATGCAGTCGATTAACCCGATTCCGGGATGAAAAATGCGATCTATTGTATTTCGTGCAGCAGATTTCCGGCAAATGGCACTTTTGAGGCGTATCCGCCATATTCTGCTGTACAAAGTGCAATCGAATCGATCTCCGCAGCTTTGTGATGAGATTCTGCTGCACAGAATACAATAGAATGGCCAAAAGCCGGTTCCATGGCGAGTCTTGCACCGCGAGTCTTGCACCGCGAGTCTTGCACCGCGGCGCAAAAGCCCCTTACCTCCGAAATTTCGGCTGTAAGGGGCTTTTGTTATTCATCGTGCGGCATTGCTCTTCAGCGGGATACTTTGCTCAGGCTAAAATGCGCCCGCACGATACGCCAATCAAGCGTGGCTTCTTCTTCATATGCTATTCTGCGGATTTACGTCCCGCCTTATGCGATGTCTCTTCCGCCAGCTCCGCAAGTACACTGTCCAGACGCAGCTTAAGCTCGCCGGCCAGCTCGACGACACCCTGGTCGTTACGTACCGCCTGGGAATCCACCGCATATACTCCGCCAAGAATATGGCGTGCGCCCAGCACGGACAGCACCGGCTTCAGTGCATAATCCATGGTGAGGAGATGTGCCAGACTGCCGCCCATAAAGAGCGGAAGCAGGATTTTGCCGGCCAGGCCTTTTTCCGGAATCAGATCCAGGAAGGTCTTCAGGACGCCCGTGTAGGATGCCTTATATACCGGGCTGACGACGATAACCGCATCGGCTTCAGCTACCAGACCGTTGGCTTTGACGATGGCTTCACTCTCGAATTTCGTATGGATCAGATCCTCTGCCGGGAGCTCGGCCACATTGATGCGTTCGACTTCAAATCCCTGTCCCCGTAAATCCGCTTCCGCATATTCAATAACCGCGGTAATCCGCGAGACCAGGGATGGTGTTCCGTTGATGACAACTATTTTGGCCACATTCCCACCTCTTCCGTTCGTTATCCATTATAGGTTTCTGCCGCTTGTTCCAGTAAAACCCTTCAAATTAGTAATAATCCTAGCAGAGTACAGGGATTATTGTCAAACGTACGCAGCCTCTTGCACCCGGTAAAATCCTGAGCTATAATAAGCGGCAATACTACATCCCGATCAGGCCAGTGACCGGCATCCAACCGTGAGGCGTCTGCGACCGGAGCAATGTTCTTGCTTCCTAAGTTTACCGGGTTTCGCCCGTTACCGCGAAGACCAAAGAGGGCCTAATTCTGCTGTGATTTCAGAGGATTCGGTCAACCTGGGTGGCACCGCGAGCTGACGCTCCTCGTCCCATGGATGAGGGCGTTTTTTGTATTTTTATAAGACAAAAAGGAGCGAAACGGCATGCTGGACATGAACTGGATCAGGGAGAATGAGGAACTCGTAAGAAACACGGCGGTATGGAAAAAGGTAGACTTCCCGCTGGATGATCTGCTGGAATGGGATGATACGCGGCGGGAGCTACGGCGGGAAACCGAGCAGCAAAGAGCGGAACGCAATGCGCTGACCAAGGAGGTCGAGCGCCTGCTGCGCCAGGGAGATGCCGTAGCCGGAGAACATGCCAAGGCACAAGTGCGGGAGATTAACACCCGGCTCACCAAGCTTGATGCGGATCTGGCAGAAGCAGAGCGGCGCTGGGGTGAATTGCTGCTGCTCGCGCCAAATCCGGTATCGGCGGATACACCGGTCGGTGCGGATGACAGCGAGAATGTGGAACTGCGGCGGACCGGCAGTCTGCCGGATTTCGGCTTTGCACCGCGCGATCATGTGGAGCTCGGCGAGCTCCATGACATCATCGATATCCCGCGTGGAGTCAAAGCCGGGGGACCGAGAAGCTATGTGCTGAAAGGGGCGGGGCTCTATCTCCACCTTGCCGTGCAGCGGCTGGCACTGGATGTACTGGCAGAGCGGGGCTTCACCGTGATGGACGTCCCGGTCATCGTCCGGCCGGAGGCGCTGGAGCGGACCGGGTTTTTCCCTGGAGGGATGGATCAGACCTACGAGCTGAACGGAGAAAAGCGCTGGCTGGCCGGAACCTCGGAAGTGTCGCTCGTGTCGCTCTACAGCGATGAGATCATCGAGGCCGGTACGCCGCTGCGGCTGGCCGGAATGTCGGCTTGCTTCCGCCGGGAGGTCGGTTCGGCGGGGCGCGATGTGCGCGGCCTGTACCGGGTGCACCAGTTCTCGAAGATTGAACAGGTCGTAATCTGCCGCAATGATCCGGCAGAATCGGAGCAGATGCTGCAGGAGATTCTGGCGAATGCCGAGCACATTCTGCAGCTGCTTGAGCTGCCCTACCGCGTAGTGGCTGTCTGCAGCGGCGATATGTCGTTGAAGACGCACAAGCAGTATGACATCGAGACCTGGATGCCCAGCCGGAATGCCTATGGGGAGACCCATTCAGCATCCAACCTGTTGGATTTCCAGGCCCGCCGCTCGGGCATCCGCTTCCGTGACGAGAACGGACGGCTGCAGTACTGTCACACCCTGAACAATACCGCAGTCGCCACGCCGCGGATTCTGATCCCGCTGCTGGAGAACCACCAGCAGGAAGATGGTTCAATCTATATCCCGCAGGCGCTGCGCAAGTACATGAACGGGCAGGAAGTTCTTCACAGCTGACACAGAAATGACTTTCCATGTATTCTTGCAGGGAGCTAATAAAACTATGAATCCGCTAATTCAGCCGTTGCTTTAGGCTTAACAGGAGGATTTCATAGTTTTTTTGTGCATTATGACAAAATTCCTTGTAAATTGATGTTTTCCATCCATTGTTTACTATATATTTACGATAGACAATCTATCATTTAACGTACAAATGATAGATTGGGAGAAGGCGAAAATAATATCGTATCTAGAGAGGAGAAGATTGTAACAAATGAATATTTCCTCAAGGCGAAAACAATGGTGGTCGGCAGCGCTCTCATTCGTGCTGATTACCGGTATGGCCCTGCCCGCAGCATCAACAGCTTCAGCGGCAACAGATAATAGTGCTCCTGTGATCTCCCAGGTGTATGGCGGCGGAGGGAACTCCGGAGCCAAGTACAAGAATGACTTCATTGAGTTGTATAATCCTACAGATGCAGATATTGACTTGACCGGCTGGAAAGTGCGGTATGCCTCTTCCTCTGGGAGCTTTAGTGAAGCTAAGCCCAATTTGTTCACTACACTTACCGGCAGTATTCCCGCAGGCGGGTATTTCCTGATTCAGGAAGCAGCGGGTACCGGAGGCACGGACGATCTTCCGGCGCCAAACATCGTTACGGATAGCAACTCTGCCATAGCTATGGCCGGTGCAAATGGAAAGATTGAGCTGTTGAATGCATCCGGCACCCAGGTTGATATGGTTGGCTATGGCACTGCTACTACCTTTGAAGGTACGGGGCCGACGCCGCCTCTCTCCAACACCACCGCAGCCATCCGCAAGGAATCCACCCTGCTCCCTACCAGCAACCGCGGACTGGATACTAACCAGAATTCTGCCGACTTCACAGTTCAAGCACCCGATCCGCGCTCCTCGGGTGTGGACAGCACCAAGGCTCCGGCTGTCACTGCTTCCCTCGCTTCCGGGCAGACGGTGCCCAAAGGCACCCAGCTCTCCCTTAGCACAAGCAGTGTAACCGCAAACGTATACTACAGCGTCTATGCCAACGGCAGCTCCAGTGCCCTGGCCGATTACGCTTTGTACAGCACTCCGATCCTTTTGCAGGACGACACCGTACTCATCAAAGCCTATTCTACAGAAGAAGGCAAAACCGACAGCGACATCTCCCAATTCAGCTACACCACCAAAGAAGCGGTTAGCGGACTGACGATTCCCAAGATTCAGGGCACCGTCCAATCCTCCACTTATGCGGGACAGCTGGTGAAAGGTGTGCCGGGTATTGTTACTTACACCAGCGGCAGCACCTTCTACATTCAGACCGCAACACCGGACAGCGACCCCCGGACCTCCGAGGCGATCATGGTCTACCTCCCGGGCAACAAGGTAAAAGTAGCCGACTCTGTTCTCGTGGACGGATGGGTCAAGGAATATAAGGAAAGTGGCTATGCCGACGCTACGGACCTGCTGACTACCGAAATCGCGGCGACTCAGGCAACCGTGATATCTGGAGCCAATCCTCTCCCTGCGGCTACGATTATCGGAACAGGCGGGCGGGCAATTCCCACTGCTACCATTTCTGTGGGATTGACTAAAGAGCTTGATCCTGCCAAATATGCCCTAGACTTCTACGAAAGTCTTGAAGGCATGCGGGTTCAGCTCAACACCCCAAAGATTATCGGGCCTTATGATTTTGAAATTCCGGTCACCGTGAACAACGGTACCAGTACTACAGAAGTCACTTCACCCTCAGGTGGTCTCGTTCTTACAGGGGCGGACTTCAATCCTCAGCGTGTTCTGATCGCCGCCAAACCGAGCCAGCCGGTTAGAACGGGACAGATCTTCAGCGGGAATATTACCGGTATTCTCGGTTATGACTATGGTAATTACAAAGTTCATCCGGATGCCCCGCTGCCGGCAGTAACTGCAGGCACTTCAGTTGAGCGGGAAACAACCTCATTCGAAGCCGGAGCCGATAAGCTGACGGTAGCTTCCTTCAATGTGGAGAATTTCTCCAAATTGAGCGGTTCCGACAAAATCAACAATATTGCCAAAGACATCGTCACCAACCTGAACACGCCGGATATTGTCGGCCTTCTGGAGATTCAGGACAATGACGGCTCGGGCGACACCGGAACCGTGGATGCCACCGACAGCTATAATGCGCTGATTGATGCCATCAAGGTAAAGGGCGGCCCAACTTATGCTTTTACTGATATTACCCCGGTTAACAATATGGACGGCGGTGCGCCGGGCGCGAACATCCGGGCCGGATTTATTTACAACACGGCACGCGTCCAGCTTGCTCCGGGCAACAAAGGTGACGCTACAACAGCGGTAGCCTATACCAAGGACGGCGGGCTCAGCCTGAATCCGGGCCGTATTGATCCGACCAACCCCGCATTCGATAATTCCCGTAAACCGCTTGCGGCGGAATTTATGTTCAATAACCAAAAAGTAATGGTCATTGCGAACCACTTCAACTCCAAGACGGGAGACTCCGCCTTGTACGGTGGTATCCAGCCACCCGTCAAACCAAGTGAAGCCCAGCGGGCGAAAATTGCCACCGTTGTGAACGGCTTCGTATCTGATGTGCTGGCCAAGAACCCTGATGCGAATATCGTGGTGCTTGGCGATCTGAACGACTTCCAGTTCTCGAATACTTTGAAAATTCTGAAAGGCAGCGCATTAACCAACCTGATCGACACGCTGCCGCTGGGAGAGCGTTATTCTTACGTATACCAGGGCAATGCCCAGACGCTGGACCATATGCTGGTCAACAACAAGCTGGCCACAAGATCCACACTGGACATTGTGCACATCAATGCTGACTTCCAGGAGGAAGACGGACGTGTGAGCGACCATGATCCGCTGCTGACGCAAATTGATTTCGGCACCGACCATTTCAACCTGCGGGTACTGCATACCAACGATACCCACGGTCACCTGGAAAATATCACAAGACGCACCTCGGCGATCAGCAGTGAGCGGACAGGCAATTCCGTACTGCTGGATGCAGGCGATGTTTTCTCAGGAACCTTGTATTTCACCCAGTTCAAAGGACAGGCAGACATCCAGTTCATGAACAACATCGGCTATGATGCCATGACGTTCGGCAATCACGAGTTCGATCTGAACAAGGATCAGCCGGAGGTGCTGAAAGATTTCGTCACCGCCGCCAAGTTCCCGTTCACCAGCGCGAATATTGACTTTACGTCCAAAGGAAGTGAGCTGGCGGGGCTGTATCACAATGCCATCGGCACACTGGAAACGGACGAGTCCAAGAGCACCGCAAAAGACGGCAACATTTATCCTTCTGTCATCAAGGACGTCTACGGTGAAAAGGTCGGCATCTTCGGCCTGACCACTGAGGATACCATTGGACTATCCTCGCCGGGAGATAAAATCAGCTTCAAGGATCACGTGGAAAGTGCCAAGAATACTGTAGCGATGCTGGAAGCAAAGGGCATTAACAAAATCATCGCCGTCACCCACCTGGGCTACACTGTAGATCAGGAATTGGCAAAAGCTGTTCCGGGCATTGACATCATCGTCGGCGGACACTCGCATACGAAGATCGATAATCCTCCTACGCCAATCGTCAACGTCGGAACCGGTAAAAATGTACTGATCGTACAGACCGGTGAATACAGCCAGTTCCTCGGTGAACTGAATGTGACGTTTGATAAAAACGGGGACATTCTGACTTACAACGGCAAGCTGCTCGATGTGAATCTGTTCGGCGAAGATGCCACAGCCAAAGCTATGCTTGCTCCATATGATGCCGAATTGGCTGCTGTCCGCAGCACAGTCGTCGGCAACTCCAGTGTTGATCTCTACACGAACCGCACCATCGACGGCAAATCCGTCCGTGTCGTGCGTCAGGAAGAAACTCCGATCGGTAATATGATTGCCGACAGTATCGCCGAAAAGGTCAGAGAACTGATGCCAAGCTTCGTGTCGGCAAGCGACCTTGCTACCATTAAGGGCGTTGTCGCTATTCAAAATGGGGGCGGAATCCGCGCTGCCATTGACAAAGGCGACGTTACAATGGGCGAGGTACTGACCACGCTGCCGTTCGGCAACAGTCTGGTCGCTCTCAAAGTGACGGGTGCTGAAATCATTTCATCTCTGGAAAACTCGGTCAGCGGGCTGAGCTCGGATCAGGGCCGCTTCGCCCAGGTTTCCGGAATGAAGTACACTTATGATTCTACGAAGAAACCGGAAATTGTAGATCCTTTGACCAACCAGGTTACCCAGGCCGGAGAGCGCATTGTGTCTGTTGAAATCCGGCAGACGAACGGCTCTTATCTGCCGATTGACCCGAAAGCTTACTATCTGCTGTCCACGAACTCGTTCATGGCAGGCGGCGGTGACTTCTACCGCGCACTGGCCGGAGCCAAGGCAGACGGACGTTATTATGAACTCGGGCTTCCGGATTTCGAAGTTCTTTTGTCCTATTTGAATTATCATAACCCAGTCACCATCGGCACCGAGGGACGGATTACGGATCTGAAGGGTACGACACCTAGCGCTACTCCGACACCTGCGCCAACACCTACGCCGACTCCGACCAATCCACCGGGGGGCGGCGGAACACCTGCTACACCAACACCAACGCCTAGTGCGACAACGGCTCCACTGGCTTCACCGCAGGTGACAACGATCACCGCAACAGATCTGACCAGCAAGCTTACAGCCCTGCCTGCCGGAACCAGTGAGCTGGTTATCCCGCTCACCGCTTCCAGCGGCGGAGCGCAAGCTGTTCTTCCGGGCAGCGTACTTGTGCAGCAGGCAGCTTCGAATCCTGCTACCGTCCTTACGTTCACCGTCACTGGCGGAGCTTCCTACTCGCTTCCGCTCCATGTACTGAACGGAACTGCACTGGCAGCTGCGCTGGGCACCAGCGACTTCACAGTCACCGTATCCCTGCTGCAGGCAAGTGCTTCAACACTCAGCAGTCTTAATCTGGCCATTACGGCGCAGGGCGGATCACTAAGTCTGGCTGCACCGGTCATAGAGTTTACAGTTACAGCGCAGGCTGGAAGCAAAAGCGTTCCGCTGAACAGCTTCGGCAGCACATATGTGAAGCGTACGCTTACTGCACCTTCTGTGCTGAACTCCATGAATTCGACTGCAGTATCCTTTGATCCGGCCACCGGCAAGTTGACTTTTGTACCTTCTGTCTTTGCCGGCAAGCCTGACGGAACCACCGAGGTTACGATCAAACGCAACAGTAACAGCTTCTACACGGTTGTGAAATCGAGTAAAACGTTCGGAGATATTACCGGACACTGGGCCAAATCATCCATTGATCTGCTAGCCTCTAAGCTGATCATTACCGGCACGAGCGCAACCACATTCCAGCCTTCGCAGATGGTAAGCCGCGCAGAATTCGCGGCGCTGATTACGCGCTCCCTCGGCCTTGCCACCATGAGCAGCGGAGCCGCCTTCAGTGATGTGGGAGCAAATACCTGGTATACGGATGCTGTTAAGACAGCCGCTGCCGCGGGGCTCATTACGGGCTATACTGACGGAAGCTTCAAGCCGAGCAGCCCGATTACCCGCCAGGAGATGGCTACCATTCTGTCCAAAGCCATGAAATACACGGGCAAATCACTGAATGCCGATCCTGCAGCACTGGCCAAATTCAGCGATGCCTCCGGACTTCCGGCCTGGTCCCGGGCGGCCGTAGCCGAAATTGCCGCTGAAGGCATTATTCAGGGCAGACCGGACGGCTCGTTCGCACCGCAAGTGCTGGCGACCCGCGCAGAAGCCGCAACGATGCTGGAGAAGACCTTGAAGTCGCTTCAGTTCATCAACTAAAGCTACAAAGAGCCAAGTCCCCCGCAAGGAGGGCAGACAGCTCAGTCTAACTAAAAGAGACGGTTCCCTTAAAGCGCTGATGCGCTTCAAGGGGCCGTCTCTTTTTGGCATACAGGTTGTTGTTACGCCCTCTATTTCAGCGGAACTGTAACCTTAGCTGTAATAGCAGTACAGATAGATGGGTCTTTGAAACTGCCGGATGATCTCCGTGTAAGCCTCCACCTCTCCCTGCTGCACCTGCTCTACAATTGCATGGAGTTCCGTCCCGGTATTCCTGCTGGAGGCTGTCCTATCCACAAGTCCCCCTCCTTTCTGCATGTATAACGGAAAAGCAGTGTGTTTTGTGACAACAGGCTGTAACTTTTTCAGATGTATTGTTCGAGGTTATTGATATCAGAATCAAGTTCGTTTATAATAAAACAAATAGCAAGTTCTATATTTATAGAACTAAAATAAGCTGGATGATGATCCACACAACTCAGCTGCTACTTAATCGTCTAAACGGCGCAATTCACAAGGGATCGAGGAACACACATGGATTATACGGTAGAAGTAGATTTTGCCCCAATGTATGAATGCTTTACCAGTCTGACCGCTTTTCTCTACAAGCAGAATCATAACGCTCTGGAGTCCGGAAAGATCTGGGTCAAGGAGGTTCAGAAGAGGTTCACCCCCGCTCAGTTGCAGAACATGCAGGAATTCTCCAAGGAAAATGCAGATTTCACGCTCACGCCTTATATCTGGAGCTGTCCCGGAGACCGTTCGGTGGACGGCTTCCTGGATTGGTTCGATGGCCTGACTCCGGGAGAACTGTTCGAGACCGCTGCACGCTTCGGATCCACGGTGTCGTCCAATCTTGCCGCACTGCGCAGCCGCACCTCCGATATTCTGAGGGAATGGAATGAACGGTATTTTGGCGGAATCGATCCCGCTATTCTTGAAGGGCTGAGCCGGGAGGCGGAATCCAGACGGGCGGAACTGAGCGGCACCAATGCCATGGAGGTCTACGAACGGGCCACACAGGGGATGCGGCTGTATCCCGGGGAGAGCCTGAAGCAGATTATTTTGATTCCGCACTACCATGCCCGTCCATTGGTCACTACTTCTTTATACGATGAATTTGTATTTACCAGCTATGCCTATGATGCGCTGCCTCCGGAGGAGGGACGGCCCGCTCCCGCACTGCTGCGGCTGACCCGGGCGCTGTCGGATGAGACACGGCTCTTCATTCTCCGTCTGCTTGCGGGGAAGCAGCTCAGTTTCACAGAAATCGTCCGGCAAGTTGGCCTGTCCAAAAGCACGATTCACTATCATCTCATCGCGCTGCGCTCGGCTGGACTGGTCATTGTCCATTCCACCGGCAAAAGTATGTCCTACAGCCTGCGCCTGGATGCGCTGAATGATCTGCCCAAACGGATTGCCGATTATTTGGAGTAGTTGGCGGCTAACCAGAAAAAGGAGCGAATCCCCTATGCTGAAACGCAGCTACTACGGTCTGCTGTCTACGATTTCTTTGAGTGCCTTCGGCGATGCCTTTGGCCTGTTGGCGATGGAATGGCTGGTCTATGACCTGACCGGCTCCAAGCTGGCCATGGGCGCGCTGGCGCTAAGCTCCGGCATCCCGGAGCTGCTGCTGCGCCTCCTTGGCTCCCCGCTCGCCGACCGGCTGCACCGCGTGCGCTTCATGGCCTGCCTGGCCGCGATCCGGCTGCTGGCCATCGCCCTTCCGCTGGGCATGGGCCTCGCCGGCCAGCTCCAGCTCTGGCATTTATTCGCCGCAGCCGGACTTAGCGGCGCCTGCGCCGCGCTGTTCATGCCCACGGCGATGGCTGTGATTCCCGGCGTCGCGGACAGCCGGAAGCTCGTGCGCGCCTTCGCCGTCATCGACGGCTGCAAGGGAGCGGCAGCGCTGCTCGGACCTGCGCTGGCTGGCGCGCTGACCGCTGCCAGCGGGGCGCTCCCGGCACTGGGCATTAATATGCTCTGCTACATTGCCGCTATCGCCACTCTACTCTGCCTGCCGAAGCTGCCCAAGCCAGCCCAACCGGGTACCGTTTCAGGCGGCTTCTCCCTATCCTTATACATGCGTGAAATGGCTGATGGCTTCACCTTTTACAAGCAGTTCCCGGCCATGTTCACCATCATGCTTATGGCTTCGGTCAGCAATCTGAGCTCCATCGCGGTCTGGACGATGATGGTTCCGTATGTGCGCGAGGTCCTCCACCGCGATGCTGCAGCGATGGGCACACTTACCACAGCTTCCGCGCTTGGAATGCTGGTTGGCCTTGGTGTAATTTCCCTGCTGGGCGAGATTCAGCGCAGACGCCTCGTGATGCTTGGCAGTCTCGGCACGATCGGAATCATTACAACCATATGGGGGCTGATTCCCAGCTTTCCGTTTGCGCTTGCAGCCGTATTTGTATCCGGCGCCCTTGGCCCTTTCTTCGGCTCCTTAAGCTCCTCCCTGCATGGACGCCTCGTTCCGGGCAATCTTCAGGGACGGGTGAATTCTATCCGCTTCCTGATCGGCGGCAGCCTACAGCCCTTTGGCGCTTTTGCCGGCGGGGCCATTGCCGAGGCCTATGGTGTACCGGCCTTGTTCGTCGCTGCCGGACTGCTGCCGGCGTTATGTGCCGGAGCCGCCCTGCTGCTCCCCGGCCTGCGGATGCTCGATGGCGACCTGTCCGCGCTTGAAGCCAGACAACGGCAGGCCCTCAGAGGTGGCCCACACCAAACAGGCGATGTCCATAACACTGGAGCATCGCCTGCGGGCTGATTTTTTCCCAACAATATTCTATACAAGACTAATGAGGGCTAATCGAATAGTTCATCTTCTACGCTATTCACATAATGGCTTGTATCCCCGTGCAGCAGGATCTCTGCCTGTCCGTCCGTAAAATCGATCCGGCACAGACAGGTCGGATAAATATATGGCAGGTCCCATAGCTTCTCCATAGCTCTCTCTTCAAAATAAGCCATCAATACTTTAATCACTACGGTATGGGTAACAATCAGGATGTGCTGCCCGTCATGTGCCGCCACAATATCCTGCAGCTTCTCCAGCGCCCGCTTCTGTACCCCGGCAAAGGTCTCGCTGCCTTCCACACTGAATTTCTCCGGGTCTTTCCAAAAATGATGATGCTGCTCCGGGTCCCCGGCCGCGATCTCGGCGGAGTCCCGACCTTCCCATAACCCCATTCCAATTTCTATGAATTCATCACAAGCGATCAGCGGGATACTCCGCTCCCCCCGTACGATCTCTGCTGTCCGCAGTGCCCTGGGGCTTGAACTGGAATAAATCATATCTAACGGTTCCTGCCGGAGCCCCCGGTTCAGCCACTCTGCCTGCTGTACGCCAAGCGGTGTAAGCGCCGAATCGCGATGCCCCTGCATCCGGTTCTGGACATTCCACTCCGTCTGCCCGTGCCGGGTTAAATATACAGTTGTTGTTTTCAAGAAGATCCCCCTTTATGTAAAATGAACTTGTTCCGGCTATACTCGCTTGTGCTCCAGCCATTTCACCGCATAGTCCACAATCTCACGCTGCGGGATGAGCTGGGCTGCAGCTGCAGCAACCTTTCCATAAGTAATCTGTCCCGTCTCTTGTCCAAAGTCCTCACCAATAGCGGCAAAATCCTCCGAATTCCAGTTATAATCCCTGTACTCCACCCATTGTCTGGCCCCGTTGACCAGCATGGGCGCTCCCGCAGTGACCTCCTGCTTCCCGGCATACTCAGCCCGGTATTCGGCCAGGTGCAGTGAAGTATTATTGAAGCTGTCCACGCCAAGCAGCAGTACGCTTCCCTTCAGATCATAGATCCGGGCCAGAGGTGATTGTTCACCAAAAGCAGCGTCCAGCGCATGCCCATCAAGAATCTCATCCCTGTGCCTGCCCCAGGCAGCAAAAGAATGGACCGGATGGCTGCTGCGCCGAACCCCCTTTTGCTTACGGAACGTTTCGGGAATTACGCCCATTCCCCGCAATAGCGTTAGATCCGGGTCATAGGCCGGCATTTGTTCCCGGATGCTCTGCCACCACGCCTCCGGCACCGGCGGATTGCTCCAGCCCGATGGATCGGTCAGATCGGACGAGTGGGTCGGCATCACCAAAGTCCCCCCTTCTCCAAGCACCTGCTCCAGGGCTAGAATAACGGCAACCGGCCCGCCTGCCACCCACTGTCCCAGCGATTTAAAGGAGGAATGCAGCAGCAGCGTCATCCCTTCACGCACCCCAAGCTTCCGAAAGTCGGATGCCAGTGTCCCCACTGTAATGAGTTCCCCTCGTATTTCTTCCATTCGAGCACTCCCCTTACAACTTTCATTCGACGGATCCGGGTAGAACTGTGCCATTTCAGCAGCCCGTATGCTTAGCACCGCCCCTCGCGTATCCAAAGACAACTTACCTGGCTTCGAAGAAGCTTTCCTAATCATCTGCCCAACCACGCACTCGGTTCCATGATCAATAGTTGGAATTCCTCCCACTAATTTTTCTCATAACAACCTTTATCCAAGTTTAATTGGAATTAGTGCACTTAAATTTTCTGTAATCGTTAGAATACACCCAAATATGCCTATAGCTGAACATTCAAGTTCCCTTTTTCCACCTAAATCGAAAAAAGAGCACAAAATCACTAAATTAGTTAAACAAATTCCAACTAACAAAAAGAGCAGTGCCCCTGCCTCCCCGCCTACTTACGATTCCTTATCCCCCAGACGTCCGGAATAGCGCTCCAGCAGAAGCTTGGCGCGGTATTCGCCTGGCGAGATGCCCTCCAGCTCCTTGAACACGCGGGCGAACTGCTTGCTGTTCTCGAAGCCTACGGCTTCGGAGACACCGGCCAGCTTGATGCGGTTCTCAGAGAGCAGCGCCTTGGCATGGCGGATCCGGACTCTTTTGAGATACAGCACAAAGCTCTCTCCGGTATAGGCCTTGAAGGCCTCACTGAAATAAGAATAGTTAAGCGACACATGGTTGCTCACCATCGCCATATTCAGCGGGCGGGCATAATTCGCTTCAATATAGGCGAGTGCCTCTTCCATGTCGGCATGCTCTGTGTGGGCAGACTTAATTCCTATGATATAATCGTTCACCGTAATGAGCAAATGCTCCAGTGTCCGGTAATAGTCGTGAAAATGGCGGAAATTATACAGATTGCCCACCGTACGGTACAGCTTAAGCACTTCTACGGAGGCTTCCCCGTGCAGCCGGAACACCTCATCAAGCACCCGTTCGTTCATGCTCCGGCCCACCTGTTCCAGATACGCCAGATCCAGATGCTGCAAATGATCCAGTTGAAAAATCGCCCCCAGCAGGCTTCTAATTTCCTTCTCGCGGTCCGTGCCGAGCATGTTCAGCAGCTTGCGCAGCTCCTCCTCCGGCATTGGAAAACGCAGCCGCCCTTCCCGCAAATCCGCGTAATCTATGAAGCTGGCCTGCGGCGGCAGGAACGTATACTGCAGCGCGCGGCAAGCTTCTTTGTACGCGGTGCGGAAGTCTGCCGGATTCCGGGTTTCACCGCTGATACCGGTGAGCAGACCCGTCAGCTCCCTTGCCTCTGTCTGCCGGGCCAGCTCCAGGAATGCCTCCTTGCCGGCTCCGATCAGGACCAGCTTCCCTTCCCAATCCGTCAGAATTTCAGCAAACGGACCGGCCAGCGGTCCGCCCATCCGTTCGATCAGACCCTGAACTTCGTCCGGTTTCATCCGGGCCCCGTCTTTGTAATAGAAATTCAGCACGCCCACTGTAAAAGGAACGGGTAGCTGTTCCAGCTCCTGCTGCTGCTCGGGTGACGGCTCGACAGGCTCCTGCATGAGCAGTCCGCGCAGGCGGGCAGTACGCAGTTCCTGGCGGTAGCCCTCCGTCTCCTGTGCAAGTCTGCGGGAATTGGACTCCTGCTCCAGCCATTCTTTGCTGATCTGCTCCAGAATCCCGAACAGTTCCTCGCGTCTTATCGGCTTCAGCAGGTAGTCCTTGACACGGTAGCGGATTGCGCTTTTGGCATATTCGAAATCATCGTAGCCGCTCAGAATCACGACCGCAGGTCCTTCACAGCCAGGCTCCGCCTCTGCGGCCAGCCGCTCCAGCAAAGTAATCCCATCCATCACCGGCATGCGGATGTCGGTAATAATAATGTCCCTGCGCTCCTGCTGATACAGTGCCAGTGCTTCTGCACCGTTCCCCGCAAGCGCGATGCTGTAACAGGACGGGTATTCCCGCTCAATCATGGCCTGCAGACCCTGGCGGATCATTTTTTCATCATCTATAATCAGCAGTTTCTTCATGTCTGTCTATCCCCCGTCAAAAGAACTTTAGGCAGCGTCATGAACACCGTCGTCCATTCCCCTGCTTGACTCTTCACTTCCAGCCCGTAGGCCTCCCCGTAGAACAGCTGCAGCCGCTGGTGCACATTCCGCAGTCCTATGCCGCCGCCTCTGTAACCGCCTGCTGCGGACCCGGAAGCATCCATACCCGGCTCCTCCTTGGCATAAATCGAGGTATGCAGCTCCGTCAGCCGCTCCGGAGACAGCCCAAACCCGTTATCGCGGATGGCAATGAGAATTTCCCCTTCCGCCTCTGAAATCTGAATACGGATGGAACGGTCTTGAAGCTCCTCCGCTCCGGCTGACCAGGCATGCTTCACGCTGTTCTCCACGATCGGCTGCAGGGACATCTTCAGCACCTCCAGCTCCAGATAGGAGGGGGCAATCAATAGCTCCAGCGTAATGGGATGCTCAAACCGGATATTCATCACTTCGATGTAATTCTCGATATGGCGGATTTCATCCCGCAGCTTCACATATTCACCGGACCATTTGAAATTGTAGCGCATCATGCCGCCGAGCGAGGTCAGAGCATCGGAGATGCCCCGTTGATTCTCGATCTCTGCCAGCATTTTAATGTTTTCCAGCGTATTATAGAGAAAATGGGCATCGATCTGGTTATGCAGGGTCCGCAACTCCGCCTCTTTGGAGAGTGCCTCCTTGTTCACAGCCTGGGCTACCAGTGTATTGATCGTATTCATCAGCTTGGAGAAATGATGCGCCAGTTCCCCGACCTCCCCGCCTCCGCGGATGCTGATGCCCGTGTACGCCTCCCCTCTGCGCACCCGTTTCATCGTCTCCGTCAGACGGCGCAGGTTCTTCAGAATAAAGGCATTCAGCACGTAAGCAATAGCCGTAACTAGAACAATAAAACCAATATTGAGCCCGATAATCAGATTGCGGGTATGCGAAATATCCTTCATGACACTCTCCGTCGACACTACATTCAGCAATGAAGCGCCAATCTGCGTAAGCGGGGTATGAATCAGCAGAAAAGAGTTACCGTTCTCCTTGTAGTGGACATTCCACTCCCCGGTTTCCGCATACTGCCGCAAGCGTTCGGTAATCGCTCCGTTCAGCTTCGGGTTATCCTCCTCAAAAGAGTTATCAGCCCGCGTAAACAGCTGCAGCCCATCCCCCGTGATGAACATCTGCGACTGGTTGTCACGCACATCGGTATAAGTTTTCGGCGTGAAGCGGCTGAGCAGCATATCCACCTGAATCATGCCGACATGATGGCCGGCCGGAATACTGATTTCCCTCAGCAAAGAAACCTTGGGCTGTCCTTCCGGTGTTTGACCCGTGTAGCGCTGCATGAGATCCGGATCATTCCTCTGAAACGACCATAGCTCCTGTCCTTGCAGCTTCAATGCTTGCTGATACCAAGGCTCCATGGATACCCGGTCCTCCCGGAAAATAATCGGCCAGATTTCGTGGACCTCTTTGCTTGCCGAATACAGTCTCAAATGCTCAATATTAGGATTATTGAATTGAATCCGGTTCAAATTCACAAAAGTGGTCGTATTGAAATCAATCAGTTCTCCGAGTGAAGGATCGCTCTCATTGAGCAGATAATTCTGGATCACCTTATCGGAATAAGCCATCTGTGCGGCCCTCTCCATGGCTTCGATCTGATTGAGGATATGCATCTTTTCCATTTGCAGCAAATAGCTGTTTTTGTCCACAGCATCGCGGACATACGTATTATTGATTGCTCTATAGGAGTAGAAGGACACCAGCAGGCAGGGACCCAGAATAATAAAAATATAGGCTGCCACCAGCCGGCTTTGCAGCGATCTCCGTCCCCACCAATAGCTGAAGGAGTTCCATAATGCCCCGGTTCGTTTGTGCATGTTCACCTGTATCTTGTACACCTCGCAGATTAGACAAGCAGAAACAGCTTCGCCGTCCTTTTACAGGACGGTACTGTTTCAGCGAGAAATAGAAGGATAATTGATTGTGTGAAGCCTATAAATTCTTATATTTAGAAAATAACCCAAAAGCCCGCAGTCAGCGGGCAATTGGGCAGCACTATAGAGAGTTACATTCCAAGCTTTTTCTTATTCTCTTCATATTTCGTCTGGCGGTAAGCGTCAAAGGTCGCTTGACCTCCTTTTTCCTTCTTCGCCAGATAATCGCTCCAGAGCTTGTCGAACTCGGCGTCGGAGGAAGCCATTAGCAGCTTCGGCAGCGTTTTGCCGCGCAGGGATTTGAGCTTGGTAGCAATAATACCCTCAGGCGAGTTACCCGTAGGATCGATCTGCTGGAACTCCGAGGTATTAACCGCTTTGCCGCGGGTCCAGTCTTCCAGTTGTTTGAACGGTTCAACGGATTTCGGAGCCCATTGGTCCGTAATATTTGTATTTTGCATCATCCAGAAGGTGAAGGAAGATCCATACTTCTTATCAAAGGCCGCACGGTCCTTGTTCATTAAGTCAAAGGCTTCCGGCAGAAATTGGTCTTTGCCGTCAATGGTATCGTAGCTGACCCCTTTTTCACCCAGGTAAAGATCCTTGTTGCCTTCTTCACTGTTCAGATAGCTGAGGAATTTAATCGCCCGTGCCTTATCCTTAACATCCTTGGAGATCAGCGTTACCGTCCAGCCGGAGATACCAGGGCCGTTCAGTGCCGGAGGGTCCATCTTGGTGTTCGCAGGTCCATCTACAGCGATATAGGTTTGTTCCGGATTCTTCTGATAAATAGTGCCGAGCTGTGAAGCAAAGTCGGTACGTTGATAGAGCATGGCGAAATAGCGGCCTTGCGCAATCTTTTCTTCCATTTGAGCGCGCTTGTCAATGAAAATGTCCTTAGCCAAAAGTCCGTCCTGGTTGGCCTGGCGGAGCGTCTTCATCCAGCGTACATATTCAGGATCGGTTTCACGGTCATAGACTTTGCCATCCTTTTCCCACGGGATATTCAGGAAGTTCTGAATATAGCCTTCCAGCGAGTCGTTGCCGTTCTCGGTGAACTCATGCAGTCCGAGCGGAATTATCGGCTGGCCGTTAATTTCAGGGAATTTCTCCTTCGCCATCTTCAGGGCATTCAGGAAGCCCTCTGGCGTGCGCATATCCGGACTTCCGATAGCTTCATAGATATCCTTGCGGACGACAAATGTCTGGTTGGAGACATAGTTTTTGCCGTATTTTTTATAATCAGCAGGTGAAGAGGAGGAGTTAGGATAGCCGTATACATTGCCGTCCGGCTGTGTGTACCAGCCCAGCTTGTCGGCATCGGATACCTTGAAGAAGTACGGATCATATTCTTCGGCCAGCTTGTTCAGCGGAAGCACCAGCTCGCCCTCTACCATCTTCTTGATCGCATCTTCCCAGTAGCCCAGTGTAATGAAGTCAGGCAACTTGCCGGAAGCAATCAGGGTGTTAAGCTTCTCATTCTCATTTCCTGCAGGAACGATGAAGTTGATATTCACACCCGTCTTTTTCGTTACATATTTGGAGGTAGGGTCTACGCCCCATTTATTCGGAAACCAGGCGAAATTCAGATACCAGTCGAACGTGATCGGTGAGGTGTCGCTTTTCCAGCCCGGCTCATCCGCCGAGACTGCTGACGCCGCCGGTTCTGCCGGTGCTTTGGTGGCCTCTGCCGAATTTGTAGCGCTCCCCGCGTTATCCTTGCCATTGTTTCCGGCATTATTGCCACTTGAACAGCCCGTTGCCGAGAATGCCAGCATCAGCCCCAAGAGCAGCAGCACCATTGCTTTCGGCTTGCGTTTCATGCTCATGCTTATTTACCCCTTTTCTGAAATTGTAGTAAATTATAAGCTCAACTCCATAACCCATCATGTGTGCGGGCGCCGGAGGAGTTACCTTTGTGTCTTGAACGCCTTGGTTTGCTTGACTTGAAGACAAGCCTTAACCCTTGATCGAGCCAATCATCATGCCCTTTACGAAGTAGCGCTGCAGGAACGGATAGACGAACACAATCGGCAGCGTGGTGACCACCATTGTGGCCAGCTTGATAGACTGTGAGGTCACGCTTTTGGTAACACTGCTGCCCTGCACGGCCACCATCATCTGGTTGGAGCTGGACTGCGCCACTACCCGGAACAGGTAAGTCTGGATCGGCTGCAGGTCCGGATTATTCACATAAATGATCCCGGCAAAATAATCATTCCACTGATACACACCATGGAAGAGGGCAATTGTGGCGATGACCGGCATGGATACCGGAAGCACGACCCGCAGGAAAATGGACCAGTCGTTGGCACCGTCTATCCGTGCCGCCTCCTCAAGACCCTCAGGAATTTCCCGGAAGAAGGTCATGAAGATAATGAGATCGAAGAAGCTGAACATCACCGGAATGATGTAGACCATGAAGTTATCCAGCAGATGCAGGTCCCGGTTCAGCAGAAAGGTCGGGATGAGACCACCGTTGAAAAACAATGTAATCGTACCCAGCAGGATATACAATTTGCCGCCAATCAGCCCTTTTCGGGATAACGCGTAGGCTACCATCGCTGTGAAGAACACATGCACCAGCACGCCGAGCACCGTTTTGGCAACCGTAATTCCCATGGCCTGCATGATGCCCGGACTCGCGAACACCGCGTCGAAATTCTTCAGGCTGAACATGCGCGGCCACCAGTAAATCCCGCCCAGCATCGCATCATTTCCGTCATTGAAGGCATTGATCAGCACGTACCAGATCGGGTAGAGCGTCAGGAAGCATACACACAGCATAATCAGATTGTTGACGATATCGAATAGGGCTTCGCCCATCGTCTTGCGTTTGAGAGCAAACATTGGTTAAGTCCTCCTTGTCTAGAACAGCGACGTATCGTTGATTTTTTTGGATACCTGATTGGCAATTAGCAGTAGAATCAGTGCAATGACCGCCTTGATCAGGGTGACCGCCGCAGAGTAGGAGAAGCGGTTGGAGACTATACCTGTATAGTAGATGTAATAGTCAATTACGTTGCTGGCGCTGTCATTGAGCGAATTGCGGAGCACCAGGATCTGGTCAAAGTTGGAGTTCAGCACACCGCTGACTGCCAGGATGAAAAGAATGCTGATTGTCGATTTAATCGCCGGCAGCGTGACAAACCACATTTTCTGGAACCGTCCGGCTCCGTCGATCGTCGCTGCTTCATACATTTCCGGAGAGACCCCGGAGATGGCTGCCAGGTAGATGATTGCGGACCAGCCAAGCTCCTTCCAGATGTCGGAGGAAATGATAATCGTCCAGAAATAGCTGGGCTCGGCGAGATAGGTAATCGGCTGATCAATCAGATGCAGCGACATCAGAATGTTATTCACAATTCCCACATCCGCAAGCCATGTTGCCAGAATGCCGCCCAGTACCACCCAGGAGAGAAAATGCGGCAGATACGAAATGGTCTGGATCGCTTTTTTGTACCTTAAGGAACGGACCTCGTTCAGAAACAGAGCGAAAATAATTGGGAGCGGAAAACCAATCAGCAGCTTGATCAAACTGATGCCCAGTGTATTCTTGATAACATTGACCAGGTCCTCGTCATCCAGGAACTCCCGGAAATGCGTCAACCCCACCCAGGGAGCTTCAGCGATGGATTTCACGATGTTGTAATCCTTGAAGGAAATAATCAGCCCGTACATTGGAATGTAGTTGAAAATAATCATCCAAACCACGCCGAGCAGGGCCATTGTCTGTAAATGGCGCTGGACTAGCAATCTCCTCCAAAGCGAGCTTTTTCGACCTGAACCGGTTTCGATTTTTGGCGAAAGAAGCGGCTGCATCGCCTGATTTACTTGAGTGCTTCTTTTGTTATCCATCCTATGGCCTCCAAAATCTATCTGTCTGTATTTATGTGAAGCGCTTACAGTTCCATGTGTTTATTGTATCGATTTTCGGATGGGGCTGTAAGGGTCCAGATTTCGTATTTGGGGGCTGATTTTTCGGCTATATGATTTGAAGTAAAGTACGGCTGACTCGGTGAAAACCGTGACTGCGGGGAATGTTTGGACTTCCGGTCGCTGTTGTATCCAGATTTCTTGATTCATACCGCTTCTAGCGGATGAAATCCGGATACAAAGGCGAACGCTACCGCTCCTCCAGTTCCAAACTTCCCCTCCGCCACTCCCACCTCCTCAAGCTGGACTTTAAGTTCAAATGATATAGAAAATCAGGCGGAGTGAAGGCAAGGAGAGGCCTGTTCAGCCTCTCTTTGCCTTCACTGTCCACCCTGGTCTTGGCCATCTCGCCGTTCTAGGATTCAGTGGCGGCTGGTGGCTAAGGCTGCTTCAGTTGCTATGATGGCATCTTACTTACCAGCCTTCTTAATTGGAAAAAGTAACACTAACATGAGTGATACCACTATCAGATCATCGTATGTTGAAAAAAGGATACTTAATCCGGACAGCTTGAGCGAAAACAGCCGATGCTGCCCAGATTAGGTGGAGGAAATCCAACTAAACGTTGCTGTGCGGCTGATTTGGACTAATTAGTTGTAGAAATTCCATCTAGAATCCGGCCATTGAATAAGGAGCCATTCTTCTGATGGAGCACTGGCGTCAGCTGTTCCTTGCGATTCCTGGCGGTTCCTTGTATTAACCATTGTTGCTAACCAGTTACTGAAACTATATAGATTAAACTTAAGAATCTAACTTGCTGTAATGGCGAAACCCTTGGTCTACAAGGAATTTCACCATTCACCATTCAGCCTGCCATCATTCTTAAGCCCAGCTTATATAGTTACTGCTCATACTGCTGTATTGCTACCACTTATTACTTCTACTCATTACTTCTACTCACTGCTTCTACTCACTACTTCTACTCACTACTTCTACTCACTGCTTCTACTCACTACTTCTACTCATTACTTCTACTCATTACTTCTACTCTTTACTTCTACTCACTGCTGTTTCACTAAGTTTACAGCCCGTTTTGCAAGCCTGGCCGGGTCCGTTACTCCAGCACCGCCCGGATTTCGATGATATCGCCCCGGCGCAGTGCCTCGGCCTCCGTTCCGCGCAGCAGCGAACCGGAGATCTGGCTCACGGTGCCGTCACGGTAGGTTAGCGCCAGGCTCCGGATGGAAGCCCCTTCCTCACCGAAGGTGTTCAGATGGCGGGGATTGTGATAGGTCACCCGGGTCTTTCCCAGGAAAGTGAAAGATACTTCCCCCTGCTCATCAAACAGCCAGCCCGGAAGCGCCGGGGCAAAGGACAGAGCCAGTTCCCCGTCTACCACTGAAAATACCCGGCTTCCGGCCATCATCGTCCGCCACATGCTCAGGAACTCTGCGGTGGAACCGCTGAGTCTGGCAACGAAGCCCCTTCCGTGCGTGCCTGGATCGGGATTGCCGCCCGTGGCAATGAAGGATGAGTTCTCCAGGGTACTCCGTCCATATACTGCAGGGTCGAGGAAAGGGATGAGCGAGGTTCTCAATTCCCCGTAGAATTCCTCATAGAGCCCCGCCTTCAGCAGCTCCAGCAAATATTTGTAGGACATGTGCAGGAAGTTGGACTCCCGCTCCAGCCAGCCCGGTGTGAATGCGCGCATGCGTCCGATTTCATTGGACTCCTTATCCAAAGAGACCGATGTGCGGTACATCGACGTAACCGGATCATACAGCTCCGTTTGCTTGATCCGGTTATAAATATCCCGGGCCTCGCCCTCATTGTCCAGCGTCTTCAGCCAGCGGGCCGGCCCCTCCAGAAAGTACGGCAGCGGGAAGGCTTCGAACGCTTCCACCACCGCCTTGGGCAGACCATAACCGCTGATTACCGGCTGGCCGGCCTCGTCGGTCACCGCCTGAAACCGCGTAGCCTCAAAGCGGAAATACGTCGGGGTCAGACCGCCGCCCAGTTCGACCGCAAGATTAATCCCGATATCAAGCTTGCGCAAGAATTTGCCCAGCGCCTCACGAATCACTGCAAGGGTAACCTGCCGCTCTTCCCCGGTGATACCAAAGCGGATATGCTCCCGGTAGGACTCACGTGCGGACGATACAGTATTCCAGTATTCAAACTGCGCAAGCTCTCCTGCCAGAACAGCGGTTGTCGCACTGTGCACCTGCTCCAGCAACAGGGACATTTCCGCAGGAAGCTTGGCAGCTAATCCCGAAGTTCCAGTCCCCTGCACATTGCTCTCCAGAACCTCCAGCAAAAAGATGATCATCCGCTTCAGCTCAAACGTCTCGCTCATCCCTGAACCGAATAACCCCGGCAGGCCGTTCATGGCGTCATTCCAGCCCGGCTTATTGCCCTCCATCTCCACGCCCATGCCATATGGGTCCAATGTGGCAAATTTGTTCAAGGCGAGCGACAGCATCTTCACGAACAGGCTGGTACGGTAGATGTCTCCATGTCCGCCTTGGGTACGGAGCCAGTGCGTCTCCGAAGCCTTTCGCTTCAGCAGATGCAGCTTTTCCTCATCCTCCAGAAGAGCACCATATTGACGTACTCTGCCATCGCTCAACACATATTTCTCGCTGCGCGGCAGTACATAGGCCGGGCTGTCATAGAACGCATAGCTCTCATCTCCGAAGAGCAGCTCCTGTCTACATTCCGGGAAAATATCCAGATAGCCCTCCACCAGATCGAGGTTGTAGGTCCAGTGATCCGACCAGAATCCTTCTCCGAAGGCGGCCTCAATATTCTGCTGCGATAAGGCCAGTACCCCGCTCAGAAAATCCTGCTCACTCGCCTTTAATGTAACATCATGGTCAGCAATATAATTGATCAGGCGTCCGGGAGTGAAACGGCCCGCACAGAGCTTCACCAGCTCCTCCTGATGATCGGCAGCCGCCCCATGAATCCATTCCGCAAGCTGCGGCGACTTGCCCGGCAGAATTTCAAAGGTGGTCCCCTGTACACTCAGCGGATTGTAGCCATCCGCCTGAATCAGGCTGTAGAACATTTTGATGTTGAAGCTGCCGACCCGGGGATTGAAGAAGACATCATTGCGCCGGTTCTGGTTCATATCGCGGAAATTCCCGTTGCCCTGCGAGTAATACTCCGGTGCCAGCGAGAAAAAGTTGTAATCACGCTCCATGTCGCCGTGCTTGCGCGAGAACAGGTGCACGACAAAGCCTTCTCCTCCGTTGTCGAATATAAACGGATAGCCGCCGCGCAGGAAATTATCCAGATAGGACTGCCGGCAATACGCATCAAATATTGGCGAAGCGGTGCGGGTAGCAATATCCGCGGTCAGCTCGTCGGTCAGGCTGGCCGCTTCCCGGGCTTTGGACGTAATGTATTCATCGCGGCAGAGGGCTGCCGCTTTCCGGTTGATTTTATCGATGTCGTTCACATGCCCAATGATGGTATTCAATGTCAGCCTGCTGCCCGGAGTGAGCGTCCGCGCCGTGCCGCTGAAGCCGCAGGGAACCTTGTTGACGGGATACTGTGGCTGTGCCAGCAGTTCTGCAAGCTTAAGATCAGCAAAACGCTCTGGAAAACCTAACGAAGTATTGCCCCCAAACACCGTCTCGAAGTCCACAACCGGTGCCAGCCGCTCTCCTTCTGCTGTGAAGGACAGATAGAAATGACCGCTGCGGATTTCGCTGACCTGCGCATCATCATTGGTGCTGGAGCGCAGCTTGTAGAACGGAATACCGTTGTCCAGATTATATACTTCCATCCAGCTGCGCAGCAGGTTGCCGATCTCCTTGTACCCGCTATTCTCTACACCGTACGGCAAAATCTCCGGCAGACCGTCCAGAAGCTCCAGTTCAAGCTCGCCGCCGCTAATATTTTCGATTTCTACACGCCGGACCAACGCCGCATAGTCATCATTTGGCAGATTGAAATAGTCGACAGTTGTTTTTAATCCGCAGCCCGCATGGGATTCCTCAATCCTCAGCCCGTTTGGAAGAATCGTCATCTTGCGTTTCGCATCGGAATCAGGCCGTGCCGACTGGAACGGCTCATATATTTCCGGAATACCCTTTATCTTAATGAATGTCCGGAAGCCGGTCGAAGCTACGTTCTTGTAAGAAATATTCGCCGGTGAAAACTCCATAATCGGTGAGTTTTTGTCGCGTACCCCGAAGCTGGAAATTCCCTGGCCCCGGTTCACATAGAAGGTCCACATCGGAATGCCCTTCAGTCCGGCCAGCCCGGGCAGAAAGCTCGCAAACGGCTTGCCCTCATGAAACTGCTCAATCACAAAGTTGCCGGAATCAAAATAATATTGGCTCATACATTTTTGCCTCCTTCAAATTAAACTGCAGCGATACATGGTAACCTGAGCGCGATAAACGCATTATGAAAAAATGAGATGTGTTGCAATGGAGTGCGGCGGCAGCTCGCATGCGGCCAGCTCATCGCCAAGCCCCAGAGTCACGCGGCGCAGCTCTTCCCCCTCATTCATGAGGACAACGGCGAGACTGCCGTCCGGATTGCGGAATGCAGTAGCCAGAACGCCTTCGGCGGCTGAATCCAGGCCAATGCGCACAGCGCCGGGAGCAATGAATTTGCTGAAATGCCCGATGTAATAATACGAACTGTTGTAATGCACTTCATCGGAAGTCGTGTCGGCAATCACCGGAGCATCGCAGAGATTGCCCACATGATTTGGCCCTCCGGTCTCGTCGAGCACCAGATTCCAGTCCAGGTAACCTTCGGTCCAGGCATTCAGGTCACCAATCATATTCCGTCCATAGCGTTCACCCGTGAACCATTCGCCCAGACGCACACCACCCTCCTGGCAGCCTTCTGTGAACAGCAGATGCTTATCCGGGAAAAGCTCATGCACCTTGGCCACCTTATCGAATTCCTCGCCGCCGTACCAGTGAATGCCTGTACCCCATACATACCGGGCAGCTTCCGGGTCGGACAACACGGTAGAGGCGCGTTCGACCATGATATCGCGGTTGTGGTCCCAGATAACGATGTTCACATCTGCTAATCCCGCCTCATGCATCACAGGGCCCAGATGGTTTTTGACAAAATCCCGTTCCTCTTCCGCACTGTACACACAGGAATCCCAGGTCTGTATGGCTGCCGGCTCATTCTGCACGGAGACAGCCCAGACCGGAATGCCTTCCTTGCGGTAGGCCTCAATGAATTTGGTATAATACCGCGCCCAGACTGCTGCGTACTCGGGCTTCAGCGAACCGCCGTTGTTCATCTCTCCATTGGTCTTCATCCAGGCCGGGGGGCTCCAGGGGGAAGCCAGCATCGTGAAGGGGCCGCCCCGTACCTCCATCGCATCTTTGATCAGCGGAAGCACCCACTTGTGGTCATGGGAAATATCAAAAGTCGCAAGCTCCGTATCTCCCTCCTGCACATAGGTATAATTTCCGAGCGCAAAATCGCAGCTGTGGATATGCACACGCCCCATGCTATAGTTCAATCCTTCTTCAGGGTGGAAATACTTCCGGATGACCTCCGCCCGCTTCCCGGGGCTCATCCGGGACAAGGTATAGGCCGCCGCCTCCGTGAAAGCGCCGCCAAAGCCAAGCATTTGCTGAAACTCCTGCTCCGGCTGCAATTGCACATCAGCCTGCTCTTCCGTTGTGCGGGCTCTGAATACGATTGCCTCTCCGGGGCTCAAGCGCTCTCCCGTATCCCTGGCAGTTACCACTGTACGTGCCTTTGTCATTTCATCCAGCTCCTTTTTTATGCTTATATGATAATCGAAACCGGTTTCGATTATTTCGAAAAAAAATGCGCACCCGGCGGAACCTCTTTATTCCCCGCCCGGCGGCGCGCAGGAGTCCCGCACAACTATCTCTACAGGAAGCATCAGCGCTTCCTTCTCTTGCCCCTTGCCGTCGATTGAAGCGAGCAGAATCTCCGCCGCCCGGGTCCCGAGCTTTTCCGTATCTTGCCGGATGGTCGTCAGTGCAGGCGATACATAGGCAGCAAGCTCGATATCATCATACCCGATGACTGAAATATCTGAAGGTACAGAGAGGCCTTTGTCTTTGGCTGCCATCACCGCGCCCAGTGCCAGCAGGTCACCCGAAGCAAATACAGCCGTCGGACGTTCCGGCAGCTCAAGCAGCTTCAGCATTGCAGTATAACCGCTTTCCCTTGAAAAAAAAGCTCCCTCAGCGATGTAGCCGTCCCGCACCTCAAGCCCTTGCAGTTCCATGGCCGCTATGTATCCCAACTCGCGCTGGCTTCCCGGAAAAGAGTTCCCGCCTCCGGAAATATGGGCAATCCGCCGGTGACCCAAAGACGCCAGGTAATTCACTGCGAGCTGCGCTCCTGCCATATTATCCGAGCACACCGTATGCGACTGCGCCGTATCATAGTCCAGAATAACCGTAGGAATATCACTTTCGAGCAGTTCCAGAAAATAAGGGTCTTCATAGTCAGACAGGAAGACCACGACCCCATCCACCCCGCGAATCCGGCAATTCTCCAGATATCCGCTTTGCTTGCCGCCGACATCCTTGGAAATGAACATTAGTGCATAACCTTTGGCTACCGCAACCTGCTTGAAGCTCTCAATGACCGCACTGAAAAAGGGATGGCGGATCCCCGCACCGGTCTCCTCCACAAACAGCACACCGATAGTCCAAGACTTCTTGGTGGTCAAGGTACGGGCATGCGAGTTGGGCAAATACCCCATTTCCTGAGCCGCCCGCAGAATCTCCTGGCGGGTTTTCTCCCGTACATCGGAATAATTATTGAACGCCTTGGATACTGTGGTTGGCGAGTAGCCGGTTTTTTTGGCAATATCATAAATCGTTGTCAATCCGGTTCACTCCCGCCGGCCCCAAATGAAAGCCCTTTTATATTCACTGCCATTCTAACGCCTTTGGGCGCCGCCGTCCAGCAGAAATTAGGAGATCTGCACCTTACCCTGCCTGCTGTGTGATTCACCACACTTTGCGTTATACTAAAGCTACCATAAAAAAGAAGGGGAATGGACAGGCAGTTATGACGGCCTTCCACACATACCTATGACCGATACCCAGCAGCCATTAACCAAACAATGCGCCTACTGTCAGCAGTATAAACCTCTAACTGAATTCCGCAGGCGCACAGGCAAGCGCTCCAAGGGCCAGTCCCGCCGCGGTGCCTGCCGGGAGTGCCGCAAGGAGCTTCTGGCGCATAAACCCAAGCCCGCTGTGCGGGGAAAAGTAGCCGCAGTGACTGCTGCTACCGTGATCTCCGATTCCGGATTGACCGATACGCTCGTGCTTACACGTTATCCGCTCCCCCCAGCGCCGGCTGGCTCAGCTTCCAAGTCTGCTGTGCCTGGAGCCCATAAGACTTCACTGCCGGAACAAGCAGCCCCTCCGGCACACGGGATCAAGGGCAAAGCGCGGCCACGCGGGGCCGACCCCCGCCGTAAAGCGCCACAGATTAGAGGACCAAAGCCAGATCCTCAGGATGCATCTGCACTCATTCCGTCGTCCAAAGGCATGATTCTTATGCGGGGTCACAGCGACAAGGGCCGGCGCTGGCATCAGGAAATCGACCTGGAGCTTGCCGTAACGCTCGTCAGAGAGCATGCCGCTGTAGTGGTAAACCGCCGCACGATCCGCAGAATATACAGTAATAAGGATTTCCGCGCCTTTATTCTGACCAGGGACAAGTATACCTGCCATTTCTGCGGCTTGTACGGAGATACCATTGATCATTTGCTGCCGCGCGCCAAAGGAGGCCACACTACGCCGGATAACTGCGTGTGCGCCTGCAATCTCTGCAACCAGACCAAGGCTGACCAGTATGTAGAGGAATTTATGGGGCGGTGAACAATCCTGCGAGAAAACATGAAAAAAAACCCGCTATTTCAGCGGGTTTTTCAGGTGGAGCGCTCATCACTGACAGTCCCAATGCTTTAATAAAACAGTCCTTTGGTTCATCACTACATCTTAGCTTCCTTGATGGCCTATGGAACTTCGGCTCGTGCTTTTGCTGCTATTCTTTCCAATCCAGTTAGCATGGCTAGGTTTCACCTTCCATGCCGCCTTGGAATGATTCCATTTCTGCTGACCAGGTGTCGTCAAACTGAGGTTTTCAACATTCCAACTGTACACAGATCAAACCCTTGCCGCCTCCCTGTCCTTCGGGTCATTTTCATTCCAATTGACGGTTACGGATCAATCAATCAATCAATCCAGACTTCTGTAGAAGTCTCTGAATAATCGTGGTCACCTCTGCTCGGGTCAGGTACGCTTTCGGAGCAAATTCGGTGCTCGTTCTTCCTGAAACGACTCCTGCTTGAATACTGTCAGCCATACTGCTCAGCGCCCAACGGGATGCATCTGCTGCATCTGTGTACGGTCGTAGTATTGCGTCAGTCGGTTCCACAGGCAGCTTGGATTTCAGGGTGGTGATCTTCATCGCTTTGGCGATTACCACCATCGCTTGTTCTCGGGTAATCTGATCATTCGGACGGAATGTCCCGTCTTCAAACCCGCTGATCAACTTGTAGGCATAGGCCGTTTGAATCGCGCCGCTGTACCAATCCGTATTCTTCACATCCGCGAATGGACTTGAGCCGTTCTCCGGCTTCAGTCCCAATCCCCGAACCATGATCGTTGCAAACTCCGCGCGTGTAATCGCTTGATCGGGATTGAACATGCCCTTGCCGGTGCCGTTGACGACCCTCCGAAAGCCCATGTCGTTCACCGCATTTTTCGCCCAGTGCTGCGAGATATCTTTAAATTCTATTGGATACTCTACGATCGAATACGTACTGTTCGTCAAGCTGTTCACTTTTGCCACATACTTGCCGTCTATGATAACAATCTGGGTCGGTATAGGACGAACGGTTCCATCGGGGTCAATCACAACCCCTGTTGTGATTTTGCTCGGGTCGGTTCCCTCCGGAAGCACCATCGTTCTTTCCACGTAAGCATTGAACTTGGATACTTCAATTGTTGTATCCCCGTAAGTGCCTCTTACCGTAAAGTTCAGCGGAGGGGTGACAGGGGTGAATCTCCCTTTAGCTGCCGCGTTTTCCACGATCTTCATTATGTCCGCTGCCGGCTTGGAAATTTCGATCTGCACCTTAATATCCTTAAACTGTATGTTTTTGCCGAATTGCTCCGAAAGCGCACTAATGTCAACCTGCTGTGCAGGTAAGGTATAGGTCGCGTTCTCTGTTTTGATCACAATGACCGCATGCTTTGGTTCCATGTCTTTTAACATTTGGCCGTTCATTTCTCCGATCACGATATCCGACTTCGTCTTCACCGAAATCGTAATCACTGCATCTTGGCCTACTGCCGCAAGCTTATCCTCCAGCACCTTCGGATCAAGCACAACCGTAGTGACCGTTTGCTCATTCACTTGGGTTGTGGTTGCCAGCCCCGCCTTCTCAGCCTTGCCATTAACAAGAAATTCAACCCCGGTGAGCGATGTATCGGGTGCACTCGGAGTTCCGGGCTGTACCGGTGTACTCGGCGTTCCGGGCTGTGCTGGTGTACTGTCATTTGGTGCTTTGGGCGTCACCGTATTGGAGGCAGTAGAAGCTGCGCTGCTTCCTACGTTATTTATAGCTTTTACCGTAAACGTATAGGTTAGTCCGTTGGATAGACCGGTTATCGTGATTGGGCTTGTTGTTCCTGTTGCCGTCAGATTTCCCGGTGAGGCTGTTACCTCGTAGCCTGTTATTGCGCTTCCTCCATCTCCCGCAGGAATGGTGAAGCTGACAGTCGCTTGACCCTCACCTGCTACTGCGGTTACATCCATTGGAACTGACGGAACTGACGGAACCGTCCGTGGCGTTCCGCTTATTTCATCAGAAGTTGCACTGTCGCCTACCGAGTTGGTGGCTTTGACTACAAAATAATATGTTGTGCCATTCGTCAATCCCTTTACATCATAGCTGTATACAGAACCGCTTACCGTAGCCACCGCTGCTCCATAGGGGTCTGAAGCTGTTCTCTGGTACACTGCGTAGCTTACTGACCCGTACGCTTCATTCCAGTTCAGCAGGACATGGCTGTCCCCTCCCGCAGCCGAATTCACATGCGGCGCAACGGCATTGGCCATGGGTGCTGGAAGCGTGACGGTCGTGCTCGCAAGCTGCGGCAAGCCTGCCGCGTCGAAGGCGAGCTGCGCTCCCGTCACCTCAGCTGCGTTCGCTGCGCCAAGACCGGCAAAGGCTACTACACCCGCACTCGCTGTGCTCGTTGCCGTTCCCGTCAGCGTCCACGGTCCCGTGTCCTTCTTCGATATGGTCACCACAGTGCTGCTATCGCCTGTGCTTGTATTGCCGTAAGCATCGCGAAGCGTCACGACCGGCTGCTGCTTGAACACGCCTCCGTTACTGGCTGGCGCTGCAAGGTCCGTGCTCAGCGCCAGCGAAGCCGCTTTTCCCGCTACCGGCGTGATGCTCAGCGGATTCGCCGCTGGCGTTGTCACGCCCGTCACGCTCAAGCTAATCGTTTGCTCCGCTGCTTGGTACAGCTTCAGCTTCACCGTGGCTACGCCGCTCGCGAACGTGACGGAGATCGTGTTCGGCGATGCCGTCAAGGCTTCCCCGTTCACGCTGCCATAGGAGCCGTCGGGCGCTGCCGCGTAGCCGGATACCGTCACATCATAAGCGCCGCTAAACGTCGTATTCGTGGTCCCCTGCGAGTTCTTCACGGTCAGGGTGATCGCGTCGTCCATTCCGACTCCGGGGGTGACTGTGGTTACGGCTGCGCTGACCGTTTGCGCTGGCTCCGGTGCTGGAAGCGTGAGCGTCGTGCTCGTAAGCTGCGGCAAGCCTGCCGCGTCAAAAGCGAGCTGCGCTCCCGTCACCTCAGCTGCGTTCGCTGCGCCAAGACCGGTAAAGGCTACTACACCCGCGCTTGCCGTTTTCGTCGCCGTACCTGTCAGCGTCCACGTTCCCGTGTCCTTCTTCGATATGGTCACCACAGTGCTGCTATCGCCTGTGCTTGTATTGCCGTAAGCATCGCGAAGCGTCACGACCGGCTGCTGCTTGAACACGCCTCCGTTACTGGCTGGCGCTGCAAGATCCGTGCTCAGCGCCAGCGAAGCCGCTTTTCCCGCTACCGGCGTGATGCTAACCGCTTTCGCCGCTGGCGTTGCGACATCTGCCACGCTCAAGCTGATCGTTTGCGCCGCCGCTTGGTTCAGCTTCAGATTCGCCGTGGCTGATCCGTTCGCAAACGTAAGGCTGATTGTGGTCGGCGATGCCGTCAAGACATCCCCGTTCACGCTGCCATAGGAGCCATCGGGCGCTGCCGCGTAGCCGGAGATCGTCACATCATGAGCGCCGTTAAACGTCGTATCCGCACTCCCCTGCGAGTTCTTCACGGTCAGGGTGATCGCGTCGTCCATTCCGACTCCGGGAGTGGCCGTGGTTACGGCTGCGCCGACCGTTTGCGCTGGCTCCGGTGCTGGAAGCGTGACCGTCGTGCTCGTAAGCTGCGGCAAGCCTGCCGCGTCAAAAGCGAGCTGCGCTCCCGTCACCTCAGCTGCGTTCGCTGCGCCAAGACCGGTAAAGGCTACTACACCCGCGCTTGCCGTTTTCGTCGCCGTACCTGTCAGCGTCCACGTTCCCGTATCCTTCTTCGATACGGTCACCACCGTGCTGCTATCGCCCGTGCTCACATTACCGTAAGCATCGTAAAGTGTCACGACCGGCTGCTGCGCGAATGCGCCTCCGCTACTGGCTGGCGCTGCAAGGTCCGTGCTCAGTATCAGCGAAGCCGCTTTTCCCGCTGCTGGCGTGATGCTAACCGCATTCGCCGCTGGCGTTGCCACATCCGCCACGCTCGAGCTGATCGTTTGCGCCGCCGCTTGGTTCAGCTTCAGATTCGCCGTGGCTAATCCGTTCGCAAACGTAAGGCTGATTGTGGTCGGCGATGCCGTCAAGACATTCCCGTTCACGCTGCCATAGGAGCCATCGGGTGCTGCCGCGTAGCCGGAGATCGTCACATCATGAGCGCCGCTAAACGTCGTATCCTTGGTCCCCCCCTCATCCATCACAACCAGGTAGAGCGTATTGTCTGTGCCAACTCCAGGTTTGTTCATTAGTGCGCTTGCGCGGACCGTTTGCGCTGGTTTAGCAGGTCTCACCTTCCGGACCGAGTGGCCACTCTCCGCGATATACAGATTCCCGCTGCTGTCTAGCGCCACCGCATTCGGGAAGTTCAATGAAGTTAACGTCGCCCCTACTCCGTCGCCCGAATAGCCGCCGCCTACCACCGTATTGATCTTCCCGGACGTGTCTACCTTCCGGATACGTCCCTTATCACGATCTGCGATGTACAGATTTCCGCTGCTGTCTACCGCCAATCCCATACTTAATTGATCAATACCTGCTAACGTCGCCAATCCTCCATCTCCTGTAAAATTGGTGGAGCCTGAGCCAGCCACCGTGCTGATTTTCCCGGAAGTATCTACTTTCCGGACGAAGCCGTAGCTTAATATATACAAATTTCCGCTGCTGTCCACCGCCACGCCTCTCGGACCACTCAATTGAGCCGCCGTCGCCAAGCCGCCGTCTCCCGAATTGCCTTTGTCACCCGTGCCAGCAAACGTACTGATCTTCCCGGAAGCGTCTACTTTCCGGATCCGCTGGTTATCACGATCTGCGATAAACAGATTCCCGCTGCTATCAATCGCCACTCCAGTCGGATTGTTCAATTTGGCTGCCGTCGCCAAGCCGCCGTCTCCCGAATAGCCGCCGATACCACCTATGCCTGCCACCACGCTGATGATACCGAACGTATCTACCTTTAGGATTCGATTGTTTCCTTTATCCGCGATGTACACATTGTCATTATTATCAACACTCACCCCATACGGGGTGTCCAATAGGGTCTTTGTCGCCAATCCGTCGTTTGCCAAAGTAGGGCCCCTTTTACCCGTACCCGCCATCGTGCTGATCATACCGGACGTATCCACTTTCCGGATACGCTGGTTATCACTATCTGCAATATACAGATTCCCTTTGCTGTCTACCGCCACTCCAAACGGCCAATTCAATTGAGCCTTCGATCCCAATCCTCCATCTCCTGAATAGCCGCCATTACCGTTGCCAGCCACCGTGCTGATGCAGCATTTGCTTTCAGGCACCGTTCCTCCCCCGCCGTCTCCAGGATCGACCGCTGGTGCGGTTAGCTTCCGGATCCGGCTGTAAGAACCATCCGCCATATACAAATTCCCTTTGCTGTCTACCGTCACTGCAGTCGGGAAGCTTAGTTGAGTCGAGGTCAGCACTCCTCCATCTATGCCAGCCAATACGCTGATTACTCTGGTCACTTGATCTATTTTAAATACCCTTTCAGTATAGTAATCCGTTACATACATATTTCCGTTGCTGTCTATCGCCATTCCTTTGGAATCCGGCAATGGAACCCCTGTCGCAGTTGCTCCATCCAACTTAGCAGCAGTACCCAAACCGCCGCCAGCCACTGTACTGATTAACCCGTTCACATCTACTTTACGGATGCGGCGATTACCTGAGTCCAATATATACAAATTCCCGTTGTTGTCCAGCCCCACTTCACTCGGGTGGTACAGTTGGGCCAATGTCGCTGCGAAGCCGTCTCCCAAAAAGCCTTGGGTACCCACGCCATTCTTACCCATGGTGCCAGCTACCGTGCTGATCGTACCGGACGTATCTACTTTCCGGATCACGTTGTTATAATACTCAGCTATATACAGATTCCCATCGCTGTCCACCGCCACTCCCCTTGGACCTCTCAATTGACCCAATGTCGCTGCTTTCCCATCCATCAGTCCTACAGAAGTACCGCCGCCAGCCACCGTGCTGATCTTACCAGACGTATCTACTTTCCGAATACGCGAGTTTTCACCATCCGCTATATACAGATTACCACTGCTGTCCACCGCCACGCCTCTCGGACCACTCAATTGAGCTAATGTCGCTGCTTGGCCGTCCCCCGAGAAGCCAGCAACACCCGTACCCGCTACTGTGGTGATCTTGCCGGACGTATCTATCTTCCGGATACGGTTGTTAACGATGTCCGCTATATACATATTTCCATTGCTGTCTACCGCCATTCCCCCACTTAGGTCCTCCTTTCCGTCCGAGGGCAGCGTCAGCCATGGGGGTAGGCCGCCCAATTGAGCCAATGTTGCCTGTCCGCCGTCTCCCGAGAAGCCGGCGACACCCGTACCGGCTATTGAGGTGATCGTGTAGCCACTTGCAGCGTAGGCTTTTCCTCCGGACCATTCAGGCAGCAGTCCCGTAATCAGCAGAACGGCCAGTACAGCGGCCACAAACTGCTTTGCTTTTTTATACATTCTTTTTCCTCCTTTGTGATGTTTTTTAATGAAGCCATTTTTGTCCAATAAAAGCTCCCCTTTGACTCTGATCGTCTAATCTGGTGATTTATTTCATAATATCGCCTTCATTCGACATATTCCTCATTATACAGATTCATTTTGAACCGAATTTGAACATAACAAAACGACCCTCGTTGTCTTAACAGACAAGAGGGCCACACACCATTCTTATAAATACCGATGAAGGCTTCCCTGCTAATTCCAGTTCAGGCAGCCGTTCCGTTATCAACAGAAAAGCCGTCAGGGTAGACGGGAGAGCCGATTGTGATTCTGTTCAAAACAAGGATAAGGGATTCAAGGCTAATGTCTCCATGTCGATATCCGGTGAAACGCCCAATTCGCGGGCAAATAAGTCTTTAACTTTCCTCTCATGCGCTGCAGCCGCTTCCTTTTTGTTCATCAAAAGATGCAGCGCGATGATTTTGGCGTGAATATGCTCTGTCAACGGCTGCAACTTCACCCACTTTTCCAAATATGGCAAGGCGAACTCAAATCTTTTCTGCCACACTTCGTAATCGGTCATATGGCTTAGCAGTTCGATATACTTCATTTCCAGCTCAGCCCTTTTTTCCGCCGCCCATTCGTATCCGTTCTCCGACAAATAACCACCCTTATACAGTTCTACTGCCCTATTCGCTTCTGCAATATCATTGCGGTCCTTGAATCGCTGATGCCTTCTCTCAAACTCGTCACAATCCCATACATCCGGAGCCCATAACAATCTGCAGCGCCCTCCTCCGGCCCGGTTCTGCTCAATTACCTTGAACAAACCGAACGTTTCCAGCTCCTTCCGCAGCTGGTACATCGTCGTATACAGCATCGCTTGTGCTCGCTCGGCGTTCCGGTCCCCCCACAGCGCGTCCATAATACTCTCCTTGGCGACCGGCTGATTCCGGCGGTGAAGCAGGAATGCGAGCAATTCTTCCGTCTTTGCCCTGTGGAATTTCAGCTTTCTCCCGTCATAGGCCTCAACTGAAAACCGCCCAAGGGTACTGACGGACATGCCCTTCGAATTCACGCTTGCAGGCTCTGCCCCCAGCTTTCTGGCGAGCCGGTCCAACGTTTTGCGCAGCCGGTCCGCTGTTATCGGCTTCATCACATAATCAAGCGCTTCCGTCTCGAAGGCATCTACCGCATAATGGTCATAGGCTGTCACAAAGGCAACGGAGACATCGGAGCTGCACTCTTGAATCCGGCCAGCCAATTCCAGGCCATTCATATCTGGCATTTTCATATCGACAAATACAAGATTGACCTCCACAGTAAGCAGCCGCTCCAACAGATCCTCCGGGTCGTGAAAGAGTCCGCAGATATGAACATCGTCGAACGTCCGGAGCACACTTTCCGCCATTTTCAGAGCAGGAAGCTCGTCGTCAACCACCATTACTTTAATCATGCATGGGTTCCCCCTTCGGAATGCGAATCGTTACTGCCGTACCCCCAGTTGCTTTGCTTTCAATGTCGAAGCCGTGACCGTACATCCGAACGAGGCGTTGTTGAATATTTTTCAGCGCTACGCCGCTGCTTGCCGCGTCACTGTCCTTGATCGATTTATTTGGAAAAGGCTGCTGAAGACCTACGCCGTCGTCCTCCACTGTGATAACAACCTCCCCTTGCGATTCACGAACGAAAATAGCCACCGTGCCGCCTTGCTTCCGGTCGGCCAAACCGTGCTGCACCGCATTTTCTACCAACGGCTGGATGACAAGCGGAGGAAGCAGGCAATGCACATTGTCATCAATGTCGTATAAGACGCGTAGCCGCTCCCCGAACCGTGCCTTCTCGATGGACAGGTAAGCCTCAACCAGTTCTAATTCCTTGCTTAGCGTCACGAGCTTATCCAAATTTCTGAAATCAAAGCTGCCCCGTAAATATCGGCTGAGCTTGGCAAGCAAATCCCGCGCAGCCTGCGGTTCGTCAAGCGAGAAAGCTGAGATCGTATTCAGCGCATTGTATAAAAAATGAGGCTTGATCTGCGCCTGCAGGAAAGCCATCTCGGCGCTTATCGATTCGCTCATGGACCTTTTCATCTTCAGCAGCGTCCGAATGCGCGCCTTCATTTCGCCGGCCTCGACCGGCTTGCCAAGAAAGTCGTTCACTCCCGCGTCGAACGCTGCCAGCATTTCCTCCGGCCGGTTTCTTGCAGTGAGCAGCAGCACCGGGAGTTCAGACAGCGAGTATCTCTTGCGAATGTTCCGGCACACCTCGTAACCGGACATTCCGGGCATCATCAGATCGACAATCGCCAAATCGATATTCCGGTTCAGCTCAAGCTGACGTACCGCTTCACTCCCGCTGGATACGGCGATAACCGTATAGTTCTCTAAGGACAAGAGGTTGAGCAGCACCTGCCGGTTAGTGGCGTCGTCGTCCACAACCAGTATGGTAAACATCTCGCCGCCTTCCAGTTTGACCGTATCCGCCCGGAACGTCTGCAAGGCAACTGTCTTCAGCAGCTCGTTAGCCTCTTGCTTTCCCGCCTTAGCCCCTGGATTATCGCCAGATTCTGCTGCGAGCGGCACCGTAAACGTAAACACCGCACCTTGCCCGTGCTCCGATTCTGCCCAGATGATTCCGCCATGGAGCTGAACCAACCGTTTGGCAATGCTAAGCCCAAGTCCGCTTCCGCCATATTCCCCCGCAAATACGCTTCCGGCTTGCTCAAATGATTCAAATATGGTTTCCAGCTTCTCATGGGGAATGCCGATACCTGTATCCGAGACGGAAATCACCAGCCAACCGTTCTCTTCTCGCGCCGAAACCGTAATCTCGCCTGCCGCTGTAAATTTAAGCGCATTGCCGATCAGATTGTTCAAAATTTGCATCAGCCTGTCTTCGTCGGCATAAATAAAGTGCCGATCGCTTAACAGGTCAATAAACCGCACTGGCTTGTCCCCTGACAAATGACGGAACATCTCGAAGACCACGTGCACAAGCGGACGCAAGGCAACGGCCTGCCGGTTCAGAACAAGCTCTCCGTTCTTCAGTTTGGACAAGTCGAGCAGATCGCCCACCAGATGGTTCATCCTCTTGCCTGTACCCACGATCATCGCCACATTCTCCGCTTGCTGCGGCGTCATTGGGCCTACTGCGCCCTCAAGCAGAGATTGGGCTATGTTGATGATTCCGTGCAGCGGCATTTTCATCTCATGAGATGTGTTGGTCAAAAATTCGTCCTTCAAACGGTCCATGGAACTTAGCCGTTCCGAAAGCTTCTGAACCGCAGCGAACGCATTCACAAATCTTTTGGACAACAACAGCCCCTGAGTGATGAAAAAACACAGCCATGCGGCCAACTGAAAGGAAAAGGCGGCCGGGATATCTAAAAATTCCATTAAGGATACCACAGCCATGGCCAGCAGGGACAATGCACCGAACAGCAAATATACCGAGCCTTCCATCCTTCGCATAGCACCGACGGCCATCACGTATATGACGTAGAGAGCTGCGACAAGCAACAATGCGAAGCTAACGAGGCTTACTTGAGTAAAGACCGAGGCCGGGGTCGTTAGGATGAGAATCATCCGCGCCGCGATTGTCGCCCCGAACACTGTTATCGCGATTTTTTTGAACAGATGGGGAAAGGAATACATGGTATACAGCAGCAAAAATAATTCCGCCGTCACACCAGAAAAATCTTGTATTTTCGTAAACAGCTCGTATGGCAATCCCGGCAGCAGCAATACAACGATTTTTTCGCCATGTGTCACCGAATATATACAGATCGACGTGCAGCACAGGCCAAAATAGAGCCAAGAGCGCTCGCGTCCCCGCATCCAGAACAGCACAATGAAATAGGTGCCCATTAACAGGAAAGCGGACGAGGCTAACAAATCTTTGGCAATGGAATCATCCCGAACGGCCAGAATGTCTGCCTGAAGGCCCAAATCAATAGAGCGGGTGATTCCCCCTTGAAAGTATCGATAGTTCGCGACCTGCACGATGATGTCAGCACTATCACCATCCGCCGAAAAAAACCGAACATAGGGTGCATTGACAGAAACCGTATCCTGCTTGTTCATCCCTGGAATGCCGCGGCCGCCGATCTCCCGACCGTTCACGAACAAGGTATGGGCTGTTTTAATATTCGTCTGCCTGATCCCGTAGACTTCTCCGTCCCCTTCGGGCAGGTTAACGCGCAGCCGGAAGGTTGCGTATTCGTAAGGCGATTGATTCCGCCCCTCAACTTTATAATGCTCCCACTTGTCGGGCACGTGAACGTAGCTCGTCATCACGGGCATCTTGCCGTCCTTTTTTCTCGGATTGAAATCGTCCGGAGTCAGAAGGCGATCCCGATAATATTCCCATTCTCCATCCAAACTCGCGATGCCGCTCTCGGCAAAGCCCCACCGTGTTAAATCCAATACCCCGTTTACCGCTTCAGGGTTGCTTCCGGCAGCCGACCGGTTTATCGAGAACCAGTATGTCATAATAAGAATGAGGGCAACAACAAAAAACATTAATGCGATCACCGTTTTTTTACGCATTCGTCTTCCCCTTATATCAACAACTTCTCTGCACACATACTCTTTCGACAACAACTTACAAAATCCTACACGATAACGGTGAACGACTAAGGATGTCGTATAAACACTATGACCGATTATGGAGCCATGGGAAATCGCCCCCCTCTCCACCTTGAGCACGGCGGCAGACCCTAGTGGAACAAGGGCAGCTAATTCTAATTCTATTTCTAATTCTTACTCTTCTCGTGCTTCCGGGTGCGTTAATGGATCATTGATAGCGTGAAGCCTATACATCCTTATATTTGCACAATTCCGTCCTTCGGACGAGCAAAATAAAAGATGCTTTTTCCCAACTTTATGCACAGCTTATCCACCGGGTCAAGAAATTTTCCAAACCATAAAATAAGCGCTCCCGGCTCGGGACCTGCTGTTCATGAGATCAGCCGTCAGAGCTTGGAGCGCTTTTGAAATTTACGTAATATGTTTGACCCGTCCGACTTGACCGTCAGCCAGCCGCACTTTGATGCCATGCGGATGGCGGGGCGAGTTGGTCAGAATGTCTTTGACCACGCCATGCGTGAGTTTGCCTGTAGCCTGATCCTGCTTCAACACAATATCTACCTCAAGTCCGGCACGGATATCCGCTCTAACTTGTCCGTTCATGATGCGCTCCCCTTTCTTAAGTTATAATGGAGTTACTATATTTCAGATTAAGGATAAGGATGATACAACAATGGCCTTCGGTATTAATAGAGCAGAATTGACCCGCTGGAAACAGGCGGTCTCCGCAGGAGAGATCGCCTTCCTGACCCATTATTGGCTGGACCCGCGATTTCCGGGGATGACCACAGTAACCAAAGTCGGCTGCAGCAATCTGGACCGCCTGCACAGCTGGTGCGAGCAGCATGGGCTGCCGTCCCGGTACATTCATAACCGCGAACCTTTCCCGCATTTCGATCTTATGGGACCGAAGCAGCCGGAAATTCTCCGGCAGGAAGGGCAATGGGAGCAGCTCGAAAGGTTCCATTTGCTCTGATCCGCAGATGAGCGCATATGCTTCCGATGTCCATAATACAAGCTGCGGACTATTTCTTATTCTTCAGATCCTTCATAATCTTCCGCCCGGTTGGGGTCTGGGCAAGTCCGCCCCCAGCCGTCTCCCGGTGCTTCTCCGGCATGGCCGAGCCAACCTCAAGCATGACCTTGATGACCTCGTCGGATGGAATCACGCTGCGTACCCCGGCCAGTGCCATATCAGCGGCGGCCAGCGCCGTAACGGCTCCGAAGCCGTTGCGCACGATACAGGGAATCTCCACAAGTCCGCCGACAGGGTCACAGATCAGCCCCAGTGTATTTTTGAGCGCGAGTCCTACGGCATGCACGGCTTGCGCCGGGGTTCCTCCGCGCAGTTCAGTGAGTGCTCCCGCTGCCATTCCGATAGCCGAGCCAACCTCGGCCTGGCAACCGCCCTCCGCGCCGGAGACAAACGAATTATTGGCAATCACATACCCTATGGCTCCGGCGGCGAACAGACCGGATACCATATAGTCATCATCCCAGCCAAAACGCTCCTGGCAGCTCAGAAAGACGCCGGGAATAATTCCGCAGGAGCCGGCTGTCGGTGTGGCGATAATGCGTCCCATGGATGCATTGACCTCTGATACAGCCAGCGCATAGGCCATGGCCTGACCGGCAGGTCCGCCAAGACAAGGCTCATCCGCTGCGTTGTAGGCGGCAACCCGCTGGGCGTCCAGGCCGGTCAGCCCGCTGCGTGAGGTGGTATCCTCGGTCATTCCGCGGTGGACGGCTTCTTTCATCACGCCATAATACTGGCTCATGGTAGCAAATTCCTGTTCCTTGGACCGTCCGGATTCTTTGCTCTGCTCCTCCAGCATCAAAGCGCCTATACCCATTCCCCGTTCCTCGCATAATACAGCCAGCTGGCTTAAAGTTTGAAAATTCATGGTGTGCTGTCCTTCCCTTTCTGTTCTTGCAGAGTTTCATTCAGATCTACCACTTTGACGGATTGGACGGCAGGCAGAGCACTCAGCTCCTGCAGCAGCCCCGGCGTCGCAGCTTCATCCAGCTCCAGCACCGTCAGAGCCGCACCGCTGCGGTTTTTCCGGTCCAGCGACATATGCCCGATATTGAACTGGCCCCTGCGCATGACATCCGTAACACTGGCGAGCACCCCCAGGTAATCCATATGATGAATAAGCACCGTGGGATACATTCCTGTAAGCTTCACTCCGAATCCGTCTATATCAACAATTTCGATATTTCCGCCGCCGATGGATATCCCCGTCAGCGTTAATTCCGTTCCGGTCTGAGCACCCGTCAAACGCAGCCGTACTGTATTGGGATGAGGGAAAAGCCCCGTTCCCTGACCGAAGGAAATAGCCATCCCCGCCTCTTCTGCGAGTTCGATGGAATCGGGCAGACGGGAGTCGTCCGTAGCGAAATCCAGCAGCCCCCCGGCAATTGCCCGGTCTGTTCCATGCCCTTGATACGTCGCAGCAAAAGAGCCGAAAAACGTCACCTCGGCCTCAGACGCCGGCTCACCCAGCACCTGCCGGGCAGCCCTGCCGATCCTCGCCGCGCCTGCTGTATGCGAACTGGAAGGCCCGACCATAGCCGGACCGATAATTGAGAATACATCTTTGAACCGCATTGTTCAGATCTCCACCTATCAAAATTCGACAATATACTTCACTTCTATATTATACTGCAGCCGCGTAAAAGCTACACCATGACATTATCTGTTACGTGAAGAGTATTCCGGGAGAACAGGAGAATACCCTCCCGTTCCTGCCACCCGATCCCAGCCCAGAAGCTGCGGCCGAGGCTGTTGCCCTCGATCACCATCAGATGACATTTGTCGATTCCCTCCTGCAACAGCTTGTCCAGACAACGTGAAACCAACCCACGGCCGACACCCTTGCCGCGGCTGTCTCCGCTGACCGCGACATGATACATATATCCCCTGCGTCCGTCATGTCCGCACAACGCCGTACCGGCAAGCGTGCCGTTTTCGTACTCGCAGATCTGGCTCATTCCCGGGTTACGTTCCAGATAGCGGAGAATTTCTTCCCGGGAATCCGCAGCGCTTAGGTTCATCCCCGGTGTATCCTCCCACAACTGATATGCGGCTTCATAATCACTGGCAATCATAGGTCTGTAGTTCATTCTCTGTCCCCATTTCCATTTGTATTTCGTATGTATGGATAAGCACCTTGGCATATTACGGCGAGCTCTTCCAGAGTCAGTCTGCCAAGAGACAGCATAGCCGCACGCTTTTCTGGGCGCATGCATAAAAATATACAGGAAACCACAACGCACCTGAGGAGTGTCGCTAATGAATCCTGTTTACCCCTATTACGGGGAACGTACGGTCTGCCGTGTCCAGCCTATAGGCTTCCCCCCACAGCATCAGGAACGCCAGCCGGGCCTGGAGAGTCTGATGCAGCCCCGGCCCATCAGCGAGAACCCGGAGAGCCGCGGCAGCGGAAAGCTGAGCGGCAAAGTAGCACTCATCACGGGCGGAGACAGCGGGATCGGCAAAGCCGCTGCAATCGCTTTTGCCAAAGAAGGGGCTGACGTCGCCATTGCCTACTTATACGAAGCTTCGGATGCGGAAGTCACGCAGCGGCGTATTGAAGAGCTGGGGCAACGCTGCCTGAGAATTCAAACGGATTTACGGTATAAAGCAAACTGTACTCAAGCGGTGGAACATACTGTGCAGACCTTCGGTAAAATGGACATCCTGGTCAACAATCATGGTGTACAGTATCCGCAGCAGAGCCTGCTGGATATCTCGGAGGCCCAGCTCTACGAGACGTACCGCACGAATATTTTTCCGTTCTTTTTCCTGACACAGGCTGCACTTCCGCATATGGAACGCGGGGCAACGATTATCAATACAGCTTCTATTACGGCTTATCAGGGAAAAAAAGACCTTATCGATTATTCGTCCACCAAAGGCGCGATTGTCTCGTTCACCCGCTCGCTTGCCCTGTCGCTGGCTGATCAGGGGATCCGTGTGAACAGCGTGGCTCCGGGACCCGTATGGACCCCGTTGATTCCTTCCAGCTTTTCCGCTGAAGAGACCAGCGTTTTTGGTAGCGACACCCCATTTAAGCGGGCTGCCCAGCCCTATGAGCTGGCCGGCGCTTATGTCTATTTAGCGGGACCCGATTCTTCTTATGTCACCGGAACCTGTATTCATGTTAACGGAGGGGACATGGTTACAAGCTAAACAGCCGCGGAAGGGATTAATGATCCCGGCGGCCGTGTTCACTTCCCTGAAAGGATGTTAAATAAATGAACAAGGTAAAGGATTACAATCTTCCGTCCGTCCGTCTAAGCGCAGGGATATACGCTTTAACGAAACTGTCTGCCGCCGGTTTGACATTTATGCTGGTCTCCCTCGTGATGCTGGGATTCCCGCATACCGATGGCGTCCCGGAAGGCTGGCCAACCTCAGTACCTTACGCCATCTATGCCTACGGACTGCCCGCTGCGCTGGTTGCGGATGCGCTGCTGCGCGTGTTCCGCTCCACTTCGCTCGTCCCGGCCCTCCTTCTGTACGCGGCCGCCGGCTATGGCGCAGGCCTGTGGATCGCCTCGGAACAGGGTGGGGATGCGGTAACCTGCGGCATCGCCGGAATTTTCGCTCTGCTGCTGTTCCGGCTTGCACAGCTGGCCGGAGAGCGGCAGCCGCTCCTGCTACCGGTATTTGCCCTGTTTGTCCCGCTGCTCTGCCTGGTGCTGTTCTAAGCTGCACTTAGGGGGATATTCCCCCGCTTGGCTGCATTTGTGCATCGCGAATGCACGGTGAGTTGGGATGTGTTGTGAATACCCCAGTACCGTTAGAGCCTTGCAAACGTATAACACTGCCCTGCCCGCCGGACTCAGAGCGCCTCTATGATATCCCCGGCGGTCAGCGCCGCCGGATCATGGCGCAAGCGGGACGCTCTTTCACCCGCCAGCCCGTGCAGATAGACCCCAAAGGCCGCTGCCTGCGCGGCATTCAACCCCTGTGCGAGCAATCCGGCAATCATGCCGGTCAGCACATCGCCCGCACCGCCGGTCCCCATACCCGGATGGCCTGTGATATTCACATAAGCCTCGCCTTCAGGTGTTGCAATGACCGTATGGGCTCCTTTGAGCACGAGGATAACCCCATGCTCCCGGGCATAAGTAAGCGCCAGACCGATCCGGTCCCGCTGCACCTCAGCCGTGGATAGCCGGGCCAGCCGGGCCATTTCCCCCGGATGAGGTGTCAGGATCACCGGATGGCGGCGGCTTGCCCAGGAGCTGTACTCACTGTCCGCCAGAATGTTCAGTGCATCGGCATCGATGACGAGAGGTGCTTCGATGCCTTCCCACAGCGAACGCAGCCATTCCCCGTCGCCTTCAAACCGGCCAAGCCCCGGTCCCACGGCGGTGACATCTCTTCCGCTGCTGAGCCGCAGCACTTCGGCGGCAGTCCCGGCGCTCCAGGCGCCGTTCTCTCCGCCGGCCGCTGCCAGCATCAGCTCCGGGGCCGCTCCGATGACGAAGGGAAGCAGCATCGTAGGCAGCGCCCAGGTCACCAGGCCGCAGCCGGCGCGCAGCGCAGCGCGGGAGGCGAGCAGGCCGGCGCCGCTCATGCTTAAGGTTCCTGCCGCCACCAGGACATGCCCGTAGGTGCCCTTGTGGCCCTCCGGCGAACGGCGGCGCGACACGTCGACCTGCAGACGTGTCCTTAGCACCTCCGGCGTCAGCAGGCTGGCCGGGACGCCGCTCTCCCGGGCCAAGGCAGCCGGGATGCCGATGGAGCGGACCACTACCTGCCCGGCACTCGCTGCGCCGGGATACTGCAGCAGCCCGCGCTTCAGGAACGCGAGGCAAACCGTCACTGCCGCATGAATGCAAGGCTCATGCGCCTGGCCTGTGTCCGCATCCAGCCCGCTCGGGATGTCTGCGGACACAATCGGTTTGCCGCTGCCGTTCGCAGCGGCAATCAGCTCCGCATAGGCACCGCGCGGGGCCCCCGCGCTGCCGGTGCCGAGCAGCGCATCCAGGATGCCGCTGCATGCGGCAAAGTCCACCCGGTCCCGGCCGTAGACTACGGCGGGCAGGCCCAAGGCTGCAGCAGCATTCTGCTGCAGCGCGGCTTCGCCGGCCAGCGACTCCGGCGCGGCCGCGTACACCAGCGTGACGGCGATGCCCGCCTCACGCAGATGCCTGGCGGCGGCGAGGCCATCGCCGCCGTTATTGCCTTTGCCGACCAGCACGAGCCAGTGCTCGGCGCCGGCATGCTCCAAGGTCAGCGCGGCATCGCCGCTGACCGAGAATAGCGCACCGTGTTCCCCGGTGTGCCCGTCCCATTCGCGGTTCCGGCAATCCGCGCCCGCCGGGCTTCCGTCCCCCAGAGCATCTCCAGCTCTATCCGCGCCCGCCGGACACCCTGCCTCCAGAGCTCTATCCATGCCCCTCACATACCAGCCATCCGCCGCATTAGCCCCGCCCGCCCGGAAACCTCCATCAACCGCCGGATGCCCAAAGCCCGAACCCCCCGCGAACACACGCCCCCGCTCACGGCAAAAGCGGACGATCTCTTCCGCAATCGCCCGTCCGGCATTCTCCATCAGCGCAACCGCCGGAATGCCCAGCCGTTCAATCGTCGCGCGGTCCAGCTCCCGCATTTGCTCCGCAGTAACCAAATACATATAGTTCCGTCCCCTCTCTGCCGTTTCAGACCATGATATTCGCCGGACCGGCTGCAGAAATTTGGATGTCCTCATTTTCTATACAAGGTGTACCCGGCTCCACAGCCAGCGTATCCGCCCGCAAATAGTCACCCGGCATCGCCGGTGGAGAGCAGAGCTTGACCCGGATTTATTAAAACGGCAACACGATTAAATCACTCTTGGGTGCTCTCGTCAACACCCGGCTCTTCTCGGCTCCGACCAGAACATCATCCTCAATCCGGACTCCGCCAATACCCGGCAAGTACAGACCCGGCTCAACCGTCATGATTGTATTCTCAACAAACGAGTACTCAGCCCGATAACTGATATAAGGCGCTTCATGAATATCCAGCCCGATGCTGTGGCCGGCGCCGTGATTGAACAGGTCATTCACGTTTTCTCTTATAAAAGGACTGCGGATAATCAAATCCAGCTCTTTGCTTATCATGCCGTGACGAATGGCATTTAAGCCCGCCAGCTCCGCCTCCAGCACCAAATCATATATTTCTTCAAGACGCGGATGGGGCTGGCCTACCGCAACTGTTCTAGTTATATCTGAAGCATACCCTTGGAAGGTTGCGCCAAAATCCAGTATGACCATATCTCCCTGTTCGATGACTTTCCCGCTTGCCTCACCATGAGGATAAGAGGAGCGGATACCTGAGGCAACGATCGTGTCGAAGGAGGTCTTCTCCGATCCTTTCTGCTTCATGAAGTATTCCATTTCGTCGGCTACCTGCTTCTCCGAAAGGCCCGGACGGATATAATTTAGAATGTGTATGAACGTCTGATCAACAATTTTCACCGCCTCTATGGTCTTGCGGATTTCATCCTCGTCCTTTACAGCGCGGAACTCCTCCACCCAGCCGTCTGCTGTTCTGGCCTTCACCTGAACCAGAGCTTTGAAATGCTCTCCATCGCTGTAGCTCAAATGTCCCCCTTCAAATCCAACCTCTTGAATGTTTTGTTTGTGGATGATTGCCGCCGCTTCATCTAGTAGTGATTGTTTCCAGCATACAATCTGAATCAGGTCGCTTAGCTCCTCGCGGGCCTGCTCCACATAACGGCTGTCCGTAATAAAATAGATTTCATTTTCTGTAAGCAGCAAAGCTGAATCTTCTCCTGTAAACTCGCATAAATAGCGGACATTTTTAGGATTGCTCACATATAGGGCCGGAAGATGCTCATTTGACATCTTTTTCAACAAACGTTCAATCCGCTTCATCTTGCCTTACTCTCCTTCTTCATAACAGAAGGGAGGAATGTATTAATCCCTCCCAGCGTCTTGTCATATATTTTATATAGTTTTTATATACAAATGATAGTGCTCATGGTTCAATTCAGCCAGCGGAGCAAATTCAAGCTTCTGATCTTTAAAGATAAAGCGGTTGGAGTGTGCAACCCGTTCAAATTGCTTCGCAATATCTCCCTCATGGACCGGCAGTTCATAGTACTCCTTTTGAGGTGATACAGCAGCAAGAATATAAGGGCCAAAGGCTACCGAAGCGAGATCGGCTTGATCCGGTGTATATTCCAAACGCAGCTCCGGATTAAACTTGATGCTCACTTTTTCGCCCTTGCTCCAGTTCCGGGACAGAACGATGTATCCGCTTTCTTCTACAGCCTGAACTTCTGTGCCATTCACATAAGCCAAGACCTTTCCCTGATGCCAATAGGGCTTGCGGATCTTCAGGCTGGTTCTCGCCAGCGTCTCAATGTTAAGCTCCAGCTCACCGGTGAACACCTCAGGAACGGATTGTACAACTTTCAGTCCCTTCTCCGCATCCTCCAGGGCAGCCGAAACAAACAAATTGACATATAAGGAATCTGCATCTTCGAAGAAAATCGCCTCGGCATACTTGAAGTGGTTTTCCAGTCCCGTCCCATGACAGCAGGAGTTCTCCACATCGAACCCTTTTTGTCCGCCCGGAAGGGTCGGCATAAAGTAGGTGCTGGCGCCCAGGCATTCATGATCCGTTGAAGAAAGAATATGGTTGAGCATGGTCCGCTCGTAATAATCCATATACTTTACATCCTTCTCATACATATATAGCTGCTTTGTCAGCTTCAGCATATTGTAAGAGGCACAGGTTTCAGCCGTATGCTCCGTAAGATGTACGCCTATTTTGTACGGCTGCTTGAACATTTCCCCTTCGCCGGTTCCGCCAATGGAGTAGATATGCGCATTTACAACCGATTCCCAGAAGAATCTGGAGATCTCATAATATTTATCTTCGCTTGTAGCTTCGAAGATTTTGAAGGCCCCGACGATTTGCGGGATGTGCTGATTGGCATGCATCGCACCCAAAGCGTCTACTTGTTGCGTCATCGGAAAGAACAAGCGGTCATTATCGAACAGCTTTGCCGCCAGAATATGCTGTTCCTTATGCGTATAAGTAAAGAGCTCGGCCATTGATTCATTGATGCCGCCGAATTCTCCGGCAATGTACATACTCCACATTTTCTTCAATTGGTCATGCGGCAACACGCTTAAACGGTTGTAGATCCAGTCTCCCAGCTTGTCGGCGATGGTCAGCGCCAGTCCGATGCCCGCAATATTATAGCCATCCAATAGACCGGCCAAAATTTTGTGCAGGGTATAATACGGAGCCCAGATCTCCGGATAACGTGTATATACCTCCAGCAAATCAAACTGCTCTTCGGAATATGCGCTGATAAATCCGTAATGGTAGCGGTCATCCGCCTCAAAGGCCAGCTGCACCTTGTTCAGCTCTTCAATCATGTAGTTCAATTTTGTGTAGATCTGCACAATGCCGGTTGATGCGTAGCATAATGCCAGGGCAGAGAGATAATGTCCGGTGGTGTGCCCTTTCAGCAGGCTGTCCTCCGAGTCCCAGCCGATCATTGCCGGAGCATTCAACGTGTCCAGACCGGCGGCTTTCCTGAAATTGTACAGCATTTGGTCATCGTCAACCGTAAGCAGAAACTCCAGTCTCCGGTCCTGGGCCGTTTTGGGCAAGGAAGTACCCGCCAGTTGCACCTTCTTAGTCGGGACAGCATTCAGCTGCTGCTTTCTATCGCCCGTTTGGTGAGTGCTTTTCTCTATCAGAATAACGGCCTCTACCTCATAGATCGTATCCGTCAGAATGCCAAGCGCACTTTGCTCCCCGATATCAGCATAATTCCGTTTGTCGCCGCCGCGCCATGTCACCGAATGGGCAAGTACATCTCCGCTTACCGTTTGAATGGAGACAACGGAAGGCAGATGAAATTCCTTGTTCACTTCCTGCCGAATATAAATTGGGAAAATCTTTTCAACCTGGATTCTATTTTTCTCCTCCAGGATCTTCACTTCAAAAACCTTTTGAAGACTCGCCCCACCAAAACTGAAGGTGGCGGTCACAGGAACGACCCGGTCCCCTTTACCATACTCAGGCTGGTGTACTTTCCCGGAACCGTCAATCCAGCGATCATCTTTCGAGACCCAAGTAATTTGCGAACCATTTTTGCCTTCAGTCGGCAAGGTGATATCAAACTCTACGGTTTTGAGATTTCCAAGATGCAGGGCCTCAATGTCCTTTTGGACAATTTCCAGAGCACTCAATGTATTCGACATCGGCTTTCCTCCTACGCGTACTTTTAATCGCTTTCACATCATCCATGTTACAAGAAATAAAATTCACTGTCGGTAGTTGAAAAAAAGAATAGGTGGATTATATTTACTATATGGCAATTTCGAATATAGGAGGAGCTTAAGCTATGTACTTCGTTGATAAGGATTATTCAGGTCAAGCAGCCCTCATCTCTGCCGGAACTTTTATTTCAGATCGGCCCTGGATTCATAAAGAAAGGATCATCGACAGCTATGAAATCATCAGTCCCATAGATTCCACCCTGCACATTGACTGCAACAATACCCCCTACGCTATTGAATCCGGTGAGATTCTTGTGATTCCTCCGCACACGCCCCACCGGGGACTCAAATATTGTGAAGGCCGGATCAAATTTCACTGGCTGCACTTCGCAGCAAGCAATCTGCAGCTCAGGACTGAAGCGGAGGTCATCCAGGAAATTAACGACAACAATCTGGATGAGATGATTATTCTGCCCGTTTACACCAACAAAATCGACTCCAAACGCTTCCACATCATGTTCAATCAGCTGCTCGACTTGTATCAAAAAAATAAAAGACAAACCTACTTGAATGCTTATCTGACCTGTCTATTACACGAATTGACCTCGGAAATCATGGATTATCTTATCCAGAAGGAATTTAACGGCAACCGGCTGCAGCCCATCCAGGACTGGATCAGAATCCATGCCTTTGAGGATATTACGCTTGAACATATTGCCGATCATTTCAAATACAACAAAAATTATTTGTCCAGAATTTATAAGAAAAATACGGGAATCGGCATTTCGGAGCAGATTATCAAATTCAGGCTGAAGCACGCGAAAGAACTGTTGACTGAGACCGATCTAAGCATTAACGAAATCGCCTCGGAGGCTGGATATGAGGATTCGAAATATTTCATGCGCTTGTTCAAAAAATATGAGAGCGTCACACCCACCGAGTATCGAAAAACCTTTTTTTACAAGCACTTTAATAAAAAATGATTAAATGCCGCATAGTCCACTTTAAGTTAGGTTTGCGCTACCGTTTTCCAGCGAGATTGATGCTATCCTAAAAGTAAGCGGTTTCCGCAATACAACCTTACAGGGGGATTCTATGATAGAGCATGCTGAGTTGAACATTTCTGCTGTCCAGTTTATTGATCTTCAAAGAATCGAAATCTATTGGAATGACGATGCAGAAGGGGCCAATGATCCGCAGTCCTTTTCAGTGGAGCTTAATGGAGTGAAACTGCCGCTATGCTATAACGATGATCCGGAAGCCTGGGATACCCGATGTGTGTACGAGAAGTCTAAACGGAGAACCACCCTAAGTCTGCAGAACCCCATACAGTTTAGCGATTTGGGTAAAGTTACGCTATCGGTCATTGGGCCAACAAGACATCACTCCTATCCTATTAAGAATCTGGAACACTTTTATACCCGGTTTACCCGCACTACATCAGGAATTCTGATTAAATCCTCGGCCCGGGTTGACTATGCTGTACATGAGAAGGCGTGTGAGATGATTGAAATCATGTTATGCAAAAGACCTGAGGTCGCGGAGAAAATGGTGGAGCACCATGCTGCTCTGGCTATTTATGGCCTGCAGGAGGATGCCTACGACATACCGGAGCATCGCGGCGGCACGGATTTCCTGCAATATCCCGTAGAGGGCTTCGGCGGAACTCCAACCATCCCCGTGACTTCGGTATCGGAAAAGAATGTTATGCGTTATGTAGAAGGTCCCGCTCAGACCAAATATAAAAACGAATCCATTGTGGCCCATGAATTCGGGCATGCCGTCCATTTAATCGGGATTAATAATCTGGAAGACCAGACATTAGCCAAGCAGCTTGTTGATGCCTATGAGAATGCTGCCTCGAATAACCTTTGGCCTGGAACGTATGCCATCTCGAATTACGAAGAATACTTCGCGACTCTAACGGCCATCTGGTTTAACGTTATGGCCGAGAGCAGCGATGGTACGTGGGATGGCGTCCGTGGCCCAGTCAATACCCGTGAGGAATTGAAAGCGTATGATCCTGTGGGCTATGCCTTTTTTGAGTCGATTTATCCTGACCGCTCCTTCCCTGAGCCCTGGAGCAGCACACCGAATAATTTCCCCGTTCCATTGGCCTGAGCGGTCTACACCAAGCAACCCCCGAACCTTCAGTTGATGAAGGCCCGGGGGGTGCTTGGTTGGCACTGCTGTTATTCGGCTTCCAGTATGAATAATCTGGACAGGAAATCTCCCTTCGGGACTTTGGAATGATAGTCGCCGGAGGTGCTGTCATTCAGCAGGATTCCAATTTCCATCCACTCATCGCCATAGCCGGAATGTTCGTAAGTATTATCGGATATACGATACTTTTTACCTTGATCCAGACCGGCAAGTCTCAACCGCGTATACCCGCCGTTTACTGCAGTAAGAGTCCGGTAATACCCCACAATTCCGCGATTTTTATCCTTGGACAGCACCATCCAAGCAGTTATATTCCCGTCAAAAGGACTAGCCAGCCGGTAGAATGTACCCTGATGAATAAGCTCGCGGTTCGCTTTCATAAATTGGACTTGCTCCCGGACCAGGGCCTCTTCAGCCGCAGGCAGCAGACTCAGGTCCAGCTCATAGCCAAAGGTGCCAAAATACGCTACATCCCCCCTTGTGGCAAGCGAGGTACTGCGGTTTGTTTGATGGTTAGGCACCGCTGACACATGGGAACCCATGCTGCCAAGCGGATATAACATAGAGGTCCCGTATTGGATTTTCAGCCGCTCGATAGCATCTGTATCATCTGAAATCCAGCCCTGCGGACAGTAATACAGCATGCCCGGATCAAACCTTCCCCCTCCGCTGGCGCAGGACTCAAACAGCACCTCCGGGAATTTCCCAGTCAGACGGCCGAACAGCTCGTACAAGCCCAGAATATATTGATGATACACTTTCCCTTGAACATCGCTGTCTCTCCCGGCAGAAAACACCTCTGACATGGAGCGGTTCATATCCCATTTTACGTAGGAAATGTCCGACTCAGACAGTATCTTGCTGATGGTCTCATCCAAATAATCAATAACTTCAGCTTTCGTCAAATCCAGCACGTATTGATTTCTGCCCGGGCTCATGGAACGATAAGGAACCGACATAATCCAGTCGCTATGCTTCTGGTACAGCTCGCTTTCTTTACTGATCATCTCCGGCTCGAACCAGAGGCCGAATTTCAGGCCCATATCCGTTATTTTGCGGGCCAGACCGGAAATTCCGTTCGGTAATTTATCCGTATTGGGATGCCAGTCCCCGAGCGAGGTCGTATCTGTATTGCGCTTGCCGAACCAGCCATCATCCAGAACAAATAATTCAATTCCCAGTTTGGCGGCTGAATGCGCAATTCCCACAATTTTCTCTTCATTAAAATTCATATAAGTGGCTTCCCAGTTATTAATCAGAATGGGACGGGGCCGATCCCTCCACAAACCCCGCACCAATCGGGTCCGGTAGAGCTCATGGAAGGTCTGGCTCATCTGGTTCATCCCTTTATCCGAATACACCATGACTACTTCAGGGGTCTGGAAATCCTCTCCCGGCAGCAAACTCCAATCGAAGCCATTCGGGTGAATCCCCATCATCACACGCGTGACACCATACGTATCCGCCTCCACTTGAGCGAGAAAATTGCCGCTGTAGACCAGACTGAGTCCTATAGCTTCTCCAAGAAACTCCGTCGTTTCCTTCCTCTTTAAGCCGATAAACGGATTATAATTATGACTGCTGTGTCCACGCAGGCTATAGATACTCTGGATGCCGCGATGCAGCGGATGGGTCTGAATATGCCGCTCCCTTCCCCATGCGCCGGTTAAATCGATCATTTCATAATCCTGATCCGGAAGATCCAGATTCAGGCTCATCGCTGATTCAAGCCGGATCGTCTGCTTGCCTAGGTTGCTTATCTTTATATTTCTGGTCAGGACAGGCAGGCTGCTGTAGAGGGTATACTGCAATTCCACTTGGCAATCCAGCCATTTATCCATTAAAAAAACACGGAGGGTCTGTGCTTCATCCTCATTCTCGACATAAGTCGCAGGCAGTCCTTCAAGCAAAGGCTTGCCGGAGACGATCTCATGACTTACGTACTCCAAACAGGTTGTATGGCTGCCATCCTCCTGAAGAATTTGCAGTCCGCAATTTCTCAGATCCCCGGCTCCGTATACAGAAATCTCTTGCTTGACCTGTTCAAGCGAAAATTTGACATTCCCCTCGAAAACACAGGGGGACATATCGCGGAAGCCCAGTTCCAGAAGATGCGAGAAGTCCTCCTGATCGCGGATTTTTTTGCCATAATATATATGTCCCGGCTGATTGTTGGGCATGATGGAAAAAATATAGCTGATCTCACCATTATACAAGTGGAATTGTCTCGTTGTTTCATGAAATATTATTGACATGGCCCTAAGCTCCTTTTAAGAAAGTGCCGGCAAATGGCTCTGAGCGTTTTTATTGTTATACCATATCCTTCTCGATATTTTTCGAAAACATAAAGATGAACACAGCCGTAATCAGCAGAAGTGCAGTCATGATAGGGAACAGGTTCACTTGCTCATCCGCCGTCTGATAGAAGTTGAACAGAATCAAGGCAATTCCGTTCCCGATCGTACCCGCTTGCCCCCAAGCTGTCTGCATCTGGGTATCATAAGCGTCCGGCGACAATTTGGCTACAAGCGATGAACCGATCGGCCAGACCAAATTATCCGAGAACGTAAGGAACAGGTAGTAGAATACCATCCAGAGCAAGCTATACGGCGCCGAGTCCTTGAACATAATAATCGGAATGGTCAGCAGGCCGTAGCCAAGGGCGGAGAAGAGGATACCCCAGCCGTACTTATAGGTTGTTCGGATATTCGTTGCACGGGTCTTGGTCCAGAGCCATACAAATACAGGCGCCAGCGCTAACCCTAAAACCGTATAGATGGTTCCCACCGATCCGGGAGCAACTTCAAATCCAAAAATATTGCGGTTAATTTTCTGATCTATAAAAATAGCCACCGTCGAGGTCAGCATGGTTCCGCACAGCGCCATCACGATTTGGGCCGAGAACAGCTTCAGGAAAGGCTTCATTCTTCTTTTGTCCGTTGCCGTCAAGTCCTTCTTGCTCATAAGGTTGGTCAAGAAAACAATCGGGATGATAAAGGTCGCTGATGTAATGATATTTAGTACTCCCTGGAAGGACATCACTTTATTCAGGACCAACACTACAATTGTGCCAATAAAAACAACCATAATGGATATAAACCGGATGAATAATTTAGCGAATTTCCCCTCTTCAAGCGGCTTGACCGGCTTCTCTCCCAGGGTGCCAAAAAACTTGTGCTGCGTAACAAAAATAACGGCACCATACAGAAAAGCAGCAATCGCAGCGATCAGGAAGCCGATATGGTAGTTTGTCATCCCTATTTGACCGACCAGCACCGGAGCAACCAGACCGGCGATATTATTGGCAATGCCATGAATGGTAAATGCGGCATCACGTCTGCCGTTATCGGATTTGCGGTACAATTGGCCCGTCAGAGAAGCATTACTCGCCCCCATAATTGGAAGCGCCATCAAAAATAAGGCGATGAGTGCAAAAATTCTTCCCTGGGTTAGCGAAAAGGCCGGAATGGCCAGAACCGCAAAAGCCGTCCCTTTTACCATGTTCCCTATAATCAAGGCTTTGCGCATCCCCAATACCCGGTCCGCCAGCCAGCTCCCCAAAATCCCGAAGATGGAATTGCATGCGGCCATCGCCGTTATCATGGATGCGGCCTGACCTTCTGTGAAGCCTAATCCTTTTGTATACGGAGTATAGAGATAAAAAATTAATATCGCATACAAAGCCCCCCAAGCAAAGGAGTTGAAAAAATTACCTGCTGCCAGTGCCCCTACCCCTCTTGGATGCCCCAAAAATTTCTTGTCGTCAAGCACTTCCTCTGGATTCATAGCGATTCCTTCTTTCGTCAGTATTTCTGTTCACGTTTTCCCTTTAAAATATATCAGATAACCTTTTCTAAAACGGTAGCGAAAAGTTGGGATAGGTGGACATTTGTTACCTAGTACAGTCAGCTTATAAATCCGCCGTTCAGGGCTTGAAGGCGTTCTCAATGAACAGAAAACAAAAAGCAGCGAGTCTAAGGTAAGACTCACTGCTTTTTGTTAGATGGTTGAAGGTTAATACCCAACCGTAAACCGGTTGCGGCTGAAATTCCCCTCTTCCAGTTCGTCAACAACAGCTACGGCAAAATCCTCCACGCTGATACTGCTGTCCCCGTTCTCATCCACTACCAGCCGGTCCAGGCCGATACGGAACTGTCCTGTGCGGCGGCCCGGGCGGATCGTGGCCGGCGGGCTGATGTACGTATAGTCGAGCGCAGAGCCGCTATAGATTTCATAGGCATGTCCATGAGCTTCCGCAAGCGGACGGAACTTCTCCGGGAATCCCGGCGAATCCATGAGCCATTCACCCGACTCCGTCTTCAGACTTCCTGCTCCGCCAACCACAAGCAGCCGCTGAAGACCGGCAGCCTGCAGACCCTCCAGCAGACTCTCAGCCGCACGCACCAGGTCATTCTCCCGCCCGGCAGCGGGGCCAAAGGCGCTGATCACCTCTTCATGTCCGCGCACTGCCTCTGCTACCGTCGCCGGGTCCAGAATATCGGCGGTGGCCACATGCAGACGCTCATGCTCCAGCTCTAAAGAGGCCGGATTCCGGACTACGGCGGTGACCTCATGTTTTCTTTTTAACGCTTCTTGCACAATAGCTCTGCCAATCGTTCCTGTTGCCCCAAAAACTACAACATCCATATCCTGAACGCCTCCCTTTCTCCTGCTGTATCTCCAAACGGTTACCCTATATTAGCGCCGCAGGATCATTCCCTGCGAATCAAGCATGATGAACAGTACCTGCAAATCCTGCCTGCTATTCTGTTACCAATATATATGACCTCACCACTGCCAAGCAAGAACGCCCATCCCATGCACAAGGAGTTGAAACATTATCCGTGATGCGACGTACAATGACTCAGAGAACCTGTTCTTATAAGATCATATTATGATGTGGAAAGGTTTGGTGAAGTAATTATGACTCCAATAGGAAAACTATTCAAATGGGGCACCTTTGCTTATGAGGCTTTTCTGGCACTGCCGTTCATCGGAGGCGCTTTTGTTGTCGCTAATGCCTGGGTGCCGCTGGGTGTTGCCTTTTTGCTGCATGCCGTAGCCGTAGTCCTGCTGTTGAAAGAACGTGGCCCTTTTATCGGGAACGTGATCGGGGTAATCACCTCGGTTGTCGGCTTAATTCCTTTTGTCGGATGGATTATGCACGTTATTACGGCAATCATTCTGCTTGTTGAGGGTATCTTCGCGCCACGGCGCACCCCGCGCTACTAATAAAAGGTCTATACGAGGCATATTGCAGTCCAGGTCACTTATGAGGATCTGGATTCTTTTGCCTGGCTTGAATGTATTCCTATTCCGGCGGTTCCTCTCAGGAGCAGAGGTTCAGTAGAAATGTTTCTCCTCCCCACCTTCAAGTGAGCTATAGGCTTTCCGCTTTTTATACGCAGCATCAAAAGACTGGACCAAAGTCGGGCGGATTTTCAGACTTGGGGTTAGTGCTCATACAAGAATATCCAGTTATACTGAAAAAAGATCGGTAAAGGGGAGAGAATAATACAATGAAAAAACAAAGCTTTATGAAATCCTGGAGTCTGCTTATGAAGTCTCTTCCAAAAGGAATCATAGCATTTGTAATTGCAGTTACGGGAATATGTGTAAGTTTGCCTCTGATCATATTATGGATTGGTTTACCCTTGCTGGCAGCAACACTTGCTGCGTGCCGCAGAATGATGGTACAAGAAGAACTAGTGGTGGATCACTGGATTCGCGGAGATCATCAACAGCCTGAACATACAGGCGATCCAGCACCTCTGCGCACGGATGGCCCAAGGTCGTTATTCACACTTCTTAGTCAAGGAACAACATACCGGGGACTTATCTACAGCGTAGCACAGCTTCCCATAGGGATTCTCGGTTTTACATTGGCTATCGTCCTGCCGGCTACAGCCTTTGGGATTTTACTGTCTCCATTAGCCTATCTGGTGAGTGACAGACTGTTCTCCTTTGATCTTTTCGCATCCGATACCACTCCGCTTCTCTTTCTGTACGACTTGTCATCGTTCGAGCGCTCCTTGATAGCCGCTGGCATTGGATTAGTGTTAACCTTATTACTGCCGTTGATCTTTCGGAAACTTGGGCAGTTATACGCCGCATGGGTGCACACGGTATCCAGCACATAATATGTCTTCCTTTTTCAGAAAGAGCAAAGAGGCGGACAGCAAGAAAAAACGAAGATCTATCTGAAAAAATCAGAATGGACCTTCGCTTTTTATTGATAGGTGCCTCTTGCGTTTACCATGATAAGCCTTGCTTCTATCCTCGTCCCGCAGAACGGGAATCGGTCCGCCGGCTTCCGGCCTCTCCACTATAACGTGCATTTGCAGTACTGTTCTCAAAACGCTTGCGTTCTGTCCGCTCCATCTGTACAATTTGTCCTTCGTGTACCACAATATGCAGGGACCCGAATTCCATATCATCCAAAAGCTCCGCAATCCGCGTGAGCCATACCTCATCCACTTTCAGCGGCTTAGCCATTATCCAGCCTCCCTTTCCCCGGACAGGGGATTCTCCACCAATCCCGTCATAACCAACCTGTATACTATGTTTTAACTTAGCATGGAAGCAAAAGGGCTGTCAATGTGCATTTTTGCGTGTAAGCCAGCTTTTTACGATCATCGTTACCAGAGCCAGCAACAGCAGCAGGGAGGCCACGGCGAAGGAAGCCGAAAACTGATACTCGTTATACAAAATTTCGACATGCAGCGGCAGCGTGTTCGTCTCCCCCCGAATGTGACCGGAGACAACGGATACCGCACCGAACTCCCCCATCGCCCGCGCGTTACAGAGAATAATCCCGTACAGCAGGCCCCATTTAATATTCGGCAAAGTCACCCGCCAGAAAATCTGCCAGCCATGCGCACCCAGTGTAATAGCCGCTTCTTCTTCCTGCGTGCCCTGGTCTTCCATTAGCGGAATCAGCTCGCGGGCCACAAATGGAAAGGTCACAAACAGTGTGGCCAGCACAATGCCGGGGAGGGCGAATACAATCTTAATGTCATGGGCGCTGAGCCAGGAACCGAACCAGCCGTTCGAGCCGAATACAAGTACAAAGATCAGCCCGCCAATGACCGGAGATACGGCAAAAGGCAGGTCAATCAGCGTAATCAGAAATCCTTTGCCGCGAAAACGGAACTTGGTCACCGCCCACGCCGCCATCACCCCGAACAGTGTATTCAGCGGTACAGTAATCACAGCAACCAGCAGCGTCAGCCGGAGGGCAGAAGCGGCATCAGGGTCAGTCAGCGCCGCCAGAAACACATCCCAGCCCCGCTTCAGCGCTTCAGTCAGCACCACAATCAGCGGCAGGGCAATCAGCCAGAACAGCACCAGTCCGGCCGCGGCGACCAGCACCCATTTCACGGCAGAGGACTCCGTCGTTGCGGGGGAGGCTGCACTCCGGTGCGCCCTGGGGGCAGCCATAGGGACAGTACCAGCCATGATTTCACCTCCTAAAAGTTTTGTGAGCATAAGCTTCTTAGGTTTACTTCGTACAAAACTGGCTTCGAAAGCATAGGCTTAATTTTTGTTAGGATCACTACCTGATTATGCTTCGTACAAAAATCGCTTCGAAAGCATACACTCAAGTTTTGTAAGCATACACTTCTTTGAATCAGCTTCGACAAAACTGCTTCGTAAGCCTCCTCACCGTGAAGTCTTGCGGGCCCAGCGCTGCAGAGTGTTGATCACGAGCAGCATCAGAAAAGAGATCAGCAGAAGCAGCAGCGCAACTGCGGTTGCCCCCGCATAATCGAATTGCTCCAGCTTGGACATGATGAGCAGGGGCGCAATCTCCGTGCGCATCGGCATGTTACCGGAGATGAACACCACGGAACCATATTCCCCGATCCCGCGGGCAAATGCCAGCGCAAAGCCAGTAAGCAGCGGCGGGAACAGTTCCGGGAGCACGATGCTGCGGAAGGTCCGCCAGCGTCCCGCTCCCAGTGTTGCCGAAGCTTCCTCCATATCCCGGTCGAGGTCCTCCAGCACCGGTTGAACGGTACGGACCACAAAGGGAATGCCGATGAACATCAGTGCGAGTGTGATCCCGAGTGGGGTAAATGCGATCCTTAGCCCCAGCGGTTCCAGTAGGGAGCCGATCCAGCCATTCTGTGAATACAGCGCCGTCAGGGAGACACCTGCTACAGCTGTCGGCAGTGCAAACGGCAGATCGATCAGGGCGTCAAAGATCCGTTTGCCCGGAAACTCATAGCGCACCAGTACCCATGCCAGCAGCAGCCCCAGAAAAGCATCGGCCAAGGCTGCCGCAGCCGCAGTGCTCAAGCTGACCCTGTACGAAGCCAGAACACGCGGGTCCGTAGCGATATCCCAGAACTTTGCCCAGCTGAGTCCTGTCGAATTGAACAGCAGTGCCGATAGCGGCAGCAGTACGACGAGACTCAGATAGAGTACGCTGTAGCCCATCGTTAGTCCGAAGCCCGGCAGCACCTTGCGCCGTACCGCAGCCGTAGTGGTGACATTCATGACCTATTCATCCCTTTCCGCCTTCGGCATGTAAGCCGATCAGCTTCCCTGCACAAGCCTGCTTGCCATGACTCTTACCATTTCTTCTGTATTTCAGCCATCTGGCTCTTATTTGGCTCCAGGAACATAGATTTTGTCAAAGATCCCGCCGTCATTGAAATGTTTTTCCTGGGTTTCTTTCCACGTTCCGAATTTATCCGCCAGCGTGAACAGCTTAATCTCAGGGAATTTATCCTTGTATTCCTCTTTTACACTTTCAAGGGTCGGACGGTAATAGTTCTCCGCAGCGATTTTTTGCCCCTCTTCGGTGTACAGATATTTCAGGTAGGCTTCTGCGACCTCACGGGTCCCTCTTTTATCTACAACCTTATCAACGACGGCAACCGGCGGTTCGGCCAGAATGCTCTCGGACGGGTTAACGATTTCGAATTTGTCCGGTCCCAGCTCTTTAATCGACAGGTAGGCTTCATTCTCCCAGGCAATCAGCACATCACCGATTCCACGTTCTACAAAGGTCGTTGTTGCCCCGCGAGCCCCGGTATCCAGCACGGGCACATGCTTGAACAGCTCCTGGACAAACTCCTGCGCCTTGGCTTCATCATTATTGTTGTGGTCAAGCGCATAACCCCAGGCGGCAAGATAGTTCCAGCGGGCGCCGCCGGATGTTTTCGGGTTCGGGGTAATGACCTCTACACCTTCTTTTAACAGATCCGGCCAGTCCTTAATGCCTTTGGGATTGCCTTTGCGTACAAGAAACACAATGGTCGAGGTGTATGGGGAGCTGTTATGTTCGAATTTACTCTCCCAGCCGTCATTGATCAGCCCTTTACTCTTCAATGCGTCAATGTCATAGCCCAGGGCCAGCGTAACAACATCCGCTTCCAGGCCCTCCTGGACCGCCCGGCTCTGTGCGCCGGAGCCGCCATGCGATTGTTTTACCGTAACCTTCTGGCCGGTTTCCTTCTCCCAATAGGCAGAGAATGCCTTGTTATAATTCTCGTACAATTCGCGTGTAGGGTCGTAAGATACGTTCAGCAGCTCCACCGGATCTTTTGCCGGTGCCTTGGTAGCTTCAGCCGCTGCTGCCGCATTGCTTGCTGCTGGCGCATCTGTCCGGGCGGCCGCCCCATTATTCGAATTATTGCTGCCGCAAGCGGCAAGACCTGCCGTCAATAGTAATGTGAAACCAGTGATAAGTCCCTTCTTGATCCCTTTCTTCATCACAGCATTCTTCATCACAAGCCACTCCCCTGTCCTTTTCTCTTGGCCGTTCTTTATTTGTGACACCCCATGAAGTTCCGGTAAGCCTGCTTGCCCCTTGCATTTCAGCAAAAATAGACGGAGGAAGGCCCACGTATGGCAGGTCAAACCGGTCCTGTGGACACGTGTCTGCGAGCTACTGGCGGGCGTTCCTCCGTCTGTACGGTAAGAACCTTATTTGATTATTCCTACCCATTTAGTAGGTTATGAAAACATAATACTGAAACCTCCCCAACCTGTCAAACCTTTTTTTCAAAATAGTTGAAAGTCGGTTTACGGCGGTTCTGATGGCAGCAAGCGGCGGCGGTTCCTGCAAGATCCACTTGTTATTGAAGCAGTAAAGTAATATTATTGCTACATCTTATAGGTCAAGGGAAAACGGCTTCGCCATCCTTTTAAGGGACAGAATCCGTTTCAGCGAGAAATAGAAAGATGATTCATAGTTTGATACAGATAAGTCCTTTTCTTTCAAAAAAAGCCGCAATTACCGCAATTACCGGGGGAGACAAACATGGGAATGAATCTGGAGTATGTACCCGTGCCCGTACCTGTACCCGCACCCTCGCCGCAACGGCCACGTCTGCACAGGCGGATTCTGGGAGGGATGGCAAGGCGCATCCTGGACACGTACCGTTATGACACACAGTTATGGAGGACGGCGCTGGCCGGTCCTTGGGTCATATCCTTTTTGATGTTTACAGCAGCTGTCCTGGGCATTCCTACCGGACTCGGAAGCGCTGCCGATATTATGCTTGCAACTACTGCCGCGACCCTCGTTCTAGGGTTTGCAGGAAATATTCTTGCCGTATTGCTGGCCCTGACAGGACTACGCATCCCGCGCCTCTACGCGGGCTCTTTATTGAGCACTTTGGGGATAGTCCTACTAATCTTCTACGATGCGGATTTGGAGCTTGAAGCTGCAGCTGCCGTAGCTATAGTCGCCACTGTTCTCGGAGGGCTGGGCGGCGTGGCTCTGGGACTCCTGCGCACCCGGCGGTTCACTATGGGGCTGGTGCTGGCTGCCCTCTTGCTGGCATCTCCGCTCGCCCTCCTGATTGGTGGCTCTGATGATGATGTGCCAGAGATGACTGCTGCTGCCGGAACCCCCGCGCCCATCCCTGCTGAAAATCCGGGAGAGCCGGGGAATTATACCTACCGCAGCTTCACCTACGCCAGCGGCCAGGATCTGCACCGTACCGAATATGGCGATGAAACGGAGCTTATATCGTCCAATGTGGATGCCTCTGCTTACATTAAAAGCTGGCCCAAGCTGCGCACCTTATTCTGGGGCTTCGACTACAGTGCGCTTCCTGTAAATGCCCGCGTCTGGATGCCGGATGGAGACGGACCCTATCCGCTTGTGCTCATGGTGCACGGCAATCACATGATGGAGGATTACTCAGAGGGAGGCTACGCCTACTTGGGCGAGCAGCTCGCCAGCCGCGGGTTCATCGCGGTTTCTCTGGATGAGAACTTTCTGAACTATTCCGCCTGGTCTGGCATTCCGGACAATGACTTCAAGGTGCGCACCTGGATGATTCTGAAACACCTGCAGCAGATTGGCGAGTTCACGGAGCAGTCCGGCAATCCTTTCTATCACAAAGTAGACTACACCCGGACCGCCCTGCTCGGACACAGCCGCGGCGGGCAAGCCGTCGCCATGGCCGCTGATGCCGGACGCTGGTTCAAGAACGACCCGGCTTATGCCGCCACCCGCCGGTTCCACATTGCATCTGTTATTGCGCTCGCGCCTACAGACAAGACGATTGATGATCAGCAGGCCCGTCTAGTGGATGTCAACTATTTGACCCTGCAAGGTGCACGCGACGGGGATGTACATGATTTCTACGGAGACCGGCAGTATATCCGCTCTTCCTTTACCGGGGCCGCCTCCTCGTTCAAAAGTTCACTGTATATCGCCGATGCTAATCACAGCCAGTTCAATACCAGCTGGGGATTGTATGACCAGTCGCTTCCGGCAGGACTGCTCCTGGACCGTACAGAGATTATGAATGGCGAGGCCCAGCGGCAGATTGCCAAGGTGTACGTTAGCGCCTTTCTGGAGACTACCCTATATGGAGAGGAAGTCTACCAGAACCTGTTCCGCGATTACCGCAGCGGATTGCAGTGGCTTCCGGATACTGCCTACTACAGCCGTTTCCAGAGCGGGGATTATATTCCCGTAGCCACTTTTGATGAAGACCGCAAAAAAGACACCGTCACCGGCGGAACCGCTGAAGCAGCGGGACTTATCTGGAACGAGGAGGTTGCCAAAGACCGGGAGTCTAACAGTAAAACCACCTATGGGCTTCTGCTGGAACATAAGGCAAAGGACAGCGCGGCGGCCTTTTACAGCATCAAGCTGAAGGACAGTGTGTCTGGCAGACTTGCCGAATCCGGAGCATTGGGGCTAACGTTCTCCATGGCTAACCGTAATGCCGATGTTGGAGATGCTGAGGATAGGCCGGAAATGGCGGTCTCCCCCCATGTGGAAGTCGGGCTGACGGACAGTAATGGTGTATCCGCCCGCCTTCCGGTGGATGAGTTCATGGACATTCTGCCTTTGCCCCGAACCCGGTTCACGATCCTGCCCTGGCTTGAAGAGCGGATGAGCGACGGCAAATATGGTGATCTCTCGGAAGCGGTGTTTCAGACCTACGAGCTGCCTTTTGCACGGTTTCTCGAAGAAGAGCCTGAGTTTGAACCGGATAAACTGAGCACAATCACCTTTTATCTGCAAAGGGCCGGCGACAGGATTATGCTGGATGATATCGGATTCTACGATAAAGGAAATGCAATGGAAGGATCCAAGCAAACTGCAATTATACAATAAGCAGAAATTCATCATACAATAAATAAATCATCCTGCTATATATAAAAGTGCCTCCTATCTGCCGGCAGCAAGCCGCATAGGAGGCACTTCTAGGTTACAGTAGCTTCAGGCAGACCGGTGACGGAATTTCCAGCTCATTGCCGGTAGGAATCAGTCTTCCGGTATCTCTGTCAATTCTAAATGAAACGATATTGTCGCTGTTCTGATTCGCCGAGAGCAGCATGCCGCCAATAATGGCGAAATTGCGTGGTGTCCGGCCCCCGGAAGTCACCCAATCCTGCGCCTCCAGCAAGCCAGTAGCTGCGTCGATATGGAACACAGCGATGCTATCATGCCCGCGGTTGGAAGCATACAGGAAACGGCCGCACGGGGATACATGGATATCAGCAGCTGTGTCGTCGCTGCCGGCTGCATAATGCTCCGGCAAAGAGCTTACGTTCTGCAGAATCTTCAGATTAGCGGACGTTTCATCGTTAGCGAATACCGTAATTGTACTGTTCAGCTCATTAATCAGGTATAACCATTGTCCCGAAGGATGTCCGGCCAGATGACGGGGACCCGAACCTGGCGGAAGTGGAACTTCTCTGTGAGTGACCAGCTTGCCGTCCTCCAAACGGTAGAACACAATCTGATCCAGCCCCAGATCACAGACCAGTACATGGCTTCCGGTCCGGTCAGGAATGACCGAATGGGGATGCGGCGCTTCCTGCCGGTCTTCCCGTATACCCGAACCCTCATGTTTCACTTGGGCGGACATCTCCAGAAGCGAACCATCCGCATTCACCGGAAAGACATTGACGTTGCCTCCAGAATAGTTGGAGACAAATATGTAATCCTCTTGCGGGGAGATCGACACATAGCAAGGAGCGCCTCCATCCGTTGGCCTGCTCCCCAGCAGGCGCAGTGCTCTGCTTCCGGGTTCAATCGCAAAAGCAAAGACCTCGCCCTCATCTTTCTCACTTACAGCATATAGTACCGTTCCTGAACGGTTCACTGCCAGATATGAGGGATTCTCAATGCCCCTGGTGCTGTTGAGCACTCTCATTTCTCCAGTATCCTTGTTCAGAGCCCCCAGTATAATTGCTTCATGATCTGCGCTGTTGTAGGTTCCTGCATAGAATAGTACTTCATTAGGCTGTTGCATGGCAGCTTCTCCTTTTATTGTATAGAGGTATGTAGGACCATTTACTTCTTATATACCCTTTTCCTAATCTCTTTACCCGGGGAACCCACCCCCGGTTCCCGGTCTTTTTTCACTATAACATGTTTATGTACCCAATACCTCACCCGGTTTAAACAGCCTATTTCAGGACATAATGAAGTACTAGTTATTCGGATACCTACAATATTTGACAATGGTTTAAACGTCCGGCTTGAGGTTAATAGTAACCATCGAAGATAACAAAACCCAAAGGAGCTGAAGCATAATGAGTTTATTATGGATGTTGATTGTTGGTGGCGTAATTGGTTGGTTGGCCGGTCTGATTATGGGCAGAGATATTCCTGGCGGTGTGATCGGTAACATTATCGCCGGTATTCTCGGTTCATGGCTCGGCGGAATGCTGCTGGGAAGCTGGGGACCTAAGGTCAGTGATTTCTACGTCTTCCCTTCGCTAATCGGTGCCATCGTCCTGATCTTTATCGTCAGCCTGATTCTCCGTTCGGTCGGTGGACGCAGCCGTTCTTAAGGCTTAGCAGGACTGCAAGTAGAAACGGATGTGACATCCTCTAAGGGACGTATCCGTTTCAGTGAGAAACCCGCCAAGGTCCCTCTTGGCGGGTTTCTTGCGGCTTACTCCGTTGCCGGGCGGGCAGGAATAACTGAATTACCGCCAAGAAGCGTTCAATGTTTTGCCTTCTTTTTTCTGCTATAATGGAAAAATAAGTGACACAAATCACAGAGAGGAAAGTGAATCATGGGGAATATCAACCCTTCACTTCTGCATGTCGGCTCCACTGTGGGGGCTCTATTCATGGCGCTGATGGTTATCTTCATCCGCCTGAAGGCTAGCTCGCGTCCCGTGACGATCCGCAAAATATGGATTCCGCCGCTCGGTATGTCCACAGGCTTTGCCATGTTTGTTGTACCTGAAGTCAGATTCCCCTGGTGGTGGGCAGCGGCGGCTTTTCTGATCGGCTGGTTTATATTTGCCTATCCGCTGATTCGCAGCACTAAGTTTGAAGAACGGGAAGGCCAGATTTTTGCCCGGCGTTCCAAAAGCTTCGCCTTCATTCTGCTCGGATTGCTGCTGATCCGCACCCTACTGCATGAATTCATCAATCAATATGTATCCATTCCGCAGTCAGGCGGACTCTTCTTCATCCTGGCCTTCGGCATGATCCTCCACTGGAGATTCTTCATGTATAAGCGTTATAACCAGATGGCTCCACCGGAATCCCGCATCCCGCAGCCCCGGGGTTGATACCTATTCATAGTGCGAAAATAAGGAGCATTCGAGCTTGGCGGGCTCAGGAATGCTTCTTTATATTTCCCCCGCTTGTCAACTTACATTCCCCCTTTCCACTAGTTTGCATATAATATCAGTAGACCGCCCAGGCTTTTCTAACTCCCCGTGTCATTTGTGACAGAATATGAACAGTGCGGCCACCTTTTTTTGCTCCTGATGTCAGGTAACTTGCGATGAGATCAGTTAGAATATAAGCAGATATCTTTTTAGAGAGTGGGGACATGGCAATTGAAAAGTAAATCAAGAAAAGTGGCGATCGTCGGCTCGGGAATGGTCGGCTCCAGCTGTGCCTATTCCATGGTCAATCAGGCAATATGCGATGAGATCATGATGATTGACCGCACGTATGACCGCGCCATGGCGCAAGCGCTTGATCTCTCGCACTGCATGGATTTCACCGGAACCCGTACCAAGGTATATGCCGGCACCTCCAGCGATTGCGCCGGAATGGATGTTGTCATTCTGACAGCAGGTGCCAATCCCATGCCGGGACAGAGCAGACTGGATGTTCTTGATGCTGCTGCTGTGATCACCAAGGAAATTATTACGGAAATTATGGCCGGCGGCTTCGATGGTATCTTCGTGGTTGCTGCGAATCCGGTTGATATTGTCACCTATATGGTATGGAAAATATCCGGACTGCCGCGCCACAGAATTATCGGCACCGGAACCTCTATCGACTCTTCGCGCCTGAAGACGCTGCTGTCGGAGGTATTCACCATCGATCCCCGAAGTGTCAACGGCTATGCACTGGGCGAACATGGTGAATCCCAGTTCGTGGCCTGGTCCCATGTAACGATCGGCGGCAAACCGATCCTCCAGATCATGGAGCAGCACCGCGAGCGGTTCAGCACCCTGGATCTGGAAGACATCGCCCGCAAGACTAAGGATGCCGGCTGGGAGATCTTCACGCGCAAGGGCTCGACGCATTTTGGCATCGGCAGTGCGCTGGCCTATATCACCCGCTCCATCCTGAATGATGAGCATAAAATCATTGCCGTCTCCGCTATATTGGACGGAGAATACGGGCAAACCGGTGTATGCGCCGGAGCACCGGCGATTATCGGCAGCGGCGGGATACAGGAACTGCTCGAGCTGAACCTGAGCCCGGAGGAATCCACGAAGCTTGAGGTTTCCTGCAATATTATCCGGCGTGGCATAGAGAGCCTGCACCTGGAAGAAAAGGTGTAATTACTCCCTGCAAGTTGAAACGGCTATGCCATACTTCAAAGGAAGGTATCCGTTTCAGCGGGAAAGCTAAGAATCATTTATTGTGCGAAGCCTATAAATTCTTATCTTTTAAAGAAAACACCCCTCGATTTCACACGGCAGTGTGCAGAATCGGGGGGGTGTTTTTATCTGTTTTCATCTGTTTTTATGCGCTTGGATGTAGCCTTAACCTTAACGGAATTTCTCAATCTCGCCTTTTAGCTCGGACATCATCTCATTCAGGGATTGCGCTGAGCTTACGACCTTTTTCATAAGTTCCATCTGCTCTTCAGAAGCATGGGATACCGCCTGGGCATTCTCCGCTGAATCCTTGGCAATGGTCAGCATATCGGAGACGGAAGCCGTAATCTCCTCCGTCCCGGCAGACATTTGCTCATTAATGGCGGAAACGTCCTGGATCTGGGTAGAAACCTCCCTTATAGAGGAACGGATGTGCTCGAAGGATGTACCCACATTTTTCATTTTGCCCATACCATCGCCAATTTCAGCGATGCTCTTGTCCATGGACAATGCAGCATCGGTGGTAGAGGTTTGAATCTGCTTGATTAGCTCCACGATATTTATAATGGAGGTGTTGGTCCGCTCAGACAGCTTCTTGACTTCATTCGCCACGACACCGAAGCCCCGTCCATGCTCGCCTGCACGGGCAGCTTCAATTGAAGCGTTGAGCGACAGAAGTCCGGTCTGATTCGCGATTTCAGAGATGACATCGACAATTTGTCCGATCTGCTCAGATTGCTGGGTCAGCGCTTGGATGAGCTCAGAGGTTTGACCGGCTGTTGTGGTAATGACCGTCATTTGCGCCAGCGTAGATTGAATCTCCAGATAACCACTTTCGACCTCTGCACTCACGGTTTCTGCCTGATCGGATACACTTACCGAGGATTCCGCGATTCTCTGCAGGCCGATGGCCATTTCTTCGGTAGCACGTGCTGATTGCTCCGACCCTTTGAACTGCTCCTCCATGCCGTGTGCAACCTCTTGGATTACAGTAGCAATTTCGGCCGAGGTATTGGAGGAATGGTTGGCGTATTCCAGCAGCCCTTCGGCAGCAGCAGCTACCTGAAGTACCGTAGAATCAATGGTTCCGACAATCCCGGACAGCGAAGTGACCGTATCATTGATACTCTGACTCATTTGCCCGATCTCATCCCCCGAACGGACAGCAACCCTTTCACTCAGATGGCCGCCGGCCACTCTTTTCATTACACCGGAGATCGCTACCAGCGGCTTAACCGCCATACGCGTAAGGTATAAAGAAATCACACCCACAAGCAGAATGATGCAAATGATTAATATCGTGGCTAAGCGCTGAGCAGAATTCACCTTGGCAAAAATTTCGCTTTTCGGCACATTGATCATCAGCTTCCAATCCGTACCGGGAATGGTCTTAAAATATGTAATGACCGTCTTACCGTCTTCACCTGTATAGGTTTCCGAACCGCTCTCGCGGCTAAGAATGGCGGTGACAGCCTTCTTCATCTCCGGCTTCTTGGCATAATCGGCGATGTTTTTTCCAATCCGGCTCATATCGGAGTACGCATAATAATCCCCCTTGCCGGAGACTACATAGCCGTAGCCGCTCTCGGCCACATGGATGCTGTTACTCATCTCCTTCAGGATATCGGGTGTAACCGAAAACGCAATCCCCCCGGTAAATTGCTTCTGCTTATCCACTACAGGCACGACGAGCGGAATGATGTACTTTTTGAGCGGCTCCAGGTACGACATATCACCTACTGCCGGTGTGAGGGACTCCTTGGTTTTTATGAAATAGGCTGATTTCGCCATATCGGCCGTCAGGTTCATCGTATTGGTCAGCAGGCCTTCTTTGTTAATGACACTGTACCCCTCGGACTGGTTGTCACTCTCCTCAAGCACCTTCACTACCGGAAAAATACTCTCCGGCTTCGCTGTATCAAACTCCGGATGCTGCGCGATGAGCTCCTGTACAGCCGAGGTCCGGCCTTTCAGCCATTCATCGATCCGCGAGGTGTTCATCTCCAGGATCTTGGTAGCCAGTTCCTCGCTGTCCGACCGGGTCACACCACCGAAATACTGTATCAAAAAGATAGTCGTCCCCAGCAATGGCACGATGGAAATGGCAAGAATCACAAGCGACCATTTGGTTTGCACGGATGCTGATTTTCTTCCTTTTGCTTTCATTTTCATTTTTTCCGGTACATCTGTCTTATCCACCATAGTTCCCCCCAGCAAAACTGATAATGATCTTCCATATGCTGTAAATCTATAGTGTTATATCGGCAATAACAGACAAAAGATATTAGTTTCCAAATAAAAAATAAGCCTCAGGACCCACAATTTGGGATCCCGATGCTTATTTTTTTCATACTATTTATTTGCTTGGTACAAAAGAGATAGTTTACACCGCTTTGGGAGGCTGCAGGGCCCGTACACTGTTCAGAACCGCAAGCACGGTCACCCCCACATCCGAGAAGACTGCTTCCCACATCGTGGCGATTCCGAATGCGCCAAGCAGCAGGAATATAGCCTTCACTGCAAGGGCAAAAATAATATTCTGCCAGACAATGGTCCGCGTACGCTTGGCAATGCTGATCGCTGTAGCAATCTTTGAAGGCTCGTCAGTCATAATTACGATATCTGCCGCTTCAATCGCTGCATCCGACCCCAGGCCGCCCATGGCGATCCCGACATCTGCTCTGGCCAGTACCGGCGTATCATTAATCCCATCGCCCACAAATATTATTTTTTCACGTTGTGACTTTTCCCGCTCCAGCTTCTCAATGGCCTCCACCTTATGCTGGGGCAGCAGCTCGGCGTGGATCTCCCCTATGCCCAGCTGCTGTCCAACCGCTTCCGCCACGGCTAAGGCATCTCCTGTCAGCATCACCGTTCTGTGAATTCCGAGCCGACCTAGGGCCTGAACCGCCTGAAGCGAATCCTCTTTCACTTCATCGGCAATCACCAGATAACCCGCATACTGCTTATCTACGGCGATGTGGACCACGGTTCCGTGCGCTTCCGGCGTCCGGCTGGCAATGCCTTCACGCTCCATCAGCCGTGCATTCCCCGCCAGTACCGCCCTTCCCTCTACCGTAACGGCTATACCGTGACCCGATATTTCGTTGTAGTCCGCAATGGCCTCACCGGGAATCTCTTCACCGTAAGCTGCCCGGATGGATTCCGCAATCGGATGGCTGGAGTGGCTCTCGGCATAGGCAGCGGTCCGCAGCAGATCATTCTCCTCAAATCCCTCGGTAGGGTAAATCCCCGCCACCTTGAACTCACCCTTGGTGAGCGTTCCCGTCTTATCAAAGACAACAACCTTAACATCGTTCAAGGCCTCCAGGAAATTGCTGCCCTTGACGAGAATGCCGCTTTTGGAGGCTGCGCCAATGCCGCCGAAGAAGCCGAGCGGTATCGAGACAACCAGCGCGCAAGGACAGGAGATGACGAGAAACACGAGTGCCCGGTAGATCCAATCCGAGAAGGTGGCCCCGCTCAGCACGAGCGGAGGGATGACAGCCAGCAGCAGCGCCGTAATAACCACTACAGGAGTATAGCCTCTGGCAAACTTGGTGATGAAATTCTCGGTTTTGGCCTTATTGTTGGAGGCATTCTGCACCAGCTCCAGAATCTTGGAGACCGCCGATTCCCCAAAGTCCTTCGTGACCTCAATCGTAACTACACCATTGCGGTTAATGAAGCCGCTCAGGACCTTGCTGCCCGGTTCAGCAGCGCGCGGTACCGATTCCCCGGTCAGCGCTGAGGTATCCATCATGGCGCTGCCCTCAAGGATAGTTCCATCGAGCGGAACCTTCTCGCCCGGTTTGACCACAATATGGTCGCCGATATTCACTTCTTCCGGTGCAACACGTCTTAGACTGCTGCCTTCCTTCAGATATGCAAATTCTGGACGGATATCCATCAGTGCCGAAATCGAGCGGCGGGAACGGTTGACAGCCAGGCCCTGAAAGAGCTCGCCCACCTGATAGAACAGCATTACGGCAACGCCTTCCGGGTATTCTCCAATCGCGAATGCCCCTATCGTCGCCAGCGCCATCAGGAAGTTCTCGTCGAAGACCTGACCCCGGATGATGTTCCGGGCAGCAGACCAGACGACTTCGCCTCCGACAATCAGATATGCAGCCAGAAAAATCAGCAGCTCCGTAATTCCGCTGACCGGCAGGAACATGCCGGCAGCTGCAAGAACGGCTCCGGCTCCCAGACGAAGCAGGATACGCCGGGTATCGCCTTCACCATGCTCATGGCTATGTCCATGGGCATCGCCGTGCTCCTGGGCTTCATGGCTATGGTCGTGAGTACCGCCGTGGCTGTGGGCAGCCACATGATCATCGACACTATGATTGAGACTCTGCACATCAGCTTGGCCAAGGGCTTCATGGCCGTGCCCGTGAGCAGCTGCAGATTGATGAGTGTGGGCGTGGCTACTTCCCTGTTCCGGACTGCTGCCTGCCTGTGGCTGTCTGCGAACGCCTGCCGCCTTCAATTCCTTAATCTTCACGTGAGGCTCAAGTGTGTTTACCGTCCGCCGGGCTTCGGCAGATACAGCTTCAGCATCGGCCGCTGCGGTTTCCAGCGTCATCAGCTTCATGGTAAAATTCACTGAGCAAGACGCGACTCCCTCAATTTTTTTGACCTTATTTTCAATTTTCATGGCGCAATTGGCACAATCCAGTCCTTCCAGCATCCACTGTTTCCTTACATTTCCTTGGACCGCATTCAAATGACTCATCTCCTTGGTAAAACCTATATATGAGTATCTGTTCATATGTTTACTTACACACATTATATGCCCCTCAATCTTGGAGTGTCAATGCAAAGTGCATAGTTTCTCCTTTCGGGTACAAGAATAGCCCTGGCAGAAAAAAATAAGCAGATGATGGCTACGAAGTCTGATGATTATCTCTTGTAATCTGCTTTCATCCGGGATAATATTAATATATGAGCAATCATTCATATGTTTCACAGAAAGGGGTCATTTTATGAATAACCACAATCATCCGGGTCATTCCCATGAACATCAACCGCATCACCAAGAGCACGGGCATGTACATAATGAAGGGCATGGGCACAGCCATTCCGGCCACTCCCACTCCCACGCGCCAGGTAACAAAAAGGGCTTATTGATCGCTCTGATCATTACCGGAGGTATTATGTTCCTCGAGTTTTTCGGAGGACTGGTCACAGGCAGTCTTGCTCTGCTCTCCGACTCCGGGCATATGTTGAGTGACACCGCCTCCCTGGCCTTAAGCCTGGTGGCGATGATTGTCGCCGTCAGACCGCCCTCATTGAAGAATTCCTACGGCTTCTACCGGTTTGAAATTATGGCTGCATTATTCAACGGAGTTACACTGTTTGTCATTGCCGGATTTATTATATGGGAGGCCTGGCAGCGGTTTTTTGCACCGCCGGCGGTGGCAAGCGGCACTATGATGATTATCGCGGCTGTAGGGCTCCTGGCCAATCTGATTAGTGCCTGGTCCCTTATGCGCAAGAGCGACACCAAAGAGAACATCAATATCCGCAGCGCCTATCTGCATATTATGGGCGATGCCCTTGGCTCTGTGGGCGCCCTGCTTGCCGGATTAATTATGAATCTGTTCTCGTGGTATATCGCCGACCCCATCATCAGCGTCCTGGTGGCCCTGCTTATCCTTAGAGGAGCCTGGGGTGTTCTGAAGCAGGCCTTTCATATCTTAATGGAGGGAACACCGGCTGCTATTAACACAGAGGAGATTAAAGAGGCTTTGCTCCGCATCGACGGTGTCATCGGCGTCCATGACCTGCATGTCTGGACCATCACCTCCGGGCTTGATGCGCTCAGCGGGCATCTGCTGATCAGGGATCACGCCGACCCTCATAGCATTCTTCAGCAGGCCGTCTATCTTGTGGAGGACCAATTCGCAATTCAGCACGCCACGCTGCAGATCGAGAATTCCTCCCTGAAACACAGGGAGCTTAAAGTGTAACTAAGAAGAAACGGCTTCTAGCAAGCGGAAATGGCTTCGCCGTCTATAAATTCTTATATTTTTAGAAAAAAGGGTGCTCCGCAGCCATGTGGCATGCAGAGCACCCTATCATCTATTCATGCCGGATATGCTCATGGGTCTGCAGAAAAATCTGCTCCACATGCGCGTCATTCAGCGAATAATATACGGTTTTACCTTCCTTGCGGCGTTTGACAATCCGCAGATTACGCAGATAGCGCAGCTGGTGGGATACCGCCGACTGTCCCATATCCAATATGGATGACAAATCATGCACACACAGTTCCCTTTGCGACAGGGCATAAATCATCCGTACCCTTGTAGGGTCGCCCAGTGCCTTGAACATCTCCGCCATTTTATCCGTTGTCCCGCGGTCAGGCAGGATTAACGCCATAGATTCCGGTTCCAGCTCTGAACCGTTGCATGTATTATCGCATTCTTCGAGTGCCGCTGGCTCCATGCTCTCGCCCTCCTCCATCTATTTCATCCGGCCATACCGATAGTTAATCGAAGCTTCTACGATTAATTATAGCAAAACTTTATGTGATGTCCATGGAGAAGGCAGGCATGGGAAGACTTGCAAGCAGCATGAAGCGCCGTGCTTAGACGGCTTTGCGCCAGAAGGAGAATAGACCTGCCGCCATAAAAATAATCAGACTGCCGAATACTACGAGCATCAGGCTTTCCATTGGCAAATTAAAGGCCCCGAATTTTTCCTCTCCAATAGGTGACATCGCCAGCAGCGGTTGAACCCAGGGGTAATACGGCCCGTAAGTGGATGAATTGGCGATCAGCATATTAGGGATGGTTAAGCTCACATTCAGCGCCAGAGGTGCGCCAAAGCTGCTCCAGTTCAGGGATACCGCCATTTGCAGCGCGGCCAGCGGTAAGCAGGCGAACCAGCCGCCAAAAACACTGGACACAAGAAGCATCCATGGTACAGGCCCATCCACCCCGCGCACCACACCCACACCCATCAGCGCCACAAAAAACAGCAGCTGTACAGCAGCCAGCAGGCCCATAACCATAGTATATTTTGCAAAATATACGGAAGAACGCGTCACGGGCAGCGAGAGCAGCATTTTCCAGCCGCCGTCAACATGCTCGGTTCGGCAGATTAATGCCGCGAAAATACCCGTGAGTATGGGGAGAAATAACAAAGCATGAGCCATTGACATGACACCAAGCAGTACCTGCCAGGTGATAGGCCTACCCTCCTCCTCCATATTGGCAAGTGCTCCGATGAGTACGGCGATCACCGGACTGCCTATAACCAGCAGCCAAACGAAGGATTTGGATATCTTCAGTCTTTCTGCGGACAGAACTCTCCAGAAGATGGCCATATCAATTCACATCCTTTCGCGCGAAATGCAGGGCTCCCGGCAGCAGTAGCAGCAGTCCCAGCATCAGCCCAGCCCCGCTAAACAGCCAGGGCCGGGGAGCGCTCCAGGCCATAATAGGCCAGGATAACGGAAACCATTCGGACAGAGACACCGAGAAAAAGCTCCCCAGCGAGAGGGTAATGCCGCACGAAACGGGCAGGGTCTGGTTGCGGCTGGACAGGGAGAGCCATAGCTGCAAGGAGATCACAGGCAACGCCGCAGCATAGGAGGCGAACCCGATCTGCATCACCTTCGCGTAGGGAACCGGCTGATCACCGAAGCCGAGCAGATATCCTAAACCTACCGTCCCCACTGACAGCAGGAGGCAGGAGACGGCGACAAGCAGCAGACACAGCAGCAGCTTGGACATGAATACAGCGGTCCGGGAGATGGGCAGCGCCAGCAGCTGCTTCCATGAGCTCGTCTGATGCTCCACATTCGCCATGAGCGAGCAGATCAGCGTGCCACCCAGGTAGAGTGCCACCGGCACAAAATTAGCCACATTATCAAGCAGTCCCCCCCATAGATCAGACCGGTATTGCTTCGTCAGATAATCATAACGGATTCCGAAGTTCAACCCCTGCATGGCAAGGAGCCCAATCGGGCCAAGGAAGACCAGGAACCACAAGCCCTTTCCCCTTATTTTCAGCCAATCCGCCGAGAACGAACGCCACATCATGAGGACTGGCCTCCTTCAACTACCTGAAGGAAGAATTCCTCCAGCGATTGTCTGTGTTCCTCGATCCGGTAGATCGCATGGCCATTCTCGACCAGTTCCTTGATCAGCAGCGCTACCCTAGCATCACTCATCCGTGGCAGGGTGATACGTCCTTCCTGGAGCGTACCTGTGCAGCCGCGCCGCCCGGCGAGAATCAGCGCTTCTTCAGGCTCAGATACGGCAAGACGGAGGTCACCTGCCGCCTGCTGCTGCAGGTGGGCAATCGTATCCTGGTAGACCATCTGTCCGGCACGGATGATTCCTACGGTTCCAGCCATCTGTTCAATCTCGCTAAGCAGGTGGCTTGACACCAGAACCGTGATCCCCTCTTCTGCGGGCAGACGCTTGATCAGCGAGCGAATTTCCTGTATACCTGACGGATCGAGACCATTGGTGGGCTCGTCCAGAATCAGCAGTTCCGGGCTTCCCAGCAGCGCAGCGGCAATACCAAGACGCTGCTTCATGCCGAGCGAAAAGCCCTTCACAGGCCGCTTTTCTTCCCCTGTTAGAGAAACGATGTCCAGCACTTCAGCTATACGCGGCTTCGGTACGTCAAGAATGCGGCGGATGGCTTCCAGATTGTCCAGAGCGCTCAAATGGCCGTAATAAGACGGCGATTCCACCAATGACCCCACCTTGCGCAGAATTTGCAGCTTATTCCGCCGAAGCCCCTGCCCAAAAATTTCAATGCTGCCCGAGGTTGGTTTAATCAGGCCCAGCAGCATGCGGATGGTCGTAGTTTTGCCTGCACCATTTGGACCGAGGAAGCCATAGATTTCCCCTTTACCTATATTCAGGTTCAAATGCTCCACCGCAGCCCGGCCGCGGTATTCCTTTACTAAGTCCCTTGTTTCGATCACTGTTTCCTTCATTCTCTTCACCTCGGGAATTAGCATAACGTCCCAAGGTTAAAAGCATGGCGGCAGCAAGTTTAAGTTTTGTTTAAAATTCCATCCGAAGGGCTTAGTATTACAATACTTGTGCCTTGTCTTGTACTGTCGACCTTCCATTCCAGCTGCATCCGCTTAATCAGCAGATCGACGATGGACAGGCCCAGACCTGCACCTTTGGACTCGGATCCGCTGCCCAGGCCGCGGCCGTGGTCGCTGATCACGATCATTCGCTGATCGTCGATAACCTCCAGCTTTACGCTTACATAGAGGCCGCTCCGTGCATGGCGTACAATGTTTTGAAACAGATTATCCAGGATGCGGCGGAACCAGCTCTCATCAACAGTCCAATACAACGGCTCAGCTTCCAGGTCAATTTCAATCTGGAATCCTTCCTTCTCCCACAGCGGATACCACGCCGCAGCACTCTCCCGCAGCAGTCTCAGTACATCCTTGCGCTCCAGGTTCAGCGTCATCCGCCCGCTGCTTAGCAGATTATAGGACAGCAGATTGTCGATCAGCCCGCTAAGACTATCGATCCGTTCATCCATCAGCTTCAGCGATTCCCGGCCCCGGGGCGTCAGAGCTTCCTTGCCCATCACATGAAGATGACTGCGGATGACGGTAAGGGGAGTGCGCAGATCATGCGACAAGTCCGCAACGAGACGCTTGCGCAGGCCTTCCTCTTCCGCCTCTCTCCCCCGGCTGGCGGAAAGCTCGGTTACCATGGTATTAAAGGCGGTCTCCAGACGGCCAATTTCATCAGACTTCCCCGGAACAATCGATTGGGGTAAGCCTGCTTCCCCTGTGAAGACCATGGCCGTCTCCAGACGCAGCAGCCTTTTGCGGATTTGGAGAAAAAACAGCAGAGATACTAGAATGAACCCCGTAAATAATACAAGCATGACTATCGTGAACCATGAACTGAGCCCATCAACAGAAGCCCGGTCCTTAACGGCGGCAGGAATTTGCATGACCATGAAGCCTTCTCCTGCTTCCGCCTGATCCCCCACGAAGGCGACAATAGAGAGCGGCTCCAGGTTATTACTTTTTTTCATGAAGGAAATCGCTTCTGCAGCGCTCCACTGTGTGGGGACGGAGTACCGTTCGTTCTGTTGCCACAGCTTTGAATCGACAGATTCCAGCAACAATCTGGTTTGCCCCTCTCCATCTACCCAGAACATCACAGCGAGGCTGTAGGTAGAGCTTAACGACCGCAGCCGCTCATTGATGAACTCAGGTGGTTTGCCAAGAAGCTCCTTTGCCTCCTTATGCCAGGTGTTCTCTAACGCATTAATATTGTCATACTGTTCATATTTCTCCGATGGCCGTTCCCGGGTCATTCCATTGAAAAGGCTATACATTCCTATGGTCAACGGAACAACAACGGGAATTAACAGCAGTGCGGCTATAATAATCAGCAAGTAACGTGAGAGGAGCGAGCTGTGCAGGTTACGGAAACGGCCTTTGATCCTCATGCTCTTACCCGGTAGCCGATCCCCCGGACCGTCTCGATAATCTCCGGCGCAGCCGGATCAAGCTCCAGCTTCTCACGCAGGTAGCGGATATGCACCATAAGTGTCTTGTCACCCTCCATATAGCTTTCTCCCCAGACTGCCTCATAGATCTGTTCCTTCGTCAGGATCTGGCCGAGATGGCGCAGCAAATACGAGAAAATCTGAAACTGCTTGCCGGTTAGCAGAATTTCCTTCCCGCTGTCTGCCTCTATAATCCGGTTGTCCCCTTCGTATACCATCAGATGCTTCAGCGTCAGCGGTATGGACATGGCGGCTCCCGTCCGTCTTAATAACACCTCAATCCGCGCGGCCAGCTCATCCGGGTGAAAGGGCTTGGTTAAATAATCATCGGCGAACTCCAGGCCCTGAAGCTTATCATCAATGGAGGTGCGGGCAGAGAGCATCAGAATAGGCAGATTCGGAAAAGCCCGCTTCAGCCTCTGCCCGACGGTGAAGCCATCCAGACCGGGCAGCATGACATCAAGTATGGCCAGCTGGCAGCCTGCGGCCGCCTCTGCTGCGCCCTCCCCGCTCTCCAGCCAGCGGACAGCATACCCCCGGTCCCTCAGATCAGCAGAAACTGCGATTCCGATGTCCCTGTCATCTTCTACATACAGCAGCGTAACACTCATTAGCTTCAAATCCTTTCTCCTTCATTCGGCAAAACAAGTAGAAACGGCTTCGCCGTCCTTTTAAGGAACGGTATCCGTTTCAGCGAGAAATAGAAGGATGATTTATAGCGTAAAACATATAAATCCTTATATTCAAGAAATCCCCGGGGCAGCACAGAGAAGCATCTGCGCACCCGAGGATGAATAAACTTACTATTATGCAATGTGTCCAAAACGGGCCGGCGGCTTGTCCGACGGTTTGCCCAGCAGGTATCCTTGTCCAAGGTCCATGCCGATATCCCGGCAGAACAGAAACTCTTCCCGCCGCTCAATGCCTTCAGCCAGCACCTTGGCACCATAATCCCATGCCCGGTTCATGATATCCCGGATGATCCGCTGTTTCGCGTCATCCTGGTCACAGAAGCTGATTAGCCCGCGGTCAATTTTGACATAATCCGGCCTCAGGCTCGTCATAACCTCTACCGTGGAATGGCCGGCACCGACATCGTCCAGTGCGACCAGCAGGCCCTGTTTGCGATATTCGCTAAAAATATCCTGCAGATGGGGAATATTTGCAATCTCTTCCGTCTCCACGACCTCAAACACAAAGTCCTCCGGGATCTGGTCCAGACGTCTAATGGCTTCAAAGGTGTGAGTCAGACAATACTTAGGATTGTAGATGGAGGAGGGCAAAAAATTAACAAACCGCTTGATCCCCTTTGGCAGCAGCCTTGAGCTGGTCTCAATGGCCGATATGCGCGCAGCCCGGTCAAGAAAAGAATGAAATCCGGTCTGCCGGGCAATCTCAAATAGCTCGTAGGGTTTAAAAAAGGCGCTCCCCGGGAGCGGCCGCAGCAAGAGCTCAAAGCCGATAATGGCCTCGTTGAAATCCACAATAGGCTGCATATGGCTGCAGAAATTGTGATTGGCAATGATGGCAATCAGATTCTCACTGGTAAATCTGACCTTCAGCTGCTCCAGCCTAAGCCACCGCTCCACCAACATCCGGCCATTCCGGCCGCTAAGGCATACCGACAATTGTAGACCCAGCTCCTGCTGAATCCGGTCCAGCCGCTCCAGAAGCTGCAAGAGTTCCTCGCGGGATCCATATGTAATCTTACCTTCGTCTTGTACTTCTTCAACCGCGTAACCTTCAGCCTTCACAGCGGCAACAAGGGGAACCGTGCATGGCCTGAATTTCAAATCCCCTTCGTCTTCCACCGGTTCAATGGGAGAACAGTCAATGCAGCTCATGGAATCCCCTCCACCCCTCATGATGTCGATACTGCCTGTAAGGCAAAGTATAACATGATTTCCCATAGGCCAGCCATGGCTCTTGAGACAAAATCCCCCTCAGTTTTTCGAGTAAGATGTACGTGGACGCATAGCTTGACGACCCGTGAACAAAACTGTGTCCGGGTTGCTGTTGAACTGGAGGCAGGAGCTTGGAGGCTTGAGGCTTGAAGCTTGAACTATGTCATGAAGTGACCTTAGGAACTGGAGCTAGGTGGAATAGGTAAAACTAAATAGGCTTTAACCCTGGCTACAAAAGGTTTAATGGGATTTTGTACACCTAATTCAAGCATAATCATCCCATACGGCCGTTTTCAGCAGAATTAGTTTTACTTTTTCCCACATAGGGTACTCTATATGCCGAATGAGTTGGATTAGTGAACCTTTTTCCACTAAAAGTGATAGCCCCCCTCATCAGGTGTTTCGAATTTCAAACTATATAGCGGAGAGATCCGAAGGAGGCATACAAGTTCTACAACCCACCTGAAAACGCCAAGCAGCGATTCTCCAATAACGGCAGAATCGCTGCTTGGCGTTCTTCTTTTCAAGTATCAAAAAATAACACTCCTACTTGCCGGAGACCGCCGCCGAGCCTTCCCAGACGCCATGCTGCTGGTCCTTACCCATATACTCAATTCGTGTCGGCTTCAGCTCCAGGATCACATAGTTGGGGTCATCCGGACCCTTGAACCATTTTTCCAGCTCTTTGTTCCATACTTTGGACCGCAGGCCTTCATCCTTGGTGATGGCAACGGTGGCCTCAATTTCAAGCACATCTTTGCCGCCGCCCTGTTCATATCCAAGCAGCAGAAAAGCATTCGGATTATCCCCAAGCTCCTCTACCTTATGCGTTTGGCGGTTGGTTGCCAAATAAATGTGAAGCCCGTCATGAAATACCGCCATATAACGAACCTTAGGTTTGTTGCCAGCTTCTATCGTACCGAAGGACCCGAACTTGTTGTCATCCAGCACCTTGATGATCGTCTGCTCCAGCTCTCTGTTATCCATTGACGAAACAGCCCCTTTCTATTCATGTGAATATAAGTTTATATATCCACGTCCTCAGTTTGGATTTATGATAAAACCGTTGCTTATTATAGTGTACCCGTTCAGAGGGTATTGAATCCCGCGTCCAGCCATAACCTCATTACAGAAGGAGCTTCCCTACTTGAAAAAATTAATCTGGATTGGCTGCCTCTCCTACTTTGTTATCGGACTAGCCCATGTGGTTCTGGGCTCAATTCTTCCCGTTCTGCTGCAGCATTATGACCGTAATTACAGCGCTGGCGGCGAGCTGATCTTCAGCCAATTTGCCGGATTCCTGGCCGGTGTGCTAATCTCGCCGCTGCTGAACCGCCGTTTCGGCAAACGGGGCGGTCTGCTGATCGCCACCGGCCTGCTGCTGTGTGTGGAAACCGCTTATGCCTTTCTCCCGCCATGGGGCTGGATGTATGTCATCGCCATGGCCGCAGGCTTTGGCTTCGGCATGATTGAAGCCGTCATCGGAACAATCATTATAGCAGCTGTCACAGAAGGAACCGCAGTGGCCATGAGCCGGCTGGAGGTGCTGTTCGGCGTAGGCGCGCTCGCGATGCCGCTGGTTGCAAGCCCGCTAATTGCAGCCGGCGCCTGGAGACTGGCCTTCCTGATCGTCGCGGTCTTTGCGCTGATCTCTCTGCTGTTCTGGGCCAAGGGCGGGTTCGGCCGCCTGCAGAGCGTTCTCGACGAACGCCCCCCGCGCAAGGAACGGGGGGCTGAGCGCCTGCGTTCAAGAAAGCTGCCCTATAAAGGCAGGCAGTGGATACTCCTCAGCTTGTTCATAGCTTTCTTCTTTCTCTATGTGGGTACGGAGATGAGCCTCGTCAACTTCATGCCGGCGATCTTCATAGCCAAACTCGGCATGAGTGATGCTTCGGCGGCCCTAACGGTCACCTTCTTCTGGCTGGCGATGTCTGCGGGACGGCTGTACGCCGGGGTTCTAGCCGAGCGGATCTCCTATCGGAGATATGTGCTGGCCAGCTGCTTCGCTACTGTGCTGCTGCTGGCGATCTTCCCGTTCGCGGCGCAGCGCGTAGCTGCTTTTGCTGTACTGGCGCTGCTCGGTCTATGCATGTCAGGCATCTTCTCCATAGCGCTCGTCTTCTCCAGCAAGCTGCTGCCCGGAGCCGAGGAATCCACCCCCAGCATTATGATCGCTTCCGGCGGAATCGGCGGCGCGGTGCTGCCGCTTGCCACCGGCTGGTCCATGGATCATCTGCAGATCGCCCAGACCTCGGGACTGCTGGCCGCTTGTGCCGCCGTGCTGTTCCTCCTTAGCGTGGCAGCCTGGAAAATAGGGTAATATAGTTCGTGTAATTATCCTTCGTGCAAGGGTGGGACCTATCTCATGTCTGAACTTATCCCTGTTGCTTCTGAACCAACACTTCATACGGCCCTGCTGCAGTTCATCTTCCCCTTTTCCGTAAAAGAAGGTGAGGATATGAAGCTGATCGAACATCTGACAAATGAAGGGTTCACCCGGTTTTTTCTTGACAACAAAGAACTGGAGAACGCTTATTACGGCGAAGGCTACTGTGTTTCCCATGAAAAGATGGAGCGGAGCTACCTTCCGTTTGCTGCCCATGTGCTGTTTCCCCGCGAGAAGGACAAGGATTCCTTCCGCCGCTTTTCCCGGGCCAACCATTTGCCCTGCAGGATGGAGATGCCCGGACAATCTGTTCATTTTCAAGTGCTCTCGACGGATGTATTTGTCTGCCCTTTTGATCTCGGATTCCTGACGATTAGAATCAGCATTGGGGACAAGCATCTCCCCTTCAGCACCGTCCTTGAGTTCGCCGACCGTTTCCGGACGCTGGAGGATGTATCTTTTCAGGACAAACTAACCTCCATCCACTGTCATGACCGTTCCTTTGATCAGGTGGAGGATTTTGTGTTCAGGAATGTAGTGGGCGGACTGGAGCCTTTTCTCGACCCTTCGGAAATCAATGGCGCCTATTTCGAAACTTTGCCGTTCTTTGTGGATGAGAGAATGCTGGTTCAGGCTTTTTACGGGTTTGACCGGCAGGAGGACAAGGAAAATGAGATTAGCGCGGAGCTGCTGTACCGCGCTTCCCAGCTGGATGGTATGACCCTGGAAGGCAAGCCATACATCAGCGCCAGCGATCCCGGGTATATTCGGGAGTATTGCGGGGAGCACGGTTATAGCCGCTGGGGGCCCGACACCTATTACATGACGAATGAGCAGACGTTCTGCTGCCTGAGCCGGGCTGAATCCGGGGTAGCCACCAAGCTTATTAATCAGATGTATGGAGAATATTATTACGGGCTCCTGCTGAGCATATTTCATAAAATCGTTCTGCTGAAGCTGGCCAATATCCACTCCCGGCTGCGCATTAACCACGATGTGGATGAAATCGAGAACCTGATCTTTATGATCAACAAGTTCTCGGCCAAATTTTATTTTCTGGAGCTCATTTCGCAGTCCCAGGGCCGGGAGATTTTTTTCCAGCTGCGCAAGGTCTACGGGAATGACGCCCTGTTCGATGAGGTCAAAATGACCTTGAATGACCTGTTTCAATACCAGGAGAAATTCCAGGCTAAACGGCGGGACACGCTGCTGATGATCCTGACGGTGTTCACCGTGGTGAGCGGTATTTATGGCATGAATCAGGTGATCGAGGACCTTAAAGGCAAGATTGACTGGAGCAAAATGCTGGAGTACTCCCCATTTGAATATCTGGCGCTGTTCGTTGCATTTACGGGGATTGCTGTCAGTATCGGCCTGAGCCTGAAGCAGTTGTGGAACGGAATCCGCAGCCGCCGCAGAAAAAGAAAAAGAGTTCAGGGATATGACTGACAAACCTATAAAAAAGAGAACCCGCTGAGCTACAGCAGGTTCTCCAATTCCCGGCAGGCTTCCGCATACGCAAGCGCAAGCGTGGGTAACAGCAGCGCCGCCCGTTCATATTCTCCGCTTCTGGCGTGCCGTTCAATGCCCGCGCATACATGGGCGAAGTACTGTGCTCCCAGCCCCAGGCTGCCGGATTTCAGACTGTGGGCCACCGCAGCAATCTCGGAAAGATCCCCTGCTGTAGCCGCCGCCTGCAGGGCGGTCAACCGCAGCGGTGTATCGTTCTTGAACATGTCCACAAGCACACGAAGAAGCTCAGGCTCTTCCTCCCCGTCCATTTCCCGGATGCCGGATACCGTATCCGCATTCAGCACCGGAATATACGGTTCAGGACCGAACCACCGGTCCAGAAGCTGCTTCAGCTTATCCAGATTCAGCGGCTTCACCGCCCAGTCGTCCAGCCCTGCATGGAAAAATGCTTCCCGGCTCTCTTCCGATCCATCGCCGGTTACACCAATAATGGGAATTCTGGATCTGGCCCCGGCGGATTCCAGCTGGCGGATGGTCCGGACCACCTCGCTCCCATTCATACCCGGCAGCCGGCTATCTATCAGGATAAGCCCGAACTCTCTCCGCTGCCACGCTTCTACAGCTTCATTTCCGTTGTCAGCGAGTTCCACATCTGTAATGCCCAATTTCTTCAGCTGCAGCAGCAACAGCGTACTGTTCAGTCCATTATCTTCAGCAACCAGCACCGGCATTGTGCTGAAGCGGGCCTCCGGTACAAAAGCCTGAGGTGAATTCAGGGTTTCCTGCGGTTCAGCAGTCTTCTCCAGGGCAATCTCAAACCGGAAGGTTGAGCCCTGGCCAGGCGCACTGTCCACCCCGATTGACCCGCCCATCAGCTCCACCATCGACTTGCAAATGGATAAGCCCAAGCCCGTTCCCTCCGTAGCCATCTCCGGCCCGCGGCTGACTTGAGAATACGGCCGGAACAGCTTCGCTTGATCCTTCAGCGGGATGCCGATGCCCTCGTCCCTGACTTCGAAGTACAGCCGCTGATGCGTGTCATCCTCGCCAGCCAATCCCACGGTCACCTCGACTACCCCGTTTCGTGTGAACTTAATGCCATTCCCCAACAAATTAATGAGTATCTGAAGAATTTTGGACGAGTCCCCGCTCAGCGTACTCCTCACACGGCCTGCAACCTGCCATTTCAGAATATTCCCGCGCTTCGCGGCGGCCGGAGAGAGCAGACTCGCCGCATGTTCAAGCAGATTGCGTATACTCAGCGGAGAATTTTGCAGTTCCATTCTACTCGCTTCAATCTTGGAGATATCCAGCAGATTATTGATCATTTGCAGCAGATATTGGGCCGATTCCCGGATGACCCCCAGCTGAACCCGCTGCTCATCCGTCGCCCCCCCAGCCTCCAGCAGCTCGGTCATTCCCAAAATGCCGTTCATCGGCGTACGTATTTCGTGGCTTACTGTAACCAGGAACAGGCTTTTCGCCCGGTTGGCCCGTTCCGCCTCTTCCTTCATCGCCTTAAGCCTGGCACTGTTCTTGGCGAGCAGCCGGTGCATCGTAATTAATTCATTGTTCATCGCGGAGAATTCTGCCAAGGCCTGTTCTTCTCTTTGCTGTCCCTGAATCACCTGATTAGAGAGCGTCTCAATGGTCTCCCTCAGTTTCCGGATCTCTTGCTCATGGTCGGTCATTTCCCTCTCCCGCCTTCTATGTCAATTCTCCCGGAGTATCCCTTCGGGTATAAGACGCCCCGCTACCTCCAGCGCTCCCTTAGCATCGGGGGCATAGCCGTCGGCACCCACTTTGCGCCACAGCTCCCTGTCTATATTAAACGGCATTCCGCCGACCATAATCTTAATGTGGTTCAGTTCGGTATGCGTACGGATCGACGCGATCAGATGCTGAACCTCCGATACGTGAAAAGTCATGGTGATGGAGATGGCCAGCAGGTCAGCAGGCTGCTCCTTCAGATACCGGATTAAACCCTCTGTAGGCATATTAGAGCCCAAATAATAGGTGTTCCAGCCCTCCATTTCGAAGAAATCTGCTAGCATCCGCAGTCCGATCTCATGCAGTTCCTGGCCGACTCCGACCGCCACCATCGTTTTTTTTCCTTCCTGAGCCTGAATCCACCGCGGATACAGCTGCGAAATAATACTCTGGGTACAAGCTGTACAGTAATGCTCCTGAGCTACAGTAATGGAACCCAATTGCCATAAACGGCCAATCTCGTACTGACTGTTCTGGAAAATGTGCAGATACAGATCATGAATAGGCACACCTTCATCATGCAGCCCCAGCACAAATTCCGAAGCCTTGCGGCGTTCACTGTTCAGAAGCAGCTTCAGGTACTTCTCTGCCTCGCGGTAATAGGGTTTGTCCGGTTGAAGAAAAGGCTGCACACTCTGCTCTTCGAGCGTATGGTGAATTCCCATATCCAGATAGCTCAGAATCAGCTCTTTCTCCGGTGTCCCAACCTGTGAGCCTATAGCTTCCTTCATCAGCCCCAGATTGATCTGCAGATCCTTACCCGTGATTTTGTACTGTGCCAGCAGCACCTTCAGCCAGACAATATAATTAATAAATAAAAGTGGACTGTCCAGCGCCACACTTTGCGCCAAATACCGTAAATGATATAGTGAATCCTGTTTGGTTCTTGCCATTCCGGAAGGGCCGAATCTGTGCCGTAACTCGGGCTGGCGTTCATACTGACGTAAAGTGACTTCTTCAGCCAACTGTTCCGCTAGCACCTTCAGCCGTTCTCCGGCATTTTGCTGATCAGTGAGCATAGGGTCACTCCTTTTCCGAAACATAATTGTAAAGTATTAATCTTATTATATAACATATGGTAAGTCTACCCGGCGTGCCTGGCAGTGCCTGGGCGGATTGCTGGAATCCGGGGCCACTACTGGACAACCCCGAAGGGGACCGCTATAATACAGCGTAAGAACATAGCAACACCCATAACTTCATAGTACCAGGGGGGCTGGAATTGGCCGGCTGAGAGTGTATCCCACATAGATACTGACCCTTATACCTGATCTGGATAATGCCAGCGTAGGAATCACCACCCGCATTCAGCCGTTTTGGCTAAGCGGCCACCTAACGCAATTGCTGGCGTCCCGATCTTCGGGGCGCTTTTTTTGGTATGGACATCATCAGAGTTCGGAAGACTGGGTTAGCTGGAAGGAGAGAAGAATAGAAATGGGAGTCAAAAAAGCACTAATGCTCTGCATCAGCTGCATACTGGTCATCGTCATGGCCGGGTGCGGCAGCAATACAGCCAATTCCGGTGGGAATAGCGCCGCTCCAGCCGGGGACAGCACCGCCGCGCCGGAAGCAACCGCGGCAGGAACGGACGCGCCTAAGGAACTGACCAAGATTAAGGTCGCGCTGGACTGGACGCCGAATACGAACCATACCGGCCTCTATGCAGCCAAAGAGCTTGGTTATTACAAGGAGGAAGGCCTGGATGTAGAAATTGTACAGCCGGGTGCGGCAGGAGCCGACACGATGGTCACCTCAGGCGAAGCCGCTTTTGGCATCAGTGCCCAGGAGGCGCTCACTCTGGCCCGTCTGCAGGATGTGCCGCTCGTCTCCATCGCCGCCATCATCCAGCATAATACCTCGGGGTTTGCCGCCCCGAAGGACCGCAATATCAAGACACCGAAAGATTTCGAAGGCAAAACCTACGGCGGGTGGGGCTCCCCGGCTGAAGAAGCTGCCATGAAGGCGATCATGGACCCTCAAGGCGGCGATGTTAAAAAGGTAAAGCTGGTCAATATCGGCGAAGCTGATTTCTTCACCGCCGTGAAACGCGACATCGATTTTGCCTGGATATTCTACGCCTGGACCGGTATTGAAGCCGAGCTGCGCGGTGAGCCGCTGGACATGCTGTATTTGAAGGATTACGCCCCTCAGTTGGATTACTACACCCCGGTCCTGACCACGAGCGAGAAGGAAATCGCTGAGCATCCGGAGCTGGTAAAGGCGTTCCTTGCAGCTACCTCCAAAGGCTATCAATATGCGATCGACAAGCCGGAAGAAGCTGCCGCCATCCTCTCGAAGGCTGTGCCGGATCTGGATCCCAAGCTCGTCCTGGCCAGTCAGAAATGGCTTAGCCCGAAATATACGGACGATGCCTCCAGATGGGGAGAGCAGAAAGCCGAGGTCTGGAAGAATTACGCCGACTGGATGTACAGTCTGAAGCTGCTGGACAAACCACTGGATACCGCTTCAGCGTTCACGAATGAATTTCTTCCTGAGAGCAAGTAATGTTACACCTGCAAATTGTACGCATACCCAACCTGAAAGGATCTGATTGATATGGCAAACACTCTGCTCAGCATTCAAGTCATTCCTAAAACTCCGAATAACGAGGATTCTATTCCTTATGTGGATAAGGCCATTGAGGTCATCCAGCAATCCGGCGTCAAGCACCAGGTGAATCCGCTCGAAACTACGATGGAAGGCGAACTCACCGATTTGCTTGAGGTGGTACGCCAAATGCATGAAGCACTGATCGCAGCGGGCAGCCCCAGCGTCATCTCGCAAATTAAGATCGCCCATAACCCCAGCGGAATCAGCATGGATAAGCTGACGGAAAAATACCGGCCGTGAGATCGTACTGGAACCAAATCTGGCCGCCCCTTGTGGCGGTCATCTTTTTTCTGGGTGTATGGCAATTAGCCGTTTCCGTACTTCATGTCCCTTCCTGGATGCTGCCAAGCCCCGGTGATATCGCCCGCGAATCCCGGGGTAACGCTTCCGGCATCTGGGCGCATACGGCTGCAACGCTGCGGCTGACCTTGATCGGCTTCCCGATCGGTACAGGTGTGGGCCTGATTGTAGCTCTATTGCTGCATTTGGTGCCCTGGCTGAAAAGAGCGCTGTATCCGCTGCTGATTCTCAGCCAGAATGTGCCCTCCATTGCCCTCGGGCCGCTGCTGATTATCTGGTTCGGGTTCGGACTGCTGCCCAAAATCGTACTCATCACACTCGTCTGCTTCTTCCCGGTTGCCGTCGCCGCCATGGGCGGGCTGGCCCAAAGCGACCGGATCATGATGAACTATATGAAAATGGCCGGGGCCAGCAAGTGGCATATCTTCTCCAAGCTGGAGCTGCCCGGTTCTCTGCCCGCCCTGTTCTCCGGTCTTAAAATCTCCGCGACCTATGCTGTAATGGGTGCTGTGGTTGCCGAGTGGATCGGCGCAGACAAGGGCATTGGCTATTACATGCTGCTGCAGAAGGCCTCCTACCGCACAGACCGGATGTTTGTTGCCATCGTAATTATTGTTCTTCTTAGTCTGGTGCTGTTTGCCCTGATCGCACTTCTCGAGAAATGGCTGGTACGCTGGAAGCCGCGCAAGACCTCCTGATGCAGGCTATGCACACTTTACAGAATTGTCCCACCTACACTTCCCGGAAAGGGGATGAATGATTTGACAGCAGGCTATCCCAACTCGAACACCAGGGAACAGGTTTCCTTTGGGCACTTGCCCGAAACTCAAGCCTCGCCTACCGCGCTGAACGTAAACGGCGTATCCAAGGCCTTCTTCTACCGCGGCCGCGAGACCCGTGTGCTCGACAATGTATCTCTAACGGTTGAGCCCCAGGAATTCGTCTCGATTGTCGGCCCTTCCGGCTGCGGCAAAAGCACCTTGTTCCACATCATCGGGGGCCTGGAGCTGCCTGATGCCGGAACGGTAAGCATGGGCGGTAAGATCGTCACCGGGCAGCGCGGAGAGATCAGCTATATGCCTCAGCAGCCTGCACTGTTCCCGTGGCGTACCATCGAAGACAATGTCCTGCTCGCCGGTGAGCTGAAGGGCGAACCCAAGGCCGAAGCACGGGCAGCCGCCCGCCACTGGCTGGACAAGGTCGGTCTGGGCGGGTTCGAACGCGCCTACCCGCATATGCTGTCGGGCGGTATGCAGCAGCGGGCAGCCTTCCTGCGTGCGCTGCTCGCACCGCAGGAGCTGATGCTGCTGGACGAGCCGTTCAGTGCGCTCGATGCGCTGACCCGTGAGCAGATGCAGCACTGGCTGCTGGAGCTGTGGGAAGAAAACCGCCGTTCGGTATTATTCATTACCCATAATATCGAGGAAGCACTCCTTCTCTCCAGCCGTATTTATGTTTTCTCGGGACGGCCCGGCTCCGTCCTACATATCGTTGATGTCCCTTTCCCGCGTCCGCGGCGCGGGGAAATAACCGACTCTCTGGAATTTCTGCAGCTCAGACGCGAGCTGTCGGAATGGATGCGCGAGGAGCAGGCCAGGACAGTCCGGTAAGCGCAGCGTTACAGGGCGCATCCACGCAGCGTACTGGGCCGCGTCCAGGTAGCTTGCCGGGCCGCATCTAGACAGCATGCCGGGCCGGGGCCGCGTCCACGCAGCAGGCCCGGTCGCATTTTATTCGCAGCACGCCCGGCCGCGTCTACGCATAGAGGCCGCATTCCATTCACAGCTTGCCCGGCTGCATCCACGCAGCATGCCGGACCAACCTGCGTTCCACCTGCTTGAAATACATTGGCTGTCTTTACTCAATTGCAACAAATAAGCCCGGCCCCCTATGAAGGGACCGGACCTATTGAGTATGTTCCGTTGAGAATTAGTGGGAAATTATACACTTATTTCTGCGCATAACAAGCATAGAGTGCGCTTTGTTGGAAAAAGTATACCTATTTCAACGCACAAGCCCATTCTAGGGCTCGTTGGCCAGAATTAAGTGTACAAAATCCCACTAAACCCTGAAAACGCTCAAATCCCGCCAGATTAAGGGTATAAATTCCACTAACCCTTTAGATTCGCCTAATGCCTGCTCCCCGTTGTTCCTTTGGCCACTCAGCCATTCAGCCACTTTTAAGAAAGTATGCCTAACAATCACAGCTGAACTTCCATCCATTTCATTCTACTGCAGCATAGCTGAGCTTCCAATTCATTCGCAGTATATCTGGACTTCAATTGAAGTACGCTTTCCTTCTACATCCAGCCCTTCTCTTCTGCCAGCCGCACGGCTTCGATCCGGCTTTTCACTTCCAGCTTATTCAGAATTTCCGATATGTAATTGCGGACGGTGCCGTAGGAAAGATGCAGCGTAGCGGCAATTTCTCCCGCACTCTGGCCGGCACCCGCCAGCTTCAGGATCTCCTGTTCCCGGGAAGACAGCGGATTCTCTTCCCGCAGGCTGCCGAAGACCAGCTCGGGAGACACTTCCCGGTGGCCGGCCATCACCCGGCGGATCGCATCCGCCAGCTTATCCACCGGCTCGTCCTTCAGCAGATAACCTTGAATACCAGCCTTCACGCCCCGTTCAAAATATCCCGGGCGGGCAAAGGTGGTCAGGATAATGATTTTGGTGGCGCAGCCCTTAGCTTTCAGCGTTTCCGCGACCTCCAGCCCGCTTTTATAAGGCATCTCTATGTCCATCAGGCATACATCCGGCTGAAGCCGTTCAATCACTGCAAGCGCCTCTGCTCCGTCTCCGGCTTCCCCCGCCACTTCAATATCGTCCTCCAGATCCAGCAGCGAAGCCATGGCCCCGCGCAGCAGGCGCTGATCTTCGGCAATCACGATGCGTATCATGCGGTCACTCCATCCTTTCTTTCCTTGACTACTCTCGGGACAACTGCCGTCAAGACAGCCCCCCGCTCTGCTCCCGAACGCAGCGTAATCGATCCATCAATCAGTGACAGCCGTTCGGCCATCCCTTTGATCCCGTTGCCTTCGCTCCGCCCCCGGCCTTCCGGATCCCGGCTATGCAGACCAACCCCATTATCTTCAATGGTAATCTGGACGTCCCCCTCTGCCATGGCAATGGCAATCCGGCACCAGTCTGCTTCACTGTGCTTCACAATATTAGTTACTGCTTCCTTGATGCAGAGACTCAGAATATTCTGCGTCAGGTCGGATACACCCTCCAGCACCGTGTCCCCCTCGATCTCCAGGATAATCTCTGCAGTGCGCAGCATCTCCCCAACTTCAGCCAGCTCCTCAGCCACGGATATGGCACGCATCTCCGATACCAGCTCACGAACCTGGCGCAGCGCAGCGCGTGATATCCGCTGGATTTCTCTCGCTTCCGCCTGTGTACGGACGGCATCCTTGGCCGCAAGCTTTTCCACCAGTTGGCTCTTGAGGGTAATCAGCGACAGCGTATGCCCCAGCGTATCATGCAGATCCCGGGCGATCCGCATCCGTTCCTCACGTTTGACCAGCTCCTTGATGACCTCATTCGCCTGATCCAGCTCCTTTTCGAGCATTCTCTTGCGGTACAGTGAGCGGATACCAAACGGGGAGACCAGCATAATAATCATGAAAGGGTACAGGAACAGCAGATCCCCTATAGGCATCCCCCAGGTAGCCATGATTAACGGGACAAGCACCATAGCTGCAAAAGCAGAATAAGCCATTTTGAAGTGTCTTTTCTCCGTGTACCAGCCGATAAAATTCGACGTAAAGAAGCCCATAAACAGATCATAGGGCGTATAAGCTACACTCAGAATCACAATAATCAGCACCTGCAGAGCCAGCCACAGGGTAAAATCTCTGCCGGTGACCCAATAGAGCTGACGGTAGGTCACGGCGAACAAGGCCAGCATTACTGCACCCAGCACCAGCTTGATTCCATGCTCCTCCTGCAGGTTGATGATTGGAAACAATAAGTACAGAAGCCACATATAAGGGAAAAAGCCGATTCTTTGCGGAAACATCCGGAACTGCCTGCGCGTCATTATGAATTACACCGCTTCCTGTTTTTTTCGGATATAAACCGATAGTATCATAAAGACCGCCAGATATCCGAGCAAAATCAGAATGCTTCCCCACTGCGGAGGATTCCCTGCAACGATTCTCCAGGCCCCCTCCCCAAAATGATAGGAAGGCAACCAGTGACCAATCCGCTGCATCAGCTTCGGCATAATATCAAGCGGCATCCACATGCCTCCGGCAACCGCCAGCCCCATATAGAGCACATTGCTGACACCGCTTGCCGTATCGACACGCTTCATGAAACCTACCAGCGTACCGAGGGCCAGAAAAGGCATGGAGCCCGCCAGAATCCACAGTCCGCTCAGCAGCCATTGTCCAGCCGTCAGTGATACGCCGTTCATCAAATACCCAGCGAGAAAAATGCAGAGTACCGAGAACAGATGCATGAGGGTCTGTCCGAACATTTTACCTGTGAAATATACCGAAGACGGCAGCGGGGTGATACGGATAAATGTGCTCCAGCCCTGGGTCCGCTCCTGGACCAACCGGATGCCCATAGTCATAATCGAGGAACCCATTACACTGAAAGCGGCCATGGACATCAGGTAATGCGCCTGCCACTCCGAGGCATCATCGGGCCCCGTGTTCACTACTCTTGTAAAGATAAAGTAAAACATGATCGGCATCAGCAAGGACCAGAATACATAATAGGGATTGCGGAAAATCCGCAGCATCTCCGCTTTGCACTGCACAGCAACAAGTCTCATCATTTCGTATCTTCCTCCCTGTTCATGGTTAACTGCTCGAATGCTTCGTCAAGGCTTCCCTGGTGAATACGCACATCCCTCACGGCAAGTCCGCCGGTAAAAATCCCCCGGAGTGCCTCGTCCGTATTCTCTGTGGTCACATAGATCCGGCCGTCTTTGTCGTAGCAATCTTCAACAAAAGGCAGTTCCAGCAGTTGCCCGCGCAGCTGTGCGGCATTCCCGGCCGGAAGGAAGGATAGCGACTGCTTAACCATTCTTGCCTTGATCTCTTCCGGACTGCCGTCCGCTACGATAGTCCCTTGACTGAACAACAGAATCCGGTCGGCAATATCCTCAGCTTCCTGCAGATAATGGGTCGTGAACAATATTGTTGTGCCCCGGGCGGCCAGCTCCCTCACGGTGTCCCAGAAGTGCCGCCGGGCCGTGGTATCCAGCCCAACCGTCGGTTCGTCCAGGAACAGCAGCTGCGGGTTTCCCGCCAACGCCAGCGCAAAGGAGAGACTGCGCTTTTGGCCGCCGGAGAGCTTCTCTGCATAGCGGTTCAGATCCGCAGGAGCCAGCCCTGTTGCCCCCAACAGAAAGTCCATATCCATCGGCTGCGGATAATAGCTGCGGATCAGGGCGATAATCTCACGGACCTTAAGCCGGTCCATTACGCTCACCTCCTGCAGCATAGCCCCGCTGCGCTCCCGCACCCTCACATCCCGGGGAGAGCTTCCAAATACCTTAATCGTTCCTTCTGTGGGTTCCAGCAGCCCAAGCAGCATCGATATCATCGTTGTTTTTCCTGCTCCGTTTGGTCCAAGGACCGCTGTAATGGACCCCTTGCCGATGGTAAAGCTGATACCGTCGACCGCTTTTTTATCATTGAAGGCTTTACTGACGCCGTTCATTTCAATCACGTGATTCATGTCTGATTCCTCCATCACCTAATGTCTTTGCCGTACTTCCATAGTAATCAATAACAGAAGAGGACATCAGTATGGACTGTCATTTTTTCCGGGTGACAATTGTCATCCGGCTTAGCGCAAGCACAGCACCATCTGTCTGCTTCACCGGGCAAGCCAAAGAGCCCCCGCCAACGTGAAGCGTTGACAGGAGGCTCTTTGGCTTTGACCCTATGGAATTGGCAGGCTTCAGGCCATCCCGGCCTATTTCTGCATGAACCCTTTTTGCAGCAAAAACTCCTTCATCTGCAGCCGGGAGGGCTGGGCTAGACGCCCTGCCATCATCTCGGACCAAGGCGTATCCTTCTGCCCTCCGGTCCGTTCACGCATGTAATCCCGCGTTATTTCATCATACACTTTAACCTGTTCTACCGACGTTTCAGCCTGATAGCCATTATGATGCAGCACCGCCTGGAGCGGAAGACGCGGACGGATACCGTTCACTCCGGCGGGATACCCCAGGCACATGCCGAAGACCGGATAGACCAGCTCGGGCAGTCCCAGCAGTTCAGACACCTCTGCAATATGATTGCGGATTCCGCCGATATAGACAATGCCAAGACCAAGCGACTCGGCGGCAACCGCCGCATTCTGGGCGGCCAGCGCTACGTCGACGGTGGCTACGATCAGGTTCTCGGTGGAATCCTCGTAAGATTCGGCCCCCTGCAGATAAGGTCCGCTGATCTCCCGCAGGCGGTACAGATCGGCGCACCACACCAGGAACACCGGGCACTGCTCAATGTAAGCCTGGCCGCCGGACAGCTTGGACAGCTGGGCTTGGAGGGCTGGCTCGGTCACTGCAATGACTGTGTAAGCCTGGACACTGCTGGAGGTTGAGGCCATCTGGGCCGCTCCGATGATGGCCGCCAGCTGCCCGTCACTGACCGGCTTGTCCAAAAACTGGCGGACAGAGGTATGCCGGTTCAGCAGCTCCAGTGTTTCGTTATTGGGTTTCATGATCTTTCCCCTCACTTTTTTCTAGTTATATAAGCATTATGAACACAAATAAAGCCACAAACAACAGGCACAGCTGCGCTCTACCACCCGCTCCCCCGCTTCACCTCCTGGACAATGGCCTTGACCCCCTCATCAATCTGATCCAGCCGGGCGCGTGAAATGCTGATGCGCAGGAACTTTTCCCGATTCCGGTACCCGGACAGATAGAATCCATTGCCGGATACGACCCGGATCTTCCGCTCCCCCAGCCGTTTGACCAGACGCTCCAGATTCACTGTTCCCGGCACCTTGAATTGCATATACATGCCGGAGCTTTCAGCAGACACCTCAATCAAATCTTCCGTATTGTGCTGCCGGAGGGCCTCATACATGGCATGAATCCTTTCGGCGTACAGGGCTTCTATTTTGTGCCTGTGATGCTCGTACATGCCATTCTTGATGTATACCTCAAGCGCGGCCTGGGACAACAACGAAGTGTCTGTGTAGCCTTTATAGGCGCGGAAGGTTTCCAGCAGCGGTTCAGGCACCACAGCCGCACCCAGCCGGAGACCCGGAAAAATGATTTTGGAGAAGCTTTTCAAATAAACCACATGAGCCGTCTGGTCATACGCATAGATTGGATCAAACCGCCGCTCCGCCCCAAGGTCCGCCATGTAATCATCCTCGATGATGTATACATCGTATTTGCCCGCTAACCCGGCGATGGCTCTCCGTTCCTCTGCACTGTATGAGGTTCCGAGCGGATTATGATATCTGGGCATGGTATAAAAGAATTTGATTCGCCCGCCTCTGAACCTCTCCTCCAGCTCCTGCAGATCTATCCCTGCCGCTGAACGGGCGATTCCGCTCACCGTGATCCCTTCCGCCTCCAAATACCGCAGGTATATATCATAGCCCGGCTGTTCAACCAATATTTCCGTCCTGCCGTTAGGGAACGGCATCCTGGCCAGAATCTCCAGCGCCTGCTGGATACCCGAAGTGATCAGGATGCGTTCCATTTTGGCAAAAACCTGATACTCTGCCAGATGAGACACCAGCGTATGGCGCAGCGTCTCCAGCCCCAGCGAATCTCCATAGGTGAACAAATGATACTTGTACCGGTCAATCGCCTTGTTGAGGCAGTGCTGGAAATCCAAATACGGAAATACGTTCAGATCGGGCGAGGCCGAGGCATAATCGATCTCCCCACTGCTGCCGGAAGCGGCCGGTTCCTCCGTCCTGTCCACCATGTAATATCCGCTCTGCGGAATGGAATAAATCATGTGTGATCTCTCCAGCTCCCCATACGCCCGAAGAATCGTGCTGACACTGCACCCATAGAACTCTGCGGCACTACGGACAGAAGGCAGCTTTTGCCCGGGGCTGAACTGTCCTCCCTTGATGCCCTTCTCCATTTGGGATAAAACTGCATGAAACTTTTTCATGGCACGCCTCCCTTCACTTTTTTATTTAGTATACAGTTAACTGTACCGGTACAGTAGTGAAAAACGGGTATTGTTGACCTGCGGATTTCCCTTTAATTTTAAAGTAACAGATAAGACGTTTCGGCGATCCTGTCCTGTTCACGAAAGGGAGATGCACTCATGCAGCAAAACGGACTCAAGCTGGCTTATACCTTTGCCGTGCTTAACGCAGTCATCATCGGATTCTCATTCTTCTTCACCAAAGTGGCGCTCGGCCATGCCGGACCGCTCGACACGTTAACCTACCGCTTCGCCGCTTCATTTGCAGTGATGTCGATCCCCGTCGCCTTCGGCTGGGTCAAAATATCCTACCGCGGCAAGCCGGTTCTCAAGGCGCTGCTGCTGGCAGCCATGTACCCGCTTGGATTTTTCACCCTTCAAGTATTCGGACTCCAGCACGCGACCTCTGCCGAGGGAGGGATTCTCTATTCGTTTACTCCGGTCGTGACAATGATCATCGCCTCGATATTCTTGAAGGAGACCACAACCCTTCTCCAAAAGCTATGTATCTTCCTGTCTGTATTCGGCGTTGTGTTTATCTTTATCATGAAAGGGGGCAGCCTTCATCTGTCCAACATGACCGGGATCGTACTGCTGTTCCTGACCTGCCTGGCCTTTGCCGGGTACAGCGTGCTGGCACGTTCGCTCTCCAGCCACTTCAGCCCCGCTGAACTCAGCTACCTGATGATGGGGATTGGCTTCGCCGCCTTCCTGATCACTTCGCTCACCGGACATGTAGCCAGCGGAACCCTGGGCGACTTCCTTCAGCCGCTCCAGAGCGGCACCTTTATCTTGTCTGCTGTGTACTTGGGCGTTATCGCATCACTCGTCACCACCCTGACATCAACCTATATCTTGTCCAAAATAGAAGCCTCCCTCATGAGCGTGTTCACCAATCTCTCGACCATCGTCTCCATCGGTGCCGGAGCTGTCCTTCTCGGGGAGGACATTACAGTGTATCACTGGATTGGATCGCTGCTGATTATCGCAGGGGTCATTGGCACAAACTGGCTGGGCCGTAAAAAGGCAAAAGCCAGCGCCCAGGCTGCTCTGCCCAAGCCACTAAGTACATCCAGCAGGTAATGCGTCAGCGTCCCTGGGTGGCGGGGCACCTACAACGGCATTCCTGCCGTTGTTTCCGGGCAATCCGGCCCGCGGCGCTCCTACAACGGCATTTCTGCCGTTGTTTCCGGGCAATCCGGCCCACGGCGCTCCTACAACGGCATTTCTGCCGTTGTTTCCGGGCAGACGGGCCCGCGGCGCTCCTACAACGGCATTCCTGCCGTTGTTTCCGGGCAATCCGGCCCACGGCGCTCCTACAACGGCATTTCTGCCGTTGTTTCCGGGCAGACGGGCCCGCGGCTCTCCTACAAAGGCATTCCTGCCGTTGTTTTCGGGCAATCCAGCCCGCGGCGCTCCTACAACGGCATTCCTGCCGTTGTTTCCGGGCAATCCGGCCCGCGGCTCTCCTACAACATCAACAAAAAGAATCGCCAGCGTTTAACGCTAAGCGATTCTTTTACGTTCAGCCGCAGGAGCTTTCCACTTGGGGCCGTGTCTTTACAGTGTCTTTACAGCTTCACCCGCTGCAACCGCAGCGCATTCAGGACAACCGAGACCGAACTGAATGCCATTGCCGCACCGGCCAGCCATGGGGCCAGGAAACCCAGCGCGGCGACCGGGATGCCAATCGTATTATAGGCAAGTGCCCAGAACAAATTCTGCTTGATATTCCGCATCGTTCTGCGGCTCATCATGACCGCATCGGGTATGCTCATCAGGTCACCGCGCATCAATGTGATGTCTGCCGCTTCCATCGCCACATCGGTACCGGTGCCGATGGCCATCCCGGTGTCCGCTGTCGCCAGGGCAGGAGCATCGTTGATGCCGTCGCCGACCATGGCTACCTTGACTCCGCCGCTTTGCAGTCTGCGGATCTCGGCGGCCTTGCCCTCCGGAAGCACCTCGGCCAGCACCGTACGGATGCCGGCCTGCCCGGCGATGGCCTGTGCCGTAATCTTGTTATCCCCGGTAATCATCACCACTTCAATGCCCATTTCATGCAGCTTGGCTACCGCAGCCCGCGAGGTTTCCTTGATGGTATCGGCCACCGCTACTACTCCGGCGATCACACCGTCTACGGATACGAGCATTGCGGTCTTGCCTTCCTGCTCCAGCTTCGTCATAAGCGTTGTCCATTGACCAGGGTCCACGCCGCCTTCCTCCATCATCCTGCGGGTGCCTACACTTACGGTCTGTCCGTCGACCACTGCGGTAATTCCGCGTCCCGGTACAGCCTGGAACTGTCCGGCTTCAGGCAATTCCAGGCCTCTGGCAGCAGCACCGGCGACGATGGCATCCGCCAGCGGGTGCTCCGAGAGCTTTTCCGCAGCTGCCGTAAGAGCAAGCAGGCGGTTCTCGGCGTTTTCCCTGCCATGCGCGGCGATGCCTGTAGTTGTAAGGATATCCGTCAATACAGGCTTGCCGCTTGTAACGGTACCCGTCTTATCCAGCACCACAACCTGAATCCCCTGCGCGGCTTCCAGATGCTCGCCGCCCTTGAACAGAATGCCGAATTCAGCTGCGCGGCCTGATCCAGCCATAATCGAGGTAGGTGTAGCCAGACCCAGCGCACATGGACAGGCAATAACCAGCACGGCAATAGCCTTCTCGAGCGCCTCAGCGAACTGGCCGGGAGCGCCCCAGACATACCAGATCACAAAGGTCAGCGCCGCAATCGCCACGACAATCGGCACAAAAATGCCGGATATCACATCAGCGATCCGCTGGATCGGCGCCTTGGAGCCCTGGGCCTCTTCAACCACTTTAATAATTTGCGCCAGCGCGGTATCACGGCCTACCTTACGGGCCTTGATCCGCAGCATGCCGTTTTTGTTCAGTGTAGCTCCGATTACACTGTCTCCCGGCTTCTTCTCCACCGGAATGCTCTCACCGGTCAGCATGGATTCATCCACAGAGGACAGACCTTCAATAACCTCTCCATCCACAGGAACCTTCGTTCCAGGCTTCACGAGAACCAGGTCTCCCGGAATCACTTCCTCTACCGGGATGCTCAGCTCTGCACCGTCACGCACCACCAGTGCGGTCTTGGCCTGCAGGCCCATCAGACTGCGGATCGCATCGGAGGAACGTCCTTTTGCCAGGGCTTCGAACCATTTGCCGACCAGAATTAGCGTAATCAGAATCGCGCTGGTCTCGTAGTACATATCCACGGAATGACTCATTCCGCTCATACTCAGGGAATCGATCGTCAGATACAGACTGTAGAAATAGGCCGCCGAGGTGCCCAGCACTACCAGTACATCCATATTAGCGCTGCCGTTCTTCAGCGCCTTATAGGCACTGATATAGAATTGCCAGCCAATGATGAACTGAACCGGCGTAGCCAGCACCAGCTGGAACCAGGGATTCATCAGCAGCTCCGGTGTCCAGATCCAGTCTGTAAAGGTAAAGTGACCTGCCATTGCCCATAGCAGCGGAAATGAGAGAATGGCAGAAATCATCCACTTATTCCGCTTGCGCACAATCTCCTGCCCGCGCTGGTCGGCTTGTTCCTTGCGATCCTGCTTCAAGGTTGCCTTGTAGCCAATGCTGCTTACCTTCTCCATAATGTCGGATACACCAACGTTCCCCGGCGCATACTCCACATGCGCCGTTTCCAGCGCCAGATTCACGTTCACGGCTGCAATACCCGGCATGCGTCCCAGCACTTTCTCAATCCGTGCCGAACAAGCCGCGCAGGTCATGCCTGAGATATCGAAATCCGCTGACTCCTTGCGGGTATCATAGCCAAGCGAGCGGATCTTCTCCTCGATTTGCGGCACTCCCGCAACCGCAGGATCAAATCCCACGGTTGCCTGCTCCAGCGCCAGATTCACATTGGCCTTGGATACCCCCTCCATACGGGAGAGCCCCTTCTCAATCCGTGCCGCGCAAGCAGAACAGGTCATTCCCGTAATCTGCAGCGTGGTCTGCTGCAGGGCGGATTCAGCTGTCTTCTCCATTTATTCGCACCCCCATACCCCCAAGGGGTATAATATTTTGTAAAAGAAAAGGCATTGGCGCCTCTGAAATCTCAAGGATTCCCCGCTCCAAGCCTTTATATGCTGCAGCTTCCCATTAGACTACATCGTAGCCCTGATCCTCAATTGCCGCCTTAATGGTGCTAAGGCTCACTTTGTTCTCATCATAATCAACGGCTACCGTCTTAGCCTGCAAATCCACTTTCGCCGCGGCACCTACACCGCTTACCGCCTTCTCTACGGCACTGACACAATGACCGCAAGACATTCCTTCTACATTCAATGTTGCATTAGACATTATAAACCCTCCTAAAAGTTTTATGGAGCACTACTACTTGAACTTTCTACGCAATAAAACTCGCTTCGAAAGCACACGCTTAGTTTTGTTAGCCTATACTTCCTGAATTCATTTCGTACAAAACCCGCTTCGAGAAGCACAGACTTCGTGTGGCCGGTCTAGCTTCCTTGCCTTATTTCATCAGCTTGTTGACCGTGATCAGCAGCTCGTCAATAACCTCATGTTCCCCGGCCTCGATCCGCTCAATAATACAGCTCTTCATATGCCCTTCAAGCAGCAGCTTACCGACACTGTTCAGTGCCGCCTGGACCGCCGCCAGCTGGTTGAGCACATCATCGCAGTAAGTATCCCGCTCGATCATGCCTTTGACGCCGCGGATCTGACCTTCGATCCGGTTGAGCCGGGTGGTAAGCCCGCTCTTGAATTCCGCTGAATGATGACTTTTGCGTACACCGGGAGCAGAAGGATGACAATCATCTCCACAGGAATGCTCCGCGTGCTCCTTCTCATTAGTAGACACAGGAATCAGCCTCCTCAACTACAATATAATATACCCCCCATGGGTATGTCAACACCCTGAAGCTGATTTTCTCACTTTCCCGAACAACCACTACATTTGTCATGATTTAGCAGGATTTCCTTTGCTGAAAGCGAATGTATAACTCAGAGACTCCTTTGAATCCGTCTGGTGAAATTTCTATAATTCCCTGGCGCAGGTACACTCAATCACGAACGCAGAGGAGGGGCAGCGTTGTTCAAACGCATAACCGGCAGCTTCTTACTGAACAAAGGACACTTGTACTCCTTTATTATATGCTTGACCGGTCTGGGCTTATTTGTTATTTATAGTGAAGGTTCCCTGCAGCATTTCTCGTCCTCCTTATGGGGCTGGGTTACCGCCATGGCAGGTGCCGCAGTGATTCTGACCCTCTTTACCTTTCAGCTCCCTCCACAGGGGAACGGGCTGTCGCTCGACTCCTCTGTTTATTTGGCGTGCATTTTTGTCTTTGGCCCCTCGTTCACACTTATGGTACTGCTGCTGAGCTCCCTGGTGCTGATGTTCTTTGAATGGGGCAGCACAGCATGGTGGAAGCATCTCAACAATTTTGCCGTATACTGCATTATGATAACTTCCGCTTCCTATGTTTTCGCTGCGCTGGGGGCCGTGCACGGACCGCTGCTTAGCAGTCGCCTGGAGGCCTATGTAAGTGCTATGGCCATATATTTTATCCTGAACACACTGCTGATCGGCTTCTATTATTACGTTGTTTTTCACAAAAATCTGTACGACACGCTCAAAGGAATGCTGACGGACACCATCCTGGCCTATTCCTGTACATTGGTGCTGTCCCTGGTCTTGACAATTCTGCTATATCACAACCAAATGGTCGGACTTGGACTGTTCCTCTGTCTTAGCATTCTCATCTCCTATTCCTTCAAGCGGCTGTTCAGCATGTACCGTGATATTGAGGAACGCTCCAACCGCGACCCCCGGACAGGACTGTTCAACCACAGTTATTTTGAACTTGCGCTGGAAGAGGAAATGCGAAGCTCGCAGGCTAGCGGCACAGCACTCTCCCTGGCGATGATCGATATCGATGATTTCAAAAAGTACAATGATCATTTCGGCCATCTCAAGGGCGACGGGCTGATCGTTTTTTTGGCAGAACTGCTGAAGCGTGAGACGCAGGATACGAGGATTATTGTTTCCCGGTATGGCGGGGAGGAATTCACTCTGCTGATGCCGGACTATGATGCCACAACAGCCAGAAACTTCATGGAATCCCTGCGCAAAACCCTCAACCATTCCCGGTTTGAAGGCAGTGAAATTTTCCCTCAGGGCTGTCTGGCCTTCTCTGCCGGCATCGCCGCGTACCAGCCGGATGTCCATTTCAAGTCAGAGCTTGTGGACCATGCCGACCAGGCGCTCTATTATGCCAAAAAACAAGGGAAGAACCTCGTTCATATCTATGGCAGCCAGTCGCCGCTGGAGCAGGATATCGATTTCAGCCAGGATGTGCGGGATATTGAGCAGCAGCTGAACCTGTTCATGTACAAGGATCTGGAGACCTTCAAGCATTCGAAGCGCGTCTTCCGCTATGCGATGGACATCAGCGAACTGCTGAATCTCGACCCCCTCACCAAACGGCAGTTTACATTGGGCGCACTGATTCACGACATCGGTAAGCTGGAGATCCCCTGGGGCATCCTGAATAAAAAAGACAAGCTGGCGCCCGAAGAATGGGAAATGGTCAAATGGCATGTCACCTGGGGCCGGGAAATGGCGTTAACGAACGATAAATTCAAGGAACTCGCCCCCTACATCGAGCTGCATCATGAACGCTACGACGGCAAGGGTTACCCTTACGGCTTCAAATATGAAGAAATCCCCCGGCTGTGCCGGATGCTGACCATCATCGACTCCTTCGACGCCATGACTACCGAACGGCCGTACCAGCCGACGAAGTCGTTCCAAGAAGCCATTGTGGAGCTTCGTGCCTGTGCCGGCAGCCAATTTGACCCCGAGCTGACGGAGCTGTTCATCCAATACATTCAAAAACAAGACCCCTGCGGAAGTGAAACAGCGATCTATATAAGTTGAACTATATTTGAAATTGTTGTAATTAATCGTCCTCGCTTTTGGAATACTTAGTTCTAACTGCCGTTCTTGTACAAGGGCGGCGGTTATTTGTTTTGTCTGATTTTAAACCTGGGCAAGGGATTATTCAGTTTAAAATTTAGTAAAATAACGCTTGCTACCCTATTCAAATTTGACTATAATAAGGCTCACGAAACTTTTTCAAAAGGAGTCTGCAAAATATGAATAGTAAAGAAAGCAACCTGAAGCTTGTAGTTGTCGGCTTGCTGCTGGGCATTCTAATGTCCGCAATGGACAATACCATCGTAGCTTCGGCTATGGGCACCATCGTTTCCGACCTTGGAGGGCTCGATAAAATTGTCTGGGTAACCTCGGCTTATATGGTCATGGTTATGGCCGGAACACCCATTTTCGGCAAGCTGTCCGATATGTACGGCCGGAAACGGTTTTTCATCTTTGGCCTGATCGTATTTCTGGCGGGGTCTGCGCTGTGCGGAACAGCAACGAGCATCACTCAGCTCAGTATATACCGGGCGATTCAGGGGATTGGCGGCGGTGCGCTTATGCCGATCGCCTTCACCATAATGTTTGATATCTTTCCCCCGGAGAAAAGAGGCAAGCTGACCGGACTCTTCGGTGCCGTCTTCGGAATTTCCAGCGTGGTTGGGCCTCTCCTCGGGGCTTATATTACCGACTATGTAGGCTGGCAGTGGGTGTTCTATATCAACCTGCCGATTGGGGTTGTCGCTTTTATTCTGATCACCTTATCCTACAAGGAATCCGTTTCCCATTCCAAGCAGCGCATAGACTGGGGCGGCGCCTTCACGCTTGTAGGTGCTGTTATCTGCCTGATGTTTGCCCTGGAGCTGGGCGGCAATCAATATGCCTGGGATTCCGCTGAGATTCTCGGCTTGTTCGCCGGCTTCGCCGTACTGCTTATTGCCTTTCTGTTTATTGAACGGCAGGCGCCTGAGGCGGTCATTTCCTTCGCCATGTTCCGTAACCGCCTGTTTGCGACAAGCAGTCTATTGGGATTGTTCTACGGCTCGGCCTTCATCGTTGCCACAGTATACATTCCGATTTATGTACAAGGGGTATACGGAGGCTCGGCTACGAACTCCGGGCTGATTCTCATGCCCATGATGATCGGCACGGTAATCGGCAGCCAGGCCGGAGGTCTGCTCACTACGAAGACCAGCTTCCGCAACATCATGCTGTTATCCGCGGTGTGCTTCGTGGCCGGAGTGTTCTCCTTAAGCACGCTGACCCCGGATACTTCCAGACTGCTGCTCAATGTGTTTATGGCATTGACCGGCTTTGGCGTAGGGTTCTCCTTCTCAGTGCTCAGCATGTCCTCGATTCATCATTTCGACATGCGCCAGCGCGGCTCCGCCACTTCGACCAGCACCTTTATGCGTTCGCTGGGCATGACGCTCGGCATTACCATCTTCGGAATTATTCAGCGCAACAGCTTCACTAGCGAGCTAAGCAATGCCTTCGGTGCGGGTGCGAATACTTCGTCATTCGGCGATCCCCGGGCAGCCCTGACTCCTGAAGCCAGAGCCCAGATTCCTGCCCCTGTGCTGGAGAAGATCTCGAGTGCACTATCCGGCTCGATTTCCCATACCTTTATGTGGGCGCTGGTACCGGCTGTGCTGGGATTTGTTTTTGTTCTCCTGATGCCGGGTGACCGCCTTAAGGTTCACAGCAAAAAACAGCAGCCGGCCGATAATCAGGGTTAAGCCGTCATGTCCATGAAGATGGTGATTCTAGGCCTGCTGCTGGAACGGGATATGCACCCCTATGAGATTAAGCTGGTAATGAAAGAACGGACCATGGACCAGATGATGAAGCTGCAGATGGGGTCTTTATACTATGCCGTAGACAAACTGGTCCAAGAAAGACATATTGAAGCTGTTGAGGTGATTCACAGCAGTGACCGTCCGGACAAGACCATCTACCGTATTACCGATAAGGGTAAGGTCCTGTTCGAGCAGTTGATTCTGCAGCAGATCAAAAAAACCGACTTGGTCTACCATCCGCTCTACACTGCGCTTGCGTTCTCTCGCCATATTGATCAGAGTAAGGTCGAGAAGCTGCTGGAAGAGCGGATTCGTGAAACTGAACATCAGGTGAATTTTGCCTATCAGGTATATGAGGAGCATATTGCCATCGTTCCACGTTCGGCGCTTCATGCGATGTATGGCAAATATGAGCACAGTCTTATCGAGCTGAAATGGCTGAAACGCCTCTTCGCGGATGTATCCGAACGGAAAATGAGTGATATTGGCACACCGCTTGATCTATAAGACGGGCTCACAATTACACCGCAACGACTCTCAAGTGAAATGGCAGTTTCAAAAGAGGCCCCCGGGCCTCTTTCCTGTTTACAGGGCCTTGAATCCGTGTATTAATGAGCAAACTGCCAGAAAGCGGGCAGAATGTCGATCCGATCCTTATGGAGGATTTGAACCTGGAGAAGCAGGAGGAAAAAGATAAGGAAAGCACCAAACATCGTTCCTCCAGTGACAGAAAGTACCATACCGGATTCTAAAGAGGTACAATATCCTCGAAGCTGCCATTTTATCATTACGGAGGGATCTTCTTGCTGAGAACATTGCCACTGAACAAACGCGGAATCCCGGCCAGCCGCATTGCCCTCGGGTGCATGGGGCTGGGCGGAGACTGGGATCACGAACCGATTACAGCAGAGCATGTGAAGCAGGGCCACGAAGCGGTAGAGGCCGCGCTGGATATCGGGATCAACTTTTTTGACCATGCGGATATTTACACCCGTGGAAAAGCCGAGAAGGTATTCGGACAGATTTTCAAGGATCGTCCGGGTCTGCGGGAAGAGATCATTCTGCAATCCAAATGCGGAATCAAGCTGATGGAGCCGGGAGACCTCTCCAATGTCTTCGATTTCTCCAAAGAGCATATCCTGAGCAGTGTCGATGGAACCCTTAACCGCCTGGGAACCGAGTATATTGATATCCTGCTGCTCCACCGGCCTGATCCGCTGATGGACCCCGAGGAAGTTGCCGAAGCGCTGCACCAGCTCAAAGCAGCCGGAAAGGTCCGCCACTTCGGGGTCTCCAATATGAGCGCAGCCCAGATCAAGCTGCTTCAGTCCTATTGCGATGAACCCTTCATCGTCAACCAGCTGCATATGAGCCTGGCCAAAATCAGCTGGGTGGATGCCGTGATCAGCGTCAACCGGGAGCCCTGGAAAGATATCACCTTCCCCGAGGGCACCATCGAGCACTGCCGCGCTGAGAACATCCAGCTTCAGGCCTGGGGGCCGCTGGCTCAGGGAATGTTCAGCGGCCGCCCTCTGGAAGGGCAGCCGGAGAATATCGTGAACACCGCCGCCAGGGTCAAAGCGCTGGCTGAAGAGAAGAATACTACCCCCGAGGCGATCGTGCTCTCGTGGCTGATGAGTCATCCGGCTGCAATCCAGCCGGTCATTGGAACGGTGAATCCGCAGCGGATCGCCGCCTGCAGAGATGCGGACCAACTGGAGCTGTCCCGCAGGGAGTGGTATGACCTGTATATCAGCTCACGCGGCCAGAAGCTGCCTTAATGTCAAACATGTCTGCTGACAGCGGTGATGCACCCTTACCTTGCAAGTAATAGACCACCCTATGGTGATTGGGTAACGTCCTAAATCTGAACATGTTCCAAGAGCCTTCAGCTCTTAAGGCGGACCGTACTCAGAAAAGAGCCGTGTAGACGCACGGCTCTTTTTCTAATACATCCCGGCATTTGCTCAACATAGTAGATCAGTGACTGCTTACCCCTGGGCAGTGGGACGGACAATAATCTCGCTCACGTCAACACCCTCTGGCTGCTCGATGGCGAATGCCATAGCGCGGGCAATGGCATCCGCCGGCATCGCGATCTCATCCCGGGACTCCTCAAGTTTGGCCTTGATCTCCGGATTGGTCATGGATTCCGCAAAGTTTGTCCGTGTCATGCCCGGTGAGATAATCGTCACGCGCAGCTTATCCCCGGCCTCCTGGCGCAAGCCCTCGGAGATGGCGCGCACAGCAAACTTCGTGCCGGCGTATACAGCCATGTTCGGGACAATGCGAAATGCTGCGGTAGAAGCTGTATTGACGAAATGCCCAAACCCCTGCTTGCGGAACACTGGCAGCGCAGCCGCTATGCCGAACAGCACTCCCTTAACATTGATGTCGATCATATCCTCCCAATCCTCTACGCGCAGTTCATCAAGAGGGGAGATCGGCATCACTCCGGCATTGTTGATTAGAACATCAAGCTTGCCGTACCGCTCACATGCCAGATTGACCAGCCCCAGGACGTCTTCACGGCGTCTTACATCTGTTGCAGCGTAGGCGACCTCACCTCCGGTACTCGCGATGCGGGCCGCGAGTGCCTCCAGCCGTCCCGTTCCACGCGCCCCAAGCACGACCTTCGCTCCACTCTCCGCTAACAGAAGCGCTGCCGCTTCACCAATTCCGCTGCTTGCACCTGTAATTGCTATAACCTTGCCTTCAATTCCTGACATCTAAATCCCCACTTTCCAGCTTATTAGCCACATTCTATTGATGGCTTACCCTGCTCATTATGAGGATTCCCCGTTGGTACAAGGTAGACTATTCATATTCAATCCTTGCCTAATCCTGCCTATTGTGGCTACACTAGGCTCAGTTGAATGTACGGGAAAGGAGCACAGATCTATGAGCTTATCTATCATTAACCCTTCAATTTCAGAATATCAGCGTGAATTGGCTCTGCTGATTCAGCATCACACTCCTTCAGATGGCGCGCATCCTTCGGCTGTGCCTTCACTTTTTTTCAGACGCTCCTCTCATGTACTGGAGCCGAGACATTCAATCAACGTTCCCTCCCTGTGCATTATCGTGCAAGGCTCCAAAACAGCCACAGTGGGAGGCGACAGCTACACCTATGACCCGGCCAGCTATCTCGTCACTCCTGTTCATCTCCCCATTATCGGTAAAATCACAGAGGCATCCCCGCAAGCCCCCTACCTCAGCCTTCAGTTGAACTTCACTCCGGACCTCATTCTGGATATCGTCAAGGGCAACCCGCAACAATGGAACGGAAAAACCGGCCGGGGGATTATTGTTAGCCAATCTACCCCTTCACTGCTGGATGCCGTCCTGCGGCTGGTCAAACTTGTGGAAACCCCCGAGGATATTCCGGTCCTCGCACCGCTGATCACCCGTGAGGTTCTTTATAGAGTGCTGCAAGGCGAGCAAGGAGCGTCAATCACACAATTTGCCTTTACCGGCAGCCATGCCTACCGTATCTCCGAAGCAATCCAATGGATTAACCGTGACTATGCCAAGCCACTTCTGATTGAAGAATTGGCGAAGGAGGTCAACCTGAGCCCCTCAGCCCTGCACAAGCATTTCAAAAAGGTCACCGCCATGAGCCCGCTCCAGTATCAAAAGGCCATACGGCTCCAAGTCGCACGCCGATTGCTGCTTACAGAGTTCCTGGATGCAGCCGATGCAGGCTTTCGGGTCGGTTACGAGAGCCCTTCCCAGTTCAGCCGGGAGTACGCCCGCATGTTCGGACGCCCGCCAATCAGCGACGTCAAACATATGCGCGACTCCATCAACTCCCCGGCTACTTAACGTGGTCCGGGCCATACTGGCACGAGACAAAGGCACTTCTGCCTTTGTTTTCACCCTCAGGCCCACTTTGCCCGGATTCAAAGGCACTTCTGCCTTTGTTTTCACCCTCAGGCCCACTTCGGCCGGATTCAAAGGCACTTCTGCAGTTGTTCTCACCCTCAGGCCCACTTCGGCCGGATTCAAAGGCACTTCTGCCTTTGTTTTCGCCCTCAGGCCCACTTCGGCCGGATTCAAAGGCACTTCTGCCTTTGTTCTCACCCTAAGGCCCACTTTGCCCGGACTCAAAGGTACTTCTGCCTTTATTCTCACCTTCAGCTCCCCACCACCACTCCCCATCCGACAGCTCAGCCTCCCATCAAATCGTTCTTTATAATGAATATTTTTAGAAAAACAGCGATTAAATTAGATATCAGCAGATAAATAATAATTAATGGTCTTTATTGCGAACATTTAGACGAAATCACCATTTTTCTTTTGCCCGTCAGGCAGTGTATGATTTCCTTACGAAAACGTTCTTTATTAAGAACGAATATAGCGAATTACATCCACAGTAAGTTATGAGAGGGGGGCCTGCCTCTGTACCCCAGATCCGCCAAACGGCGTAAAAGAAAAACCCGAAAAACCGGTCTTCGCATCCTGCAGTCCGGGATGGCCATATCCGTGCTCCTGCTGTATGCCTCTGGCCAAATCGGCAGTACCTATGGAGGTTTTAACGGTACTGCGGAGACAGTCAGCACCATTGGTTTTTGTAAGGTATTCCCGGATTCCATCAAGCAGCTGCTCAGCGAATTAAACGAACATCTCAATACTGCTGAGGCTCTAAAAGCAACCTTGAAAGGTTATAGTTCTCCGTCTGGTTTAACAGGGATCACTGGAATCGGGTCTATGTCCTTGGAAGAGCTGGAAATAGCGGAAAAGGAGATTTCAAAGCAGGTTGCAGATCTTCATTCCGATCTGATTGCCATTGAAGGCCAGAAGGCCGCCAACACCGGGATCTGGAACGGGATTCAAGCAGAGATTAACGCTGCAGCTGCCGTTCTGGCACAGATTGGAGGATATATGATCGATCTCGATCCCAATTGTCTGGAAATCAGAGATAAGGAATTCTTTGACGGGTTACAGAACAGCCTTAGCCAAAACAGCGTGCTCTCCGAGTCCTTCGCTGCTTCCATAGCCGCAATCGTTCATTATCTGGAGGCCATTCAGAACGGCAATACTCCATTGTCTATAACGGTTAACGAAGCAGTCTACAGCCCACTCGATTCCATCCCGGAAGAACCGTCACAGCTTTTCCCGATCATCGCTGCTTTCGGACAGTCGCCAGGAGAGTTATCTGTAGAACTGGTTTCTACGTATGACAAATTGGATGCAGAGCTGAACAGCGCCAAGGATACTGCAACTGCCGGTATTTCAGGGCTTGAGCAGCAGCAGCAGCTTATCGCCCAGACACGCAGCAAGCGGCTTGAAGAGATCGAGAAAGCCCGGCAAGAGGAACTGGCTAAAGCCAAAAAGGAAGAAGAAGCCAAGCTCGCCCTTGAGAAACAGAAGAAGGAAGACGCTGAAAAGGCCAAAGCTGAATTAAAAGCTACACCTGAGCCTGAAGCCGTTAGTGCCGCAGCTCCAGATGAACCCGAAGCCAGCGCCACCCCGGCACCAGCCGGTGACAACCAGATCACGCCTCCGAACGGAGATGTGACAGTGGCACCTACCCAAGAGCCTCAGGCAACAGAGCCTCCGATAACAGGTCCGGAAATGACCGCATCACCTTCGGAGCCACAACTCATTAAAGGTGGAGACTGACATGCTTATCAAAAAAATAATCAGCCATACTTTATCCGCAGTAATGGTATTGCTTTTCGTGGTGCTGGCAGCAGCCGTTGTAGTGTCCAGGGCCTCGGGAGGCGAACCTACCCTTTTTGGATATGAGATCAAGTCGGTGCTTTCCGGTTCAATGGAGCCCGGTATTCAAACCGGATCCATCGTTGCCCTGAAACCCGGAGGAGACATGACCCGGTTCCATAAAGGCGATGTCATCACCTTTATGAGCGAGGATAATATTCTGATCACTCACCGAATTGTGGATGCTTCAGCAAAAACCGCTGCCGGCGAGGTCATCTATCATACCAAAGGCGATAACAACGACGCTGCGGATATGACACCCGTAAGTTCAGGGAATATTGTGGCCGAGTACACTGGAGTCACCATTCCTTATGTGGGATATGCCATGAATTTTGCCGCCTCCAAAGCCGGCAGTGTGGTCCTGATGATCGTTCCCGGACTTCTGCTCCTGCTCTATGCGCTCTACAGTTCATGGAAGGCTCTTACGGCGCTTGAGAAAAAAAACACCGTACTTCCGCAGGCACCTCCGGGCACTGACATACAGCCCTGATCCGATTGTCCGCTTCCGCCTACGAAACGGAAGATACAATATATACATTTATCATTCGCTTTACTAATCAGAGGAGGAATTAGAATATGGGAATCAAGAAAACATTGGGTTTGGGCATGGCATCGGCAGCACTCGGTTTGTCTTTGATTGGCGGAGGAACCTTCGCATATTTCAGCGACACTGCGACAAGCACGGCAACCTTCGCAGCAGGCACGCTGGATCTGAATTCTGATCCTTCTGTAATCGTGGATATCCCTAACCTGAAACCAGGTGATACTGTAACCAAGACCTTCAAGCTCAAAAATGACGGAACCCTGGACATCGGCTCAGTATTGCTGAAGACCACCACAGAGATTACAGATACGCTTGGCGACAACAACGGTGTCGATCTCAGCAAATTCATCAAGGTTAAATTCCTGAAGAATAATGATAAAGGAACCATTCTCACACCGGAGGTTGTCGTATACGAAACCACACTGGATGCTCTGAAGAACCAAACCCCTGATCTTGTAAACAATACCGGTCTGGATCAAATCTGGACAGAAGCTGACGGCATCAAAGCTCAGAGCAGCGACAGCTTTACAGTCAAGTTCGAATTCGTTGACAACGGTGAAACACAGAACTATTTCCAAAAGGATAAGCTGAAGCTGACTTGGAACTTCGAGGCCAAACAAGGCCCTAAAAAAGATTATTAATTCATAACGGATTGCATGCTGAAGCAGCCTACCCTGATTCCGGAGACGGAGCAGAATAGGCTGTTTTTCCTTTGTAACGATTGATTTTTGTCCATTTTACGGAAATTTGTTATACTGACAAGTGGAAACGGCTTCGCCGTCCTTATAAGGACGGTATCCGCTTCAGCGAGAAATATAAGGATAATTTATAGCGTAAAACAGATAAATTCTTATATTTTAACAATAAGTACGGAGGGGCGTTGTAATCGTGCCGGATAATATGGGAAGTCGTATCCACCAACTCCGTCTGGAAAAAGGCTGGTCCTTATCCGAATTAGCGGACAAGGCTGATGTGGCAAAATCATACTTAAGCAATGTAGAAAGAAATATCCAATCCAACCCCTCTATTCAATTCATTGAAAAAATCGCCGATGCGCTCCAGGTGTCTATCCACAGCCTGCTCTATGGCGAGCCCTCAGAGACTGACGAATCCGCACTAGATGGCGAATGGTTCCGTCTCGTTCAGGAAGCCATGGCCTCCGGTATAAGCAAACGGGAATTCAAAGAATTCCTCGATTATCAAAAATGGCGGCTGGAACAGAAAGATCAATAATCGGACGGTTGTCCTAAGGATCCAGCGATACAGAAAAGGGCACAGCGTCTGGCGCTGAGCCCTTTTCTGTATGTATTCCTGCAAAGTAAACGTCCCTACATCACCTGCAACGTTGTCTTTTCACTTAAAAACCGGCGGATTTCATCTGCACCGATGCCTGCTTTCTTCGCTGATATCAGCAAATAAACCCATTCTAGATCCAGATCACCCATCAGCAGTTCTCCGTCATTCCCCTGGTTGGACTTATCCAAGATATCTCCTCCTAGAATTTTTGCGTCCCCAGGCAGTCCGGCCGTCGTAGTAGTTGAAGCCTTTCTACATTAGACCCGAGACTTTGTGTCCCTGCCTTTCAGCAGGTTTACCCTTTACTGGATCCTTTACATGAAAGGATCTGGTTAGAAAACAATGAAACCGTTATCCGCAATAACATTATATAAGATCTTACACAAAAAGTGTGTCGATTTATGGAAATTATTTATGACAAGTAGTGCAAAAGAACAGTTTTTTTTGCTGGGATTTGTCCAATAGATATGACTTTAGAATCTGTTCATGATGCATTCGGGGACATTCTTGGGTAATTATTACCGGATCACCCTGTTCACATCCAGCTTCCGGTAACCAATATCCGTTTTTCATCATTTAAGGACTGAATCATGCCGCTTTGCGAACGGATTCCCCGAAAGTATGAATTGATTACACGCCTTGAAAGTAGCACAATAAGATGAGGAATGAAACCGCAACCATCGCAGCTCCACTGGGCGCCCAAGCCTCATGCGGCACGTGGAGTTCATCCGTTAGGAGGATGTATTCATGGCAGTTAAAGAGCCCTATAACGAATCCATTTGGAGTAAGTATCACGGCCCCAATCTGGGCTACATTCAAGAGAAATATGAGCAATTCGTTCATGATCCTTCATCCGTAGAACATCATTACCGCGATTTGTTTACCGTTTCCGGCCCTCCTCCGCTCGCTCCGGATGCCGTTCAGGCTCCGCAGCCGACCCTTTCGGGAGACACCGAGTGGCTGAGAAAGGCCGTACGAGCTTCCAAGCTAATCGCCAATATTCGTATATATGGCCATATGGCCGCCAATATCGATCCGCTGGAGCAGGTTAACAGCCCTATGGCCAAATGGCTGGATTACCAAACCTATGACTTGACCCGCGAGGACCTGATTGCTTTGCCTGCCTCGCTGATCTGGGAGAATGCGCCGCCGGATGTTCATACCGCATGGGATGCCGTTCACCGGATGCGCCAGGCCTATACGCAGACTATCGCCTATGAATTTGGACATGTGCATGACGAACAGGAGCTTCGCTGGCTGAACAGTCAGGCGGAGTCCACAAGCTCCCCCGCGCCGCTGAACAATACCGAGCGCAAGGAGCTGCTGAACCGCCTGATTCAGGTAGAGCAGTTCGAGACCTTCCTGCATAAGACCTTTGTCGGCCAGAAACGCTTCAGCCTGGAAGGCAATGATGCGCTGGTACCCATGCTGGACGAGATTGTCCGTGCCGCCGCACATGATGGTGCAGAGCATATCCTGATGGGTATGGCCCACCGCGGACGTCTGAATGTGCTGGCTCATATTCTCGGGAAACCCTATGATATTATTTTCTCGGAATTCCACCATTCTCCGAACAAGGAGCTTTTCCCTTCCGAAGGCTCCATGGGCATTAACTACGGCTGGACCGGCGATGTGAAATACCATTTGGGTGCTGACCGCGCCGTGCGCGAGGGCGAGACCGTCCGGACCCGCATTACACTGGCCAATAACCCGAGCCATCTGGAATTCGTTAATCCAGTCGTTGAAGGCTTTACACGTGCAGCTCAGGAAGACCGGAATTCCCCGGGTTTGCCGCAGCTCGACACGAACAAGGCCATGGCTGTGCTGATGCACGGGGATGCCGCTTTTCCAGGCGAAGGGATTGTTGCGGAAACGCTCAACATCGGTAAGCTCAAAGGGTACTCCAACGGCGGCACGGTGCATATTATCGTCAATAACCGGATCGGATTCACTACCGAAAGTGAAGATTCCCGTTCCACCCATTATGCCAGCGACCTTGCCAAAGGCTATGAAATCCCGGTGGTTCACGTCAATGCCGATGATCCTGAGGCCTGCATCTCGGCTGTCCGCTTGGCTAGCGCCTACCGCAATCAGTTCAAGAAGGATTTCGTGATCGATCTGATTGGATACCGCCGCCACGGCCATAATGAGATGGATGATCCTGAAACCACCCAGCCGATTGTGTATGGCAGAGTGCGTAACCATCCGACCGTCTACCGTGTCTATGCGGAACGACTGCAGCGGGAGAAGATCATCACAGCAGATGATGTGAACCAGATGAACCTTGATGCCGAAAAAGTGCTTCAGGAAGCCTTCGACCTGATGAAGGATGGCAAACGTAAGAACGGAGATGCCAAAACTTCCATACCGCTCGAAACGGAAGCAACCCCGCCGCTATCCACGGCGGTGCAGCTGGAGCAGCTGCAGCAGATCAACCGGGAGCTGCTGACGGTACCGGGCGGCTTCAAGGTCTATCCGAAGCTGGAGCGGATTCTGCAGCGCCGCAAGGATGCGCTGAATGACGGAGAACGGGTAGACTGGGCACTGGCCGAAACGCTGGCATTTGCCACTATCCTGAAGGACGGTACACCGATCCGCCTGAGCGGCCAGGATTCCCAGCGCGGAACCTTCGCCCACCGTCATCTGGTGCTGCACGACAGCGAGACAGGTGCTCTGTTCTCTCCGCTGCACCAGCTTAGCGATTCCAAGGCCTCCTTCGGGGTGTACAACAGCCCGCTCTCGGAAGCCTCGGTACTCGGCTACGAATACGGCTACAATGTGTTCGCGCCAGAAACCTTCGTGATCTGGGAAGCACAGTATGGCGACTTTGCCAATGCCGCTCAGGTTATTATCGACCAGTTCATCGCTGCCGGACGCGCGAAATGGACTCAGCGCAGCAATCTGACGATCCTGCTGCCGCATGGATATGAAGGGCAAGGCCCTGAGCACTCCAGCGCCCGGCTGGAACGGTATCTGCAGCTCTCCGCTGAGGAGAACTGGACTGTGGCGAACCTGAGCTCTGCAGCGCAGTATTTTCATCTTCTGCGCCGTCAGGCAGCCTTGTGCGGCAAGGGGGATGCCCGACCGCTCGTGATCATGGCTCCGAAGAGCCTGATCCGCAACCCGCGCAGCACCTCCTCCGGAGCCGAGCTGGCTTCCGGCGGATTCCAGCCTGTACTTCCCGAGCCGCTTCTTGGCGGCAGTCCTGGGGAGATCAAACGGCTGGTAGTGTGCAGCGGCAAGGTGACACTCGATCTGCAGACGGAGCTGGAGGCCGCCAAGGATCAAGACTGGTCCTGGCTGCATATCCTCCGTCTGGAGCAGCTCTATCCATTCCCTGAACGGGAACTGGCCGCACACCTCAGTGCGATGGGTTCCCTTACGGAAATTGTGTGGCTGCAGGAGGAACCGAAGAACATGGGCGGCTGGAGTTATGCTGAGCCCCGGCTGCGGGCCATCGCCCCGCAGAACGTCAAGGTGCAGTATATCGGCCGTCCGGAGCGATCCAGCCCGGCTAGCGGATATGCGGACGTGCATACTTTTGAGCAGCGTCGTATAGTAACAGAAGCCCTGAAATTGAACTCGCAAGTACAAGCGGCTGTACCGTCTTCCAGATAGAGGGCGGTGTCTCGGTAACGTAAACTATTCTATTTGGGGAGGTAAGGGCCTGTGTCCGAAATTAAAGTACCCGATTTGGGCGAATCTATTTCCGAAGGAACGATCTACAAATGGCTGGTAAAAGAGGGGGATACGGTCGGCCAGGGGGATGTGCTGGCTGAACTGGAGACTGACAAGGTCAACCTGGAGATCAGCGCAGAGGAGGACGGCGTCATCTCCTCCATCCTGCGCCAGGCTGGCGAGAATGTAGCCGTCGGCGAAGCGATCGGCATCATCGGCAGCGGCGCCGGTACGGCAGGCGCCGAAGCGCCGCAGAGCGCTGCGGCCGGCAAGCCGGAGGCTCCTGCTGCGAGCAGCGAAGCCCTAGCGGCGGCTGCACCGCAGGCAGCGGCGCCAATTGCCCCCGCCGCACCCGAAGCAGCGGCGGCGGGCACTGCGGCCCTGGCTTCGCCGGGGGCGCGCAAGCTCGCGCGGGAGCGGGGCATCGACCTCGGCGAGGTCAGTGCCCGCGACCCCATCGGCCGGATCGCTACGGCCGATGTGAAGGGCCATGGCGCAGCCGCGGCCGCTGCGCCAAGCGCTCCGGCGGCAGCGGCCGCGCCTGCGCCGGTGAAGCCTGCGGCGGCAAGCTCCGCGCCGCAGGAGGAAGGCAAAGCCGTCGAGCGCAAGCGCATGTCGCGCAGACGGCTGACCATCGCGAGCCGCCTCGTCGAGGCGCAGCACACCGCGGCCATGCTGACCACCTTCAACGAGGTGGACATGACGGCGATTCTCGACATCCGCAAGCGCCGCAAGGATGCCTTCAAAGAGAAGCATGATGTCGGACTCGGCTTCATGTCCTTCTTCACCAAAGCGGTAATCGGCGCACTCAAGGCCTACCCGCTGCTGAACGCCGAGATCGACGGCGAGGATCTCCTGATCAAGAAATACTATGACATCGGCATTGCAGTATCTGCCAAGGAAGGCCTCGTAGTACCGGTCGTCCGCGATGCAGACCGGCTGAGCTTCCCGGAAATTGAACGGAAGATCGGTGAGCTGGCCTCCAAGGCACGCACAAATACGTTAAGCCTGCCAGAACTGCAAGGCGGTACCTTCACTATCACCAATGGCGGGGTTTTCGGCTCACTCATGTCAACCCCAATCCTCAATACACCGCAGGTCGGTATTCTCGGTATGCACAAGATCCAGCTCCGTCCGATCGCCCTGGACGAAGAAAGAAGTGCCAACCGCCCGATGATGTACATCGCACTGTCTTACGATCACCGCATCGTAGACGGCTCCGAAGCGGTTAGCTTCCTCGTCAAGGTCAAGGAATTGCTGGAAGATCCTGAAGCGCTGCTGCTGGAAGGCTGATCCCTTACATCTTCGGACAAGAAATCACCACAAATCTAGAAATCATCTTCTTCAAGAGGGCTACACAGACCGTTTGAAATCGTCTGCGTAGCCCTTTTTCTCAATAACAATTCTATTCCTGCCTCCACGGAAACCTCTTACAATTAATTCCCCTTCACAACTATGCCCAGCAGAAAGGCAAGTGGATTATCTCCACCTATTTTTGTCAAAATCATCATTATATAAGTAATTAAATGGATTTCATCCACCTAATCCAGGCAATTTACTTGCATTTCCACTCTAGGGCATAGATTAGTTCTACTTTTTCCCACTAAATTTATTCTCAGAAGGAATCAGACTAGATTAGTGATACTTTTTCCACTATAACAGAGTGAGCTATGCATCCAACCGATAAGAGACCTATTGATTAGGCAAGACTCTTCCTTACCTCAGTAACTCCCATATCCCACCTCCACTCCCCTTATCTGCCCTTCTCTTATCCGCCCTCCTCTCCTCCTTTTCTTATCCTGCAACGCCCCCCTTAAAATTTGTTCCTTGACTTTGAGCATACTCCAAGTAGTACATTCATGGCAGGTGGCCACCGTATCTTGGAAGATGAAAAGGGGAACTAAGGAATGACACAACCAACAACCGTTCTGATCACAGGCGCAAATAAAGGGATTGGCTTCGAAACAGCCAGACAGCTCGGAGCGCTCGGACATAGAATCCTGATCGGCTCACGTGATGAGCAGCGTGGCAGCGAAGCGGCAGCCGCTTTGGCACAGGAAGGCATCCATGCACACTTTATCCAGCTTGATCTGCAGGACCAGGATAGCATTGTAGCTGCAGCGCAAACAATTGCCAAGGAGTACAGTGGTCTTGATGTGCTAATCAACAATGCGGGCATTTCTCTTGGGGGCGGCGCTGCTCCAAGCCAATTGCCGGTGAATGACCTCAGAACAACGTTCGAAACTAACTTTTTCGGTACGATTGCTGTAACCAGAGCTATGCTCCCGCTGCTCCTGCAATCTCCAGCTGGACGGATTGTCAACATGTCGAGCGGCCTGGGCTCCTTGACCTTCAACAGCGATCCCCATCACGAGCATGCCGCATTTAACCTGCTTGCGTACAATAGCTCCAAAGCGGCGGTTAACATGGCTACGATTACTTTTGCCAAGGAATTTAAGGATACTCCGCTCAAGATTAATTCAGGAGATCCCGGCTTCACCGCCACCGATCTCAATGGCTTCACTGGTCAACGCACCGTAGAGCAAGGGGCTAAGATTGCTGTACGTCTGGCTACACTAGATGCAGACGGCCCGACAGGAGGATTTTTCGATGAGAATGGAGAAGTTCCTTGGTAATGTTACTCAAGGAGGTTCCAATGGACATTACTGCGCAAGAAATTCCGGAGACCGTCACTTCCATCAGCCAGGCTGCAGAACTAACCGGCTTAACTGAGGATACGATACGCTATTATGAGCGGATTGGTCTGCTGCCGTATGCCGACCGCAAACCTAACGGCCATAGACACTACAGCAAGGACCAGATTCTTGGTATCCGTTTTCTGATGCGCCTCAAGGCTACCGGAATGACGCTGGAAGAAATGCGATATTATCTGGATCTGACCCATCAGGGGGATGGTACGCTATCCGAACGGTACATCCTGCTGGAGGCGCACAATGACAAAATCGCCCGTGAGATCGCAAAACTCCAAGAGACGCAAGAGATTATCCGCTATAAGCTCCGCCACTTCCGCGAGCTTGCGGAGAATCCGAATACCGATTCTTACGACTGTGAGGCTCCGGATAGCAAGGCTTAATAAGCCCATTCTTTCTGAGCTGAATATCAGGCCCCAAATAAACCGTTTCTCCACCTAAGCGTGGACCACGGCTTCATTTGAGGGTCTTTTTTTGCTTGTATTATACAGTTATATAGATAGGACTTGGAAACTTGATCATGAGATCCGTGAATCCTAATTCTGCTGAAAACGCCGCATGGGATGATTATGCATGAATTAGGTGTACAAAATCCCACAAATACCTTCTGTAGCAGAGTTCCAGCCCATTTAGTTACACTTATTCCACTTCGCTTCAGTCCCTAAGGAGATTCAGCCAGCCATACATACCGACGTAGCCCCTTATATTAAGGGCGGACCACGATTGTTCCGTTAATGTGGTACAACAAACACCTCATATATCGGATCGCTCAGCAACTTTCTGACCTCTACCAGGGCGGGACGCAAATTAAAAAAAGAGATATCCGCCTCCGTCTGTACGGAGGGCAGGATATCTCTTTTTTAATTAGATTCTCTTTGTCTCTAATTTTCTTAAGCCGACGTCTATCTATATATGGCTTAAGCCGTATGCCGTGAAGGCTTCAGGCTCATTCCCTTTTCTCTTGCCTGCTTCTGCACCGGAGGCTTCAGGGAAACCGCAAGGATGCAGGCCAGGATACACAGAAGTCCGATCACAATGAAGGTAGGCTTGAACCCGCCGAGGAACGCGGCGATGAACGAACCAGACAATGCGCCGATCCCGAAGCCCTGGTAGACAATTCCATAGTTCTTGCTGTGGTTCTTAAGGCCGAAGAAGTCGCTGACAATGGCCGGGAACACTGTAATGTTCCCCCCGAAGCAGAACGCGATTGCTGCCACACAAGCGAAGAACAATCCGTAGCTTAAGGTTGCATAGCTTAGGGTAAGCATCGCTGCGGCGGTGACCAAAAGGGTGGCACTGACCAGCTTCAAACGGCTCATACGGTCGGACAAGGCTCCCAGAATCAGCCGGCCGGCTGTATTGAAGATGGCGATCATCGCCACGGCATTTGCCGCTGCGGCAATATCCAGACCGGCCAGCTGCACCCCGATATCCTTAACGATACCAATCAGATAGAGTCCGCTCATGCAGGCAGTGAAGAAAATAACGAACAGCAGGTATGCTTCCTTCGTGCGGAGCATTTCTTTGACGGTATAGTCTTTCACCGGAACCGGAACCGCAACTGCAGGGCCAACAGCTGAAAGAGCTGCTTTGCCCCCTGCAGCTTGTGCCGGGGCAGCCACAGGTGCTTCCCGAACCAGCAGTGAACCCACAACGATCATAACCATAACCATAAGGCCCCAATACAAGAAAGCACTAGACACCCCTGCCGACTCAATCAGACTGCCGTTGATATATTTGAACACCAGGCTTCCTGTTCCATAGGCACCTACCGATACACCTGAGATTAAGCCTTTATTCTTCGGGAACCATTTAATCAGATTGGACAGCGACGTAATGTACGCCGTTCCATCTGCATACCCGACAACTACACCGGCCAGCAGGTAAAACATCGGAAGGGAGCTGGCCTGTGAACTTAGGATCAGACCCAACCCCAGCATAATCCCTGCGGCAGCGGTCAGTCTGCGGAGGCCGAACCGGTCCTGCAGTTTCCCCGCGAACAGTGTCGCGAAGGCCAGGGCAAAGCTGGTAATGGAAAAAGTTATCGAAACAGAGCTGAGCTCCCAGCCGAATTTACTGACGAGCTGTGCATTGAACAGGCTCCAGGTATAGATCGTGCCCAGTCCCATCTGCATAATCACTGTACCTAACACGATGAGCCACCGTTTGCTGCCCGCTGTAGTCGTTGTCATGAGGTATTCCTTCTTTCTCTCTATTGATCGCTTCGAGGCCTTCTGTGCCTCTTCATTGTAGCGAAAATGCACTTTCTTGAGAGAAATCCGGAATGAGATGACTTAATCGGGGAATGAACTGCCGCTAGATGCGCATGATCTGCCTGAATTCCTTCACCTTGCTGCGGCTGACCGGCACTTCATAGTCCAGATCGCGCAGCCGGAGCAGGTAGGTATTGTTGAACCAGGGGATGATTTCCTTGATTTTGGACAGGTTCACAACATATGAGCGGTGGCAGCGAAAGAAGCGGTCCTGCGGCAATCGGCTGTGAAACTCACTGATGCTTAAGGCCATACTGTACTCCTCCCCTTTGGTGATGACACTTGTCGTCTTCTCCTGCGCCGAAGCATAATAGATTTCGTCGGCATCGACGACGATGATCTTCTCATTTTTCCACAGGTTGACCTTGTCGCTGACCTTCACATGTTCTTCTCCTGCCTGGTGTCCGCGTGCCGCAAATGCCCCCTCCAGCTTACTCAGCATCGCCTTGATTCTCGTTTCACTGTAGGGCTTCAGAATATAGTCAAAAGCTTCAATCTCAAACGCCTCGGCAGCATGCTCCTTATACGCAGTAATGAACACGATATAGGGCTTGACCGAGAACCGGCTGATATTCTGGGCCAGCAGTACACCGTCAATGGAAGGAATGTTGATATCCAGAAAAAGCACATCCACTTCCTCCGTCTGCAGATACTTCAGCGCATCCAGCCCGTCCTCGAACTCGGCGGCAATTCTTATGTTGCTGTGTGCCCCGATCAGAAAAGCAAGCTCCTGCCTTGCCAGTACTTCATCCTCTACAATTATCGCTCTCATCGCTGCTCCTTTGTGACGTCAAAATAGATCTCCGTCCCTTTATCCAGCCTGTGGATCGTCAAGCCATTGCCGTAAATCAGCTTTACCCGCTGATGCACATTGTACAGCCCGATTTTGTTATCCGGCATATCTCCGTTGTAGACCTTCTCAATGGTCGCTTCATCAATCCCTATACCCGTATCAGAAATGCCGATCCGTACCTTGCCACCCAGATCCTTCACGTAAATCATCACCGTGCCTTGGCCCTTCGCCTTCAGGATGCCATGGACAATCGCATTCTCCACCAGCGGCTGAATGATCAGACTGGGAATCCGCACCTCTACCTCGTCAATGTCATACTCCACGGCAAGCCGGCTGCCGAAGCGCGCTTTTTCGATCTCCACATATTGCTGGACCTGCTGCAGCTCGCGCCGGATATCAATGAAATCATCGGTCAGCTCCAGATTGTAGCGCATATAGCCTGACAGATTAACAATCAGCTCCCTTGCCTTATCCGGATCAATGCGGATGGAAGAAATGATCGCGTTCAGCGCATTGAACAGAAAATGGGGATTAATGCTGGTCTGCAGCGCCTTCAGCTCCGCCTTGTTAGCCATCTCCTTGATGCCCTCCACCCGGGACACCTCCATCAGCGTAGAGATAATCTGCGACAGCCCCACCGCCATCACCTGCAGGGAATAAGTGATTTTATGGGCTTTGGTGTAATAAATCTTGAGCGCGCCCGTGACCTCGCCCTTCTCTTTGAGCGGGATAATGATCAGTGAGCGGATCGCCCGGTTCATATATTCCGTATCATCGTCGCGGATGGTAATCTCGCCGCTTCGGAGGGTCATTTTTGTTTCTTCGCTGATAATCTCGTTTGCTTCCGCATAATATTCCTCTCCAACGCCAACATAGGCGCGGATGTAGCGGGTATCGGTAATGGCGACTGCATCGGCTCCAATATCCTCCTTGATGATCCTGCAAATGGTCCGCAGCGACTGGGGGTTGATGTTCCGGAAATACGGCAGCGTCTTATTGGCAATATCGAGGGCCAGCTTGGACTGCTTCGCGGCAATCCGCTCCTTCTCCCCTTCTACGCTCTGCACGAGCATGACGATAAGACCCACACTGATCTGGCCGACAATCATTGGAAAAGCAATCTTGGATACGATGTCCGCACCCAGGGACGCCGGATTCGCCATAACCAGAATCAGCACCATCGTCAGCGCTTCACAGGCCATTCCGGCCAGAATTCCCGCTATCCACCGGCGCTCTGCGGAGGTCCGGCGATAAATGATGCCCGAGACAATCCCCGCTGTAATGCTCGTAATCAGGCAGGGTACTGAAGTGATTCCTCCGATATCAATGAGAAAACGGTGAACCCCGGAGATAATACCTGTAATCAAGCCTACCCATGGACCAAACAGAATCCCTCCGGCCACGATGGCGATAATCCGCACATTCACCAGGGAGCCTTCTACATTTATGCCCGTATAGGTCCCGAGGATTGCAAACAGACTGAAGACCACCGTTACCATCGCGAGTTCCTGGGGAGCATACGCCCCTTTAACGAAGATCTCCTTAAACCGCGGCACCCGTGTCAGCACGAACAGACACATCAGCAGCAGCGCCGCCCTCTCAAACAATTGCAGCAGTATCGTCAGATTATGTCCCACAGCCACGCCTCCAAAGGTCAATCTATCGGTCCATTATAGAATGCACCTTGCTGCATAAGCAATCCACTGCCTAAACTGAACTTAAGAATTAGATGATGTGGCCCAAAGAATCCCTGTTATTCCAGAGGTTCACCGAATCATCATGGGGAGTATATCGTGAGTTCTTCAAAATAAGGCTTATAATGAGTGTAATACATGAAATTCATGGAGGTACTGATGCTGCGGATACATAATGAAGAGGATTTGCTGCAGGAAGTGAAAGAAGATTGCTGGATGATGGATATTTTGGCGGCTGCAAGGGAGCTGCAATTACCAGACTCCTGGGTATGCGCCGGATTTGTGCGCTCCAAAGTCTGGGATGTACAGCATGGCTTTGCTGAAAGAACACCCTTGGCGGATGTGGATGTGATCTATTTCGACCCGGATGACCTGCGGGAGGAGGTCGAGAAGGTCTGGGAGGAGAAGCTGAGACGTATGTACCCTTCCATCCCCTGGTCAGTCAAAAACCAGGCCAGAATGCATGAGGTTAACGGCATTGCCCCGTACTCCTCGTCCACAGATGGTATGTCCAAGTTCCCCGAGACAGCGACTGCGCTTGGTCTTGCGATGGACGAACATGGAGAGCTTAGGTTGGCCGCTCCGCACGGGGTCTCTGATGTAATCCGGATGATCGTCCGCCCCTCCCCGCATTTTAGCGCCAACCCCAAGCTGCATCCGATCTATGAATCCCGGATAGCGAAGAAGAACTGGCAGCGGATCTGGAATCTGCTTCAAGTCCTTTCCATACAGGATTAATCGCCTGAGCCTACACTGCCAGGTCGATGCCCACCACACCAACAATCTCTCCCTGCCGGTCCTTGATCGCTCTGGAGAGGGTGATGCACGATTGCTTCGTGATGGCCGAAACATAAGGCTGCGAGACATACTCGCCTTCGTTCATCGCTCCGTTCCACCAGTCGCGCCGCTTGGCATTCATCAAGCCGGCAGCAGGCTCGGAATAGATGAATGTGCCGTCTGTACGGTTGGACCAAATGGCCTGCACATCCGGCACTTTCTTCATGCAGGAGGCAAGAACGCTGCCATGGCTGGCTGTATCCGGAGCGTATAGCTCCTCCTTGGCCGAAAGATCCTGTAGAAGGCGCTGCATTTCCTGCAACCGCTCTGTATATGGGCCGGTCTCGGTCTCGATCTTGTTCCGTCCGGCAATGCTGTCCACCGATTGCTGGAGCGCCTGCGATTCAAGCAGCAGACTGGCACTGACGTCGTTCAGCTGGCTGATTTGCTTCCGCTGCCGGGTAACCTGTTCAAGTGTCAGGTCCACACCTGCAATGGTCTCATTCACAATCCCCACTGCACCGCTCAGTTCGTCTGTAACCTCATCGATCAGCCCCTTCTGCCGTGAAGCTGCGGTTACTGTATCGGCAACGGCGGTACCAACCTCTTCGATTCGGGCCGAAATTTCACCAAGGCGCTGCTTCACTGTAGCTACCTCAGTGACACCCCGCCCCACGGCCGCCTGCTCCTTCGTCACCGATTCCAGCACTTCCCGGACTCCATTGTTGATGTCCAGCAGTACACCCGATGAACGCTCCACCGAGCTTCGGCTCTGATCAGCCAGCTGTCTGATCCGGTTGGCAACAACGGCAAACCCCCGGCCCTGTTCGCCTGCCCGTGCCGCCTCAATAGAAGCGTTCAACGCCAGCAGCGAGGTTTCATTCACAATGCCTACAATCAATGAGTTGAACTCCTCAACCATGGCGATGTGTCCGCTCAAAGTCGTGAACTTGCTGAGCATGTCCCCGCTCTGCTCCTCCAGCTGTTCCATAACCGCGTCCGTATTCTTCAGGGAATCCACCGTTCCAGCCATATCCAGCCGGGCAGCCTGCATCGCCGTCCCCAATTCACCTGTAAGCTCCTCTATCTGTGAAGTAACAGCGGCCACACCGCCCATAGTAGCAAAAGCACCCTCAATATTCGCCTTCGCCTCATTGCTTCTCGTCTGCAAATCCACCTCATAGGCATGGGAGTAATCCGCCGTCTGCTGCAGCTCCCCCGTATGACGGCTGATCTCCTCCAGCGCCCCATGCAGCCTGTCTGAGGTCACGACAATTTCATTCCCTAGCTGCTCCACCTTACCCTGCGATTCAGCAAGCAGCTCCTCCCTGCGCACTCCTCTGCGGTGAACATCCAGCCCGAGCAAGCCGAGTGCTGCCATGAGCAGCACGAACACCACTTTATGGACCCAGTATATATCCATCCACAAGCTATACAGACCCACAAGCAGCAGCAACAGAACGGTTACGACAGTCTTCCCCCGGCGAACACGCATCTTCAACTTCCACTCCACCTCTTCATGTTATGTATCCTAACATTATATCAGCGGACCTAAATAAAGGAAATACTTTCTATTTTAATAAAAACGGCTACACTGTCCTTTATTGAACAGCGTAGCCGTTATAGATTTCCTGGTTAGAGCTGGCTGAATGGCCTCATTAGATTCGGCGGCAGACTAATTGGAGAAAGTGAACTTAAATCAATCTTATCCCCGTTCTCAGCAAGCGCTAGTTGGAAAAAGCAGATCTAATCCGACCCATTTCCATCTTTTCGGGTGAAATTACGCAGAAACCGCAGTTCTCTTATTCCAGCATCCCCCGCGCAATCCATACCCCTGCAGCACCGGCCTGCGCCAGCCCGCGGGTGATGCCCGCTCCGTCACCACCGCAGTAAAGGCCGGAAATTTCCGTTTCCAGCTTCTCTGTCAGCTTCGGCCGGGCGGAATAGAATTTCGCTTCCACGCCATAGAACAGCGTATGCTCGGAGGCAATGCCCGGAGTGACTTTTTCCAGTGCCTCTACCATTTCAATCAGACTCTTCATCGTTGTATACGGCAGCACCAGCCCGAGATCCCCAGGTACCGCTTCCTTCAGCGTAGGCTCCAGAAACCCTTCCTTAATCCGTGTTTCAGTGGAACGGCGTCCGCGCAGAATATCTCCATATTTCTGGACAATGACACCGCCGCTGGACAGATCATTGGCCCGCTTGCAGATTTCCCGCGCGTATTCATTCGGCTTGTCAAAAGGCTCCGTAAAGGTATGCGAAACCAGCAGCGCAAAGTTGGTGTTCATGGATCCCAGCGCAGGGTCTTTGTAGGAATGCCCATTGGCCGCCATCACTCCGCTGTGATTCTCCACGACAACATGTCCGGATGGGTTGCTGCAGAACGTACGGACACGTGTGCCTACGGAGGTATTGAAGATGAACTTCCCTTCATAAAGATGCTCATTAATTTCCCGCATCACGACGTCTGAGGTTTCCACTCTTACGCCAACATCCACCTGATTGTTGTACATCTTGAGCCGGCGTTTCTTCAGCACATCCGTCAGCCACGCCGAGCCGTCACGCCCCGGAGCGATCATAACCTTGCCTGCCTCATAGCTCTCGCCATTCTTCAGCACGATGCCTGTAATCCGGTGTTTGCCCTCTTCTTTAGCTGTAACGATATCTTGAACCTCAGTTTTGAACAGCATATCTATGCGTGTCCGCAAATATTCATATATGGATTTCAGGATTTCCAGGTTCTGCTCTGTTCCGAGATGGCGCACCTGCGCCCGCAGCAGCTTAAGCCCGGCGGCGTACCCCCGCTGCTCGATGTCCCGGATGCTTTCGGTTGTCGGATCTGTAATAACCGGTGTAGCTCCATGCTCCAGATTGATGTCATCCACATACTGGATCAGCTCCAGCACTTTGGACGGTGCCAGATAATCGGTCATCCACCCGCCAAATTCCGTGGTGATATTGAACTTGCCATCGCTGTAGGCACCCGCTCCCCCAAATCCGGCGGTAATGGAGCAGGCAGGCAGACAGCCGGCGAATTCCTTGCGTCCCGAGGCTGGAGGGCAGAGTTTGATTTTCTCCTCCAGAATCGGGCAATTGCGCCGGTAGATATCATGACCCTTGTCCACCAGCAGCACCTTCAACTCAGGGGCTTTGCGCGTCAATTCATAGCAGGCGAAGATTCCGGCCGGACCGGCACCTACGATAATCACATCATATTTACTCATCGGTTTCTCTGTTCCTCCCAGGATGAAACGGGCCTCATGTGTTTAGCAAGGGCAGCATCCGTTTCTGCGGTAATCATAGTTCTTCTATAACGCAACACAAAAAATCCTGACCACTTCATAGGTATGCTAAAAGCATCCTATTCGTAGCCAGGAATTTACGGTTCCCTGTAGAAACCCCCAAACCTTATCTTTGAGGATATACGAACAGCTAATCATTGATTTATCAGCCAATAGGAATATTACAGAACATATACGAATGTGTCAAGGAGTTTTGATGCCGATAATTCGTGTTCCATGCACATATGGCATATAAACTCTAGGAAACGCACTGAATAAATAACTAAACACGAACATTCATAATTCAAAAATAGTAGTATGGATGAATAAATCCCAGGATAGGAAATGGATAATTCCAATATATAGTACGAATGTCTCATTCGTTTTTTGGAGGAAAACAGTGAGTTTTGTCGAATCTATAGATACATTGCCACTGGAAAAGAGGAACATCCTATGCATATTCCACCGCCAACTCCTCGCCAAACGTACTGGAACCGTCTGATCCTGAATGCATTCTGGGTAGTACTGCTTGTCTATCTGTCCACTCATATCATTGTCTCTTTATCCATAAGCGGGGAACGTCCCGACTTTTCAGGTAAAAGCTTCTTTATCCATAATATACTGATTCCTGACCTTATCATTCTGGGTTCCTTGTTAGTGCTGGAAGCCATACATAAATGGCAGCCTCTATTGTCAGAACTCTCCATCATTATTGCCAGCCATTTGATCGCAATATTGATGATTTCCAGTATCAGTGACGAATTCCATGTGAAGCCGCTGATTATGCTCATCCCTTTGCTGGTCTCCATGCTCTATTTAAGAAACATCTATTTGAAAGCCAGTTCCATTCTTTGTCTGATATATATGATCCTGCTGTTCCTGAGTACGCATGCTTCTGACTATATAGTGCGCGTCCAAAATATTATGATTGCCCTAATCTTAACAGGGGCTGCCCTTGCGGGTTTTGGCATCATTGCCCGGGGGCGTGAACTGATGAATTCTCTGGAAAACTCGCTGCAATCGGAGCAGGATCTGCGCATTCAAAATATCATTATGGACCGGTTGTCCAAGATTGATCCTTTGACCGATCTGTATAACCACAAAACCTTTCACGAATATCTCGGCTGGCTGATTGATCACCAGCAGAGTAATCCGTTTCCGATGCAGCTGGCTATTCTGGATATCGATAATTTCAAAAAAGTAAATGATCAGTATGGACACTGGGTCGGTGATATTGTACTGAGACAGGTTGCCGCGATGGTGCTGAAGCATATTGGTGCGGATGATTTCGCCGCCCGGTATGGGGGGGAAGAGTTTGTCGTCATTTTGACGGCCAAGAAGCTGGAGGATTCACGCAGGATTATGACGCGGATTCTAACCGCCATTGCCGAACTGCCTATTACCGAAATGGATGGAGCTTCCATAACCGTCAGCATAGGCATGCATGACTACACTGGCACAGACTCCAAAAGCTCCACCTTTCAGAAGGCAGATGATGCACTGTACGAGGCCAAAAAATCCGGCAAGAACAAAATCATTATTGCCTGATTAAACGGTCAAACATTCAAAATAGGCCTCAGAGCAAATAGCTCTGAAGCCTTTTCCATGCCTTGCGGCAACGGATTGATTCATTGCAGGTATTCGGGTCCATGGCGTCTCTGAGGCTCCAGCAGCTCAATCACTCCGTGCTGCGGCACCGGACGGCTAATGAGATATCCCTGTACCTTGTCACAATCCGATTCCTTGAGGAACGCCAGCTGGTCGGCATCCTCTACCCCTTCTGCTACAACCTCCAGACCCATTTTATGCCCGAGAGTGATGATGGTCTGGACAAAGGATTGGCTGTAGGCCTTTTCCACCAGCGAGTCAATGAAAATTTTGTCCATTTTGAGTGTGGAGATCGGTAACTGCTGCAAATAGCTTAGGGATGAATACCCCGTTCCAAAATCATCGAGAGCGATGCGGATCCCGCGCGATTTCAAGAATTCCAGCTTGCTTACCGTGTTTTCAAAGGATTCCATGAAGATAGATTCTGTAATTTCAAGCTCCAGACAATTAGGCGCAAGGCCGCTTTCCTTCAGACTGTCGAGTACAATCTCCACGAAATCATCCTGCAGCAGCTGAATAATGGATATGTTTACCGAAATTTTGTAGGGTAGGCCCGTTCGGTCATTAATGCCTTTCATGAAATTGCAAGCCTCTCTAAGCACCCATTCCCCGATATAGATGATCAGCCTGGAATCTTCGGCAATTTTGATAAAGGACAGCGGAGATACAAAGCCTATCACCGGACTGTTCCAGCGGATCAGTGCTTCAAAACCCGAGATAAGTCCTGTCCGGATATCCACCTGCGGCTGGTAATGCAGCTGAAATTCATTGTTATTCATCGCACTGCGCAGATGTTTCTCAATGTTCATCCGTTCATTGAATGGCATATGCATCGACTTGTCGTAGACCACAAAGGTGTTTTTCCCTTCCTCTTTGGCCCTGTACATGGCAACATCGGCATTCATCAGTATCTCTTCTGTAGTTTCACCGTCTTCCGGGTAAAAGGAAATCCCAATACTCACGGAAACATAAAGATTGCTCTCTCCGATCAGAAATGATCTGCGGAAGGAACGCAGAATACTCTCTGCCAGTTCAAGGACCTCCATGCGGTTCTCTGTATCTTTGACAAACACCACGAACTCATCACCGCCAAGCCGGGACAGCATGTCCCCTTCGCGTATAATGGACTGCAGACGTTCACTGGCCTGACGGATCAGGATATCACCGGATTTATGGCCCAGCGTATCATTAATATATTTGAAATTATCCGTATCGACGAACAGAAGTGCCGCCTTGCCTCCGGGACGGTGGAAATAACTCTCCATGGTCTCCAGTAAAAGAATACGGTTGGGCAGATTACTGAGTGAATCCATATACGCCAAACGGTGCATATTCTTTTGATTCTCCAGCAGCATATCATACTGGCCAACAAGTTCATCCTGCGTGGCTGTAAGCTGCTCATAGGTGGCTTCAAGCTCCTGGTAGCTGTTGCTTAGCTGGAGCTCAGCCTGCTTGCGCTTGCTGATATCAATTAAGGAGCCCAGGAACAACATCATTTGGTCTTTATGGTCTGCAATAGCCTTGCCGCGCACTTCAAACCAGACGTAGCTGTTGTCCTTAGTGCGCATCCGGTACTCCAGTTCATAGATTGGGGTCAATCCGGCCAAGTGCTCCTGACGGGCTTTACGCGCAGGCTCCTGGTCGTCGGGATGGATGATGCTGAGAACACCGCCTTCGAACAGGTTAATCTCTTCTTCCGTGTAGCCCATGACCTCATACCAGCGTTCGGACAGTTTGTATCTCCCGGTCTCGTAGTCCAGCTCCCACAAATAGGCACCGGAGCCCTCGGAAGCGAGCCGGAACCGGCGTTCACTTACGGCAAGCTTGCTCAACTGATCTTTCAGTTCTTCTTCGGTCGCCGACAGTTCTTCGTATGTGGCCTCCAGCTCCTCATAGCTGAACTGCAGCTTGAGCTCATTCTGTTTGCATTCATCTATATCCATCCCGACGAGCACAAATATATCCTCTGCCCGCGGGTCCATTCCACGGATCAGCGTTGTACGGAACGAGAAGTAGCGTGCTTCGTGTGAATCAGCCGGAAGCTTCAGCTCCACGTTACTTACGTAATCTTGATGCACTGCCCGGAGGAGAAGCTCCCTTAGCATTTCCGTCCCTCCATCAAGCCCCGTAATCTTCTCGAGGCTCACATCCAGCACATCCTTCCCGCTAAGTCCGGTCATTGCTGCCGCATAGTGATTGAATTTCACAACCCGCTTATCCCCATGTACCGCCCATACAATCATGCCGCTGTGCTCAATGACATCCCCGAAGAATTCCTGTTCCGAATGAATGGTCCGCCGGAGATGCCTGATATAGACTCTGAGCGCAGCAATCACGGTGGCCAGGAGTAATATACCAATGACAATTCCGGATATCATCCGGCCGCGAATCATCGATCTGAAATTATCGGAATGGTTGAAAAAATATTGCTGGTACAGCTCTTCATAAGCCCCCGACCGCTCTAGCCGGTCCAGCCGGCCATTAATATAAGAGACGAGCTGAGGCTTAGACTTGCTGACGCCAAAAGCGACATCTAAAGGGTATAGATCACTCAATTTACGGACGATATTGCCGGTCAAGCCCTGCTCAACGATTAAATAGTCTACCACTCCCTGATTCTCAAAGAGCAGGTCAATCTCGCCTTTCCGCAGCGCTTCCAGCGCTTCTGGTACTGTAGCATATTCTATGTATTGTGAGGCATCTGTTTTATTGCGAAGAACGGTCTCGGAATATTGGTCCTTGCCGACGCCGACTATGTAATTCTTCAGGGTGCTTAGCTTAATGTCTTCTCGGAGCGCCTGACGGGAATATACGGATATATAGCTTTTGAGTACAGGCTTCGAGAACAGGATCTCCTTCTTCCGTTCCTCAGTTATGGCCATAAGGCCTGTTGTATCAATTTCTCCCCGCGTCAGCCGTTTGTATGTATCCTCCCATTCGCCAGTACTGTAGTGAATCAGATATTCCCGATTCTCAAAAATCATACTCGTCAGGTTAATGTCGAAGCCGGTCAGGTATCCGTTCTGTATATACTTGTATGGCGGATAGTCGAGTTCTGCCTGGTATCGGATTTCCTGTCTTTCGGCGTGAGCGGATGCAGGGGGCGCAAGCATGAGCACAATGCTAATTAGAAGCAAGAATTTACACCGCTTCATCGCAATTCTCCTTTACCAAAATATAAGAATTTTTATGCTTCACGCTATCGTTTATATCAAGCTCTATTCGACAAAAATCGGTATGTTTCCTGCAAGCGGCCTCTGCAACTGCGATAAATTATGCAAATCCTCTAAGTACACCTAAAACAAAAAATTGAAGTCTTTTATTTTTTATATTGCTTTTTAGATAAAAAATGTGGATAATAGCATTAACAGTTGATAATGATTATCATTATTGGAGTAAAGGAGACTGAACACCCATGAACGCAGCCACTACCCGGACGACACTAAAGGTTGACGATTATTTGGATCTGCTCAATCTTGCTGTAAAAGTTGGAGATTTGAAATGGCAAAAGGAAATCAAATCCAGATTGCAATATATACTCTGCCTGCAAACCAGATAGCAGTCCTGCAGTTACGGGGCTGTCCCAAAAGTAGTTTTCTACGAGTAGAGACAAACCCTTCTCATTTTCAAAACCGTAAAAAGGTCAAAAGAGCAACATTTCTCCCGTCACTGGAGAAATGTTGCTCTTTGTTTTTGGTCATTTGCAGCTTGCTTCAAGAGATTGTGGGCAAGGCAAAGCCAACCGACCTCAAGCGTCACTTTTTCCATGCCGCGAAGCAGAAAGCGCCGGAAGCCCCGGTTATTTTTCAGTTGTCCAAATTCACTTTCCGGTTCCGTCATTCGGCGTACGGCCAGGCCGTAACCTTCCTCACTTCGCAAGATCTCCCGAGCCTGCTTTTGGTAACGCAGTCGTTCCAAACTAACAACCACTTCCCGATCTCCGGCTGCCTTCGTGCA